>JBOGYZ010000327.1:0-3467 GCA_050697015.1 Solirubrobacterales bacterium
GGCTGTGGCCGTGGCCGAGACGGCCGGGTCTGTGGGGATCGTGGCGGGACACTCGCCTGCGGGTCACGGGAGACGCAGGGATGCGTCACGGATCTCGGGAGCGGTCACAGAGAGCGTGGGAAGTCCACGCTTCCTTCCGTGTTGTCCAACGGTCACGGACGCGCTGCAAGCTTTGGTGTCGCTATGGCGACCACAAAGCTTGCATCGCGTTCCCAGGCCCTCGATCCCGGCCCGGAAAGCGCCTGAAGGTGTCCGAAGGCGGCGGGAAGTGTGGAGTCCCCGGCATCTTCGTCAACGATCGGGGCGGATGTGGCCTTCTCTCGCGCGGAGCCGTCACGTAAGTCCGACTTCGCACGGTCCCTGTGCCGGCTCTCCCACGGACCCCTCACGTCCCGGGCGTCTCGTGGCGGCCACAGCCTGCCAGGGCCGCCACAAGACGCCCGGGACGCATCTCGGACGGGCGCAAGCGCCCGAACAACGCCCGTCCCGCTATCCACGGCCCGCGCCGGGTCAACCCGGGCTAGATTGGGGTGGAGATGGGCGAGCTGAATCAGGTGGCCGACGGCGTCTGGGTCCGGCAGAGCGAGTGGGTCTGGACCAACTCCATCGTCGTGCGCGGCGACGAGGGGTTGGTCGTGATCGATCCCGGCATCCATGGCGCCGAGCTGGAGGATCTCGCCGATGAGGTGGACCGGCTCGGCATCCCGGTGGTCGCCGGGCTCTCCACTCATCCTCACTTCGATCACCTGCTCTGGCATGGCCGGTTCGGCGATGTGCCGCGCTACGCCAGTGCCGCCTGCGCCCAGATCGCCGGGGAGAACCGGGAGCGTGCGCAAGAGATGGCGGCGGAGGAAGCGACGGGTGTCCCGCTGGAGCTGGTGGCGCTCGTCACCCCGCTGCCCGCGGACGGCGGACCCGTGCCGGGCGAGATCATCGAGCATCGGGCGCACGCCGTCGGCCACGTCGCGGTCCTCCTCGCCGACCGCGGCGTCCTGCTCGCCGGCGACATGCTCTCCGACGTCCTGATCCCGCTCTTCGACCCTCGCCAGGACGATCAGGTAGGCGCTTACGAAGCGGCGCTCGACCGGCTGGGTGAGGCCGCCGGGCAGGTCGACGCCTTGGTCCCCGGCCACGGCGCCGTCGCCGAAGGTCCCGAGGTGGCGGCCCGCCTCGCCGCCGACCGCGCCTACATCGACGCACTGCGGCGAGGAGAGGAACCGGTCGACACGCGCCTGGAGCATGACTGGCTGTCCGGGCCCCACCGGGGGAACGTGGAGCGCGCTCAGTCGAGCAGCGCGTAGGCCTTTTCGGTGAGGAAGTCCGGGAAGTCGTCGCCGAGCGCGACCTCCTCGAAGACCCGCCGCGTCTCCTCCGGCCGCCCCGCCTCCGCCCGGCGGCGGGCGTCGAAGCCGGCGTGCAGCTCGCCGAGAAACTCCAGCGAATCGCTCGAGAGGATCTCCGTTCGCGAGCGCTCGTCGAGCGGGGTGTCCGAGACCGTCGGGGTCGGCATGGCTGACGTGGCCCCTTACGGGAATGCGTGACGCGAGCCAGATTACGAGCCTTGCACCCGCCTCCGCCTCGCGCCCCGCTGTTGCTGCCCCTTGTCGATTCGAACTAAGCGGGAGCTGCTCGCCTTGCCACCTCCAGGCGAGCAGCTCCACCGCGGGCCGCCCCCCGGCAGCCTTCGCTTGAGGGTAGGCATCGGCAGCCACGTTGTCGTCGTCTTCGGCAACCCACCGCGATTGCGCAGTTTGTGTCCAAAGCACAAAGGTTCTAGATTGATGGGATGGGACCGACCGCTGGAATCGTCTCACCGCCCACCGCGAGCCGCGGCGAGATCGACGGTCTCGTCGAGATGCTCGGCCACCAGGTCGAGGAGATCTCGGAGACGCTCACCGACACCGTCCATGACCATCTGCCCGAGCTAGACGAGGACATGCGGCCGTGGACGCTGCAGGCGGCCCGCTCCAACATCGGGTTGATCGTGACGATGATGCGCGAAGGCGACGACCCCGCATCGGTGCAACCGCCGCCGGAGGCGATCGGCTACACGAAGGAGTACGTCGTCCGCGGCCTCGAGCTGAGCCTGATGCAACGCGCCTACCGCGCCGCCCAGGGCGTCTTCGGCGGAATCATCCTGGAGCAGCTGCGCGTGGTGACCGACGACGCCGACCTCCTGACCGAGGCGATGGCCTACTTCAACGCCTGGATCTTCGCCTACGTCGAGGCGATCGAGCGGCGGCTGACCGACGTCTACATGAGCGAGCACGAACAGTGGGTGCGCGGCGCGGCGGCCGTTCGAGCGGCCGAGGTGCGGGCGCTGCTCGGCGGCGCCACCGCGGTCGACATCACCGCTGTCAGCCTGCGGCTCGGCTACGAGCTCGACCGCTTCCACGTCGGCTTCGTCGTCTGGAGCGAGGAGGCCGGCGAGCGGCCCGGCGACGCCGGCGGCCTGTTCGCGGAGATGGAGCGCGCGGCGGCCGCGGTCGCCAAGTCGCTCGGGGCGGGGGCGCCGCTGACCGTCGCCGAGGGCAGGCACCTCGCCTGCTGGGCCGGGCGCCGGAGCGAGCCCGACCTGTCGCGCCTGCGCCCTCCCCGCGCCGGAACCCGCGGTCTCTCGATCGCCGCCGGAACGCCGGCGGCAGGGGTCGAGGGCTTCGTCTTGAGCCACCACGAGGCGCTCCTGGCGCGCCGCGTCGCCCAGTTGCGCCACGATGGCGACGGGGCCATCGCCACCTACCCGGACCTGGCGCTGGAGGCGCTGCTCGCGGAGGACCCCGAGGGCGCCCGCCGCTTCGCCGTCCGTGAGCTCGGCCCGCTCGCCGCCCGCGACGACGCGACGGCCCGGTTCGCCTCGACGGTAGCCGTCTTCCTCGACGAGGGCTTCAGCTTCGTCCGCGCCGGGCGCCGCCTCGGCATCCACGCCAACACCGTCTCCTACCGAGTCCGGCGCGCCGAATCCCTCCTCGGCCGCCCCGTGACCGAGCGACAACTGGAGCTGCGGGTGGCGTTGCGGCTCGCCCCGCTGCTGGATTGAGGGTTCGGGGCGCGGGCGGCCGTCCTAGTTGGGTCCTGGGAGGGGTTCGTGTGAGAGCCGGCACAAGGACGGGAGGAGGTCGGACTTACGTGACGGTCATGCGCGGGAGAAGGCACATCCGCCCGGATCGGCGACGAAGATGCCGGGAACTCCACACCTCCCGCCGCCTTCGGGCACTTCCGGGCTCTTTTCAGTGCCCGAAACCAGGGCCCGGAAACGCGCTGTCGACTTCAGGCCCCCTATAAGGGGGTCAAAGTCGACAACGCGTCCGTGACTGTCGGACGACACGGGAGGAAGCGTGGACTTCCCACGCTCTCCGTGACGGCTCCCGGGTCTCGTGACGCATCCGTGCGTCTCCCGTGACACGCAGGCGAGTGTCCCTCGACACTCCCCACGGACCCGGCCGTCTCGGCCACGGCCACAGCCTGCC
>JBOGYZ010000328.1:0-9547 GCA_050697015.1 Solirubrobacterales bacterium
CCGCGGATAGCGCGGAGAAGTGCGAACTCGACCGGGGGACGGCTGGCGCGGGCGGGTCCGTCCGGTCCGTCCCGCACACTTCTCTCAATGGCGGGAGCTACGGTCAAGACGGAAGCGGTTGTTTTGAGGAGCATTCGCTACGGCGAGGCTGACCGGATCCTGCACCTTTATTCGCCGACTCTGGGACGCTTCGGGGCGATCGCGAAGGGCGCTCGCAAACCGAAATCGCGCTTCGGCGGCCGGCTCGAGCCGTTCTTCCGCCTCGACCTCGTCCTTCACCAGGGACGCAGCGACCTGATGACCGTCACCAGCGTCTCGACGCTTGACGGCTACGCGCGCCTGCGCTCCGACGGCGCCGCGATCGGCTGTGGCGCCCGCGCCTGCGACGCCGTGCTGCGCCTGCTCGACTCGACCGAGGCCAACCTGCCCGCCTACAACCTGCTCTGCCGATATCTCTCGCTGCTCGACGAACCGGGCCAGCCGCGGTCTATCAGCCTGGAAGTCGCGCTCTCGTTCCGCCTCAAGCTGGCCTTGGTCGCGGGATTCGCCCCCGAACTCGCCTCCTGCGCCAATTGCGGCGAGGCGGAGCACCTGGCGGGGTTCTCAGGCGCCTCCGGCGGCGTCGTCTGCGCCAGCTGCGAGGCCGCTTCGTTCCCGCTCACCGAGGAAGCCCACCGCTTCATGGTCGAGGCCCTGGCGAAGCCGCTGATCGAGGCGCCGGCCGCCGAGCCGCCCGCCCTGCGGCAGGTCGAGCGGGCGGTTGGAGAGACCCTCGAGCACCACGCTCATGTCCAACTACGTGCGGCAGCCTGAGGGAGGCCGGCGAACGGCCCGTAAGATCGATGAGATGCCCCCCGCCACCGTCGCATTCGAGGACCGGGTCCGCGCCTGGGAGGACGAGTTCCTCTCCGGCGATGCCACCCGCTCCTATCCGGCCGAGCGCGCCGTCGCCGAGCCCGACAGCCCGCTGCGCACGCCGTTCCAGCGCGACCGCGACCGGATCGTCCACTCGAAGTCCTTCCGCCGGCTGAAGCACAAGACCCAGGTCTTCGTCGCCCCCGAGGGGGACCATTACCGGACCCGCCTCAGCCACACGCTGGAGGCATGCGGGATCGCCCGCACCGTCGCCCGCGCGCTGGGGCTGAACGAGGACCTGACCGAGGCGATCGGGCTCGGTCACGACCTCGGCCACCCGCCCTTCGGCCACGCCGGGGAGGAGACGCTCGACCGGTGCCTGCGGCGCGTCCGTCCCGACGGCGGCGGCTTCAGGCACAACGAGCACTCGCTGCGGGTCGTCGAGGTGCTGGAGCGCGACGGCGTCGGCCTCAACCTCACCGCGCCGGTCCGCGACGGCATCCTCAACCACACCGGCCCGACCAAGTCGGCGACCCTCGAGGGGCGCATCGTCCGCCTCGTCGACCGCGTCGCCTACATCAACCACGACATCGACGACGCGCTGCGGGCCGGGATCCTCCACCCCGAGGACCTGCCCACCGCCGAGATCGAGCTGCTCGGCCCGACCGGCTCGATCCGCATCGACACCCTCGTCGCCGACATCGTCGAGCACTCGCGCGGCGCCGGCGACATTCGCCAGTCCGAGGAGGTCGGGATGGCGATGCTGCGGCTGCGCAAGTTCATGTTCGACCGTGTGTATCTCGGTGAGACGGCGCGCTCGGAGCACGTCCGGGTCGAGCGCACGATGACCGGCCTCTTCGACCATTACCTCGCGCAGCCGGAGATGATCCCGGCGCTCGACCCGACCGCCGACCACGCCCAGCGCGTCACCGACTACATCGCCGGGATGACCGACCGTTACTGCATCGCCCGCTTCACCGACCTGGCGATCCCCGAGGCGGCGCGCTTCTAGATGGCCCGGATCTCCTCCGACAGCATCAACGCCGTCCGGGACGCCGCCGACATGGCCGCCGAGGTCGGCCGCTACACGGATCTGAAACGGAACGGTGCCCAGATGATGGGCCTCTGCCCGTTCCACGACGAGCGCTCGCCGTCCTTCTCGGTCGACCCGCAGGACAAGCTCTACCACTGCTTCGGCTGCGGGGTGGCGGGGGACATCTTCGGCTTCGTGATGGAGAAAGAGAGCCTCAACTTCTCCGAGGCGGTGGAGGCGCTGGCCGACCGCTACGGGGTCGAGCTGCAGCGCGAGCAGGAGGACCCGCGGGCGGAGGCGCGCCGCCAGGCCCGCCAGCGCCTGCAGCAACTGCTGGAGCGCGCGTCGGCCTACTACGCGAACTACCTCTGGGAGTCGAAGGAGGCGGGGAAAGCGCGCGATTACCTCGCCGGCCGCGGGCTCGCCGAGCAGACGCTGCGCGACTTCGGAGTCGGCTTCGCCCCCAGCGCCTGGGACAAGATCCTCGTCGCCGGCCAGCGGGCGGGCTTCACGGTCCCCGAGATGCACAGCGTCGGCCTCGTCCAGCGGAGCCGCCAGGGTCAGGAGTACGACCGCTTCCGCGCGCGCATCATGTTCCCGATCCGGGACCCTCGCGGGCGCGTCCTCGGCTTCGGCGGGAGGGCGACGCGCGAGGACCAGAAACCGAAGTACGTGAACACCTCCGAGACCGATTTCTTCCACAAGTCGGAGATCCTCTACGGCCTCGACCGCGCCCGCGCCGCGATGGCAAAGGAGAACCGCGCCCTGGTGGTCGAGGGCTACACCGACGTCCTCGCCCTGCACCAGGCCGGGCTGCAGGGGGCGGTCGGCGTGATGGGCACCGCGATCACGCCGGATCAGGTCAAAACGCTCTCCGGGGTGGTCGACGAGGTGATCCTGGCGCTCGACGCCGACGAAGCCGGCCAGGAGGCGATGCTGCGCGCGCAGCGGGTCGCCGGCGGGCGGCGGATGCGCCTGCGCGTCGCCTCGATGCCGAAAGGCGTCGACCCGGCCGAGCTGATGACCGAGGCCGACGGCGCTGAGCGCTTCCGCGGCTACGCCGAGGATGCCGCCGAGCTGACCGACTTCCAGGTGACGCGCGTCCTCGACCGCACCGACACCTCCTCGCCGGTTGAGCGCGACCAGGCGCTCGCCGAGATCGCCCCGATCATCGCCGGCATGGAGGAAGGCGCGAGTCAGTCCGAGCTGGTGCGCAAGGTCGCCGGCCGCCTCGACCTCGAGCCGGCGATGCTGATGGGGCGGGTCGTCGCCGCGACCCAGGCGACCGGCGGTCCGGGGGCATCCGCGGCACCTCCACAGAATCGCGATCGGGCACCGGCGCCGCAGCAACCGCAAGCGCCACTCCAGCGTCCCGCCGAGCTGACCTCCCGCGAACGCCGCGAGCGGGCGCTCCTGGCGATGTGCATCGCGCTGCCGGAGCCGGGTGCCGGCTACCTGGAGCGACTGGGGGAGAGGCACCTCTCGCGCTCCGGTCAGGCCGCCGCCGAGTTCATCCGCGCCCACCCGAAGGACGCCGCCGAACACCTGCCGCGCGAAAACGGCGCCCTCGCCGCGCTGATCACCGAACTGGTGATGCTGGCCCGCGAGGAGCCCGCCTCGGAGGAGGCGATGGAGCTGAACTTCCTGCTCCTCGATCAGCGCCGACTGGAGGACGAGATCGCCGCCGCCGGTGAGCGCGGTGACTACGAGCGACGCGCCCGCCTCAGCCGCGAGCGCGCGGCCCTGGTCGAACGGATCGCCCACGCCCAACGGGTCGCGGGCTGACCCGCTAAATTCCCCAGCCGGCCCCACCGGGCCATCGCCGTTCCGGGGTAGCTCAATCGGCAGAGCATTCGACTGTTAATCGAAGGGTTGTGGGTTCGAGTCCCACCCCCGGAGCTTCAATGTGGCCTCGCCGGCGGAATCTCGGCGAGCGCGAGGACTACTCGGAGGCGTTGGTGCTGGTCGGCGTCGCGATCTTGCCGTCCAGGTCCAGGGAGAACAGGTCCCAGTCTTTCTGTCGGCCACGCGGACGAGACATGTAGCGGCCTGGGGGCAGGCCACCCGGGGTGTTCTCCCTCAGCTTCTCGAGAGCCGTCTCCCAATCGGCGGCTCTTCGATGACCGACGGTTTCCCATTTTCCGCTGGCGTGGCGGAAACGGAAGTCGAAGTCCATGTGCCCAGGCTACTTGTTCAAGATGGGGGATGTGCCCTACCTGAAGGAGCAGTGAGAAATGGCTGCACCCAAACCGATCGGTCCCGGAGGGCGAAGAGGAGTCGGAGGACTGACGCTCAGATCGCGACGCAAGGCCGCGCTGATCGAACTTCCGGACGTTACCCACGCCCTTCGCGGCGACTGCGGGCGATTTCCCATCGAACCGCGCCGTAGAGGGCAATCACCATGATCGCCACGATCAAGAGGTAGGCAAGCGCGGCTCCGGCCCCGTTGTAGGGGAAGTCGCCGACCGCGGTGGCGATCTTCGAGAAGGGCGAGGAAGAGGAGGAGGGGGAGGATGAATCTGCCTGCCCCGACCGGCCACCGGTTGCATGTACGCCCGCGACGACCGGTCCGGTCCCGGTCGTTTCACCGAACCCCTCATCCGCCCCGAGCGCGATGCGCACGGCCGCCTCCCAATGGTCCAGCAAGTCCGTCAGTCCGGGCCGGAAAAGCGCGATCGCCGGCCAGACGTAGGCCACCCATTTCGGCAGCGGGGCGCCGGTCGATCCATTGATGGTGGGGGACGGAACGAAGGAGTTTCCCTGCCGCAGCCCCGTGCGGTCCACGGAACGTGGCGCCACCGAGCCTTGGTCGGCGACATCCTGCGGCGATCCGACCTTCGTGCCCGTCGGATCTGGTCCCGGGGAGGACGAGATACGTTTCGACCTGGGGAGGACGGTTCCGGTGACGTCTTCGACCGTTCCCTGCATCACGTGGTTGGCGGCCCTGGTGCCCGCGCCCTGGGTCGTCGGGACGCTCGGCAGCTTGACCGGCGGGGAGGCCGAAGGGTGCCGCACGGCTTCGGTGACCGCCTTGGCGGGCGGAGCCACGGTTTCGGTGACGGCCTTCACGGGCGGCTTCACGGTTTCCTTCACCGCTTCGACCGGCGCCGTCGCCGCTTCGGTCACTTCTTGCACCGGCGGCGCGACTTGCGTTGCTTCCTGGACCGGCCCGGTGGCGGCTTCGGTGATTTCCTGGACCGGCGGTGAGACGCTTTCGACAACTTCGCGAACGGGTTCGCCGACGCCTTCGGTGATCGCACCCGTCACGCCTTCGAGGGGCGCGGCGGTTGCGGTGTTGGCAAGGGCACCCGCCCAGCACATGACCGCGAGGAAGACGAGAAGGGCGAGCGGACGGCGGGCTCTGTCGTGGACGGGCATCGAGACACTCTCCGTGTTCATTCTGGGAACCGGTTAGATCCTGATACCCCCGATGGTCGATGAATACCCGCGAGTGCGAGGCGAGGGGATGAAAAAAGGACTAGCTCGCGGCGGTACGGGCGCGAGCGGCCAACCGCTCGACCAGTTCGGCGCCGCGGTCGGCGCCGTCGTGCTCCCGTCCCCAGGCGGCGATCTCCTCGGCGCGGGCGCGGAAGCTCGGGTCGGCGAGGAGGCGGCGGGTGGCCCAGCGGAGGGGGCCCGGCCGGCAGAGGCGCCAGGGGAGGGAGAGTCCCGCGCCCGCCCAGGAGACGCGCATCGCGGTCTCGCCCATGTCTCCGGTGATCGGGGAGATCAGGACCGGGGCTCCGGCTCCGAGCGCACGGGCGACGGTGCCGTGGCCGCCGTGGGAGACGACCAGGGCGGCGATCGGCATCAGCTGGCTGTAGCTCAGCCAGTCGACGAGGACGGCGTTGGCGGGGACGGCGATCGAGCTCTGCGGGCGCACCCGGTTGGTGGTGGCGACGACGCGGACCGGCTCGTCGGCCAGGGATGCCAAGGCGGTTCGCACGAGGTGGTTCTCGGAGTCGTGGGCGGTGCTCGGGGCGACGAGGACGAGCGGCGCGTCCCCGGGCGGGAGCTCGACGTCGGGGTGTGGGACCTCGAAGGGCATCGGCCCGGTCACCTGCACCCCGGCGGGCCAGGAGCGCGGGTACTCGAGCTGGGGGTAGGTGGCGACGAGGGCGAGGTCGGGGCTGATGCCGCCGTGGAAGCGGTCCAGGGGAGGGAGGTCGAGGCGCTCGCGCTGGCCGTTCAGGTCCCGGCGCCCGTGCTCGAGCCCGACGTCGAGCGCCCGCTGTCCCGCCTTCCACACCGCCCGCCCGACCGGCGTCCGCGGCTTCCGCAGTCCCACGGCGAAGAACGGGAGGCCCGGCTCGACCACCGGGTAGATGTGGGGGATCAGGGTGGCGAGCGGCACCCCGGCCGCCTCGGCGGCGAGGGTCGGGGCGAGGGTGAGGATGTCGGAGACGACGACCGCCGGGTCGAGGCGCTCGATCAGCGGCAGCAGCGCCCGCGCCGCGTCGGCGGCGTGCTGGCCCTCGTCGGTCCCGGGCTCCGGCGGCGGGAAGGTCCGGTATTCCTCGGCGGCGGCGAAGTCGAGCCCGGCGCCCTCGACCGCGGCGCGGCGCTCCTCCCAGGTCTCGATCGTCACCGCGTGCCCGCGGCGCGCCAGCGCCCGTCCCAACGAGATCGCCGGGAAGACGTGGCCGGGGTCGCCGAAGGCGGCGACCAGTGCCCGCACTACGGCGCGCCGATCGCCTCGCCCGGTCGGGTGAAGACGATCTCCGGGATGTGACAGTTCGGGGACAGCTTCAGCAGCATCCGGACCGCCTCGCCGATATCGGAGGGACGGATCATCGCCTCGGCCGGCACCGTCTCCTTGACGAAGTCGGTCATGTCGGTGTCGACGAAGGCGGGGGCGAGGGCCGTGCAGGCGATCCCTTCGCCGCCGATCTCGCGCTCGGTCGCGACGCTGAAGTTGAGGACGGCCGCCTTGGTCGCGCCGTAGATCGAGAGCCAGGGCTGACCGGATTTGCCGGCGATCGAGGCGGTGTTGACGATCAGGGCCTTGCGGTGCTCGGCGGCCGCCTTGCGCAGCAGCGGCAGGCCTTCGCGCGTCCCGAGGATGACCGAGCGGAGGTTTACTGCCAGCTGCATGTCGAGGAATTTGGTCTGGATCTCGGCCGCCGCCGCGCCGATCCCGACGCCGGCGTTGTTGACCAGTACGTCGAGGCGGCCGAAACGCTCCTCGTGAGCGGCGAACACGGACTTCAGCTGGTCCTCGTCACCGACGTTGGCGGCGACGGTCTCGACCTCGTGCCCGGCGTCGCGTAGGTGCGCGACCGCGTCCTCCAGTTTCTCCGGGCGCCGGGCCGAGAGGGTGAGGCCGTAGCCATCCTCCGCCAGCACCGCGGCGATCGCCTGTCCGATCCCGCCCGAGGCCCCCGTGATCAACGCAGCTCGCTCTGCCATCCCATCCCCCTCTGCTCGACGACGGCGCCAGCCTACCTGCGAACATGCCGCCGATGCGTGCCCCCCGTAAGGCCCTGGGCCTCTTTTGCCTGCTCGCATGCGGGGCCGCCCTGGTCGGGGGATGCGGCGGCGGCTCGGACTCCGAGTCGCACGTCAACAAGGAAGCCGAGGCGGGAAAGAGCCGTCCAGCGCCGCCGAAGAGCGACTTCCCGGCGACCCAGGGACGGACGCTGAAAAAACTGGTCGAAGACGTCGCCGAAGTCCCGCCATCGGGAAAGATCACCCCGTCGGCGGAAGCCTTCTATCCAGGTCCGAACCGCTATCCGTTCCTGGTCACCGAAAAAGACACCGAAACCGGCAGGCCGGGCAAGGAGATCTCCGACGCCGAGGTGGCGATCTACTACGCGAAGGCGCCGCCTAAGACGGGGAAGGCGAAGGGGCAGGCATTCAAACAGCTCGCGGTCGGGCCGTTCCCGGCGCGGATCGAATCGTTGGCGACCGAAAAGCCCTTCCAAGGCAAGACGACGACGGAAAACCCGGATGTCGCGAACGTTGTCTATTCGGCCGACCTCAACTTCCCGAGCGAGGGCGAATACCGCCCCGTGGCGCTGATCAAAGAAAAGGACGGGTGGGCGAAAATCGGCCTTCGAAGCATCAAAGTGGGTGAATTCGCGAAGATTCCCCGGCCAGGCGAAAAAGCGCCATTGATCCAGACGCCGATCGGGAAGGGCGGAAACCTTGCGGAACTGTCGACGAGGGTGCCGCCGGACACGCAGAACAGGGTCAACTACGCGGACGTCCTCGGAAAGGAACCCATACTGCTCTTGTTTACGACCCCCCAGTTCTGCCAGAGTCGGGTCTGTGGGCCCGTCGTCGACGTCGCCCAACAGGCCCAGCACGACTTCGAAGGCAAGGCGAACTTCATTCACATGGAGATCTACAACGAAAACGACCCGTCGAACGGGGTGCGTCCGCAGGTGCGCAGATTCCACCTGCCGACCGAACCGTGGCTGTTCGCGATCAACCGCGAAGGGGTCGTGAGCGCCACTATCGAGGGCGGCTTCGGAACCAAGTTGATGGACCAGACCGTGGAAAAGGTGATCGGCGAATGAGCGACAAAACCACCTCCGAGGACGAGCTGCTCGTCTCCTTCGCCGAAGAGGCGCGGCGCCGCTGCGACGTGATCTCGGCGGGGCTGGCGACCGCGACGACCGACTTCGAGACGATGCGGGCCGAAGCGCACGCACTGCGCGGCACCGCCGGAGTGGTGGGGCTGCGTCGGCTGGCGGAGCTCGCCGGGTTGATGGAGTCCGATCTCGCCGAAGCGAAGAAGACCGGCACGATCCGCGGTGGGCGCGACCACCAGATCGCCGACGCGGCAAAGGCGCTCGCCGAGGGCGCCGCGGCGGCGTCGAAGGGCGAAGAAGAGCCACCGGACGTCGGGCGCAGCCTCGCCCAGCTGTTCAGCGCCTGAGCGCGTCGGCCCTCGCTCCGTGTCCCCGCGCGTCGTCCTCGCCCTGATCGCGATCACCGTCGCCGCCGTCCTCGTGGGTTGTGGCGGCGGCTCGGGCGACACGTCGGCGAAGCTCGGCAACGAGACCGTCACTGTGCCGAGCGACGTGCACGGCGTCTACGGCGAAGTGGAAGCGATCCTCCGCCAGCTGCCCTACCAAGCTTGGTACAAGAAGTGCGTCGTAGCTCAGGTGAAGAAGGATCTCGGTGCGGCCGAAGCCAAGGAACTCGCCGAACTCCCCGAAGCCGAACGCGAAGAAAAGGGGATCGAAGCCACCTATCTGGCCGGCCCTACCTGTGAAGCGGAGCACCACCTGCCGGTGATCGACCCGGACGCCTCTAGCAAGGAACTCGACCTCTTTCGCGCCGAGTACGTCACCACGATGAAGGGCCTCGCCGAATCGCACGGCGCCACCGATGAACAGATCGCCTGCGTCGAAGAAGGCTTCGGGGAACTGCCGGACAAGAAGTTGATCGCCGTCGTCAACGGCAACAAGACCGTCCGCGAAGGCATACTTCTCTCTGTCTTCAAGCCCTGCGCCGCGGAACCGTAGTCGCAGGGCGGGAAGGCCCGGGGCGGTAGCTCAGTTGGTTAGAGCACGGGACTCATAATCCCTTGGTCGCTGGTTCGAGTCCAGCCCGCCCCACTGATGCGTAGGTTCATATGGACCGGCTCGCACGCCGGCACCCGGGGAAAGGGAACGGCCGTCTCGGCCACGGCCCTGGCAGGCTGTGGCC
>JBOGYZ010000329.1:0-6266 GCA_050697015.1 Solirubrobacterales bacterium
GGCAGGCTGTGGCCGTGGCCGAGACGGCCGGGTCTGTGGGGGGTGTGGAGGGACACTCGCCGCAGGGTCACAGGAGACGCACGGATGCGTCACCAATCTCCCGCCTCGTCACAAAGACGGTGAGAATTCCACGCTTCCTCGCGTGTTGTCCAACGGTCACGGACGCGATGCAAGCATTGGTGTCGCTATAGCGACCACAAAGCTTGCAGCGCGTCGCCGGGCCCTCTGTTTCCGGCCCGCGAAAAACGCCTCAGAGGGCTGGAAAGTGTGGAACCCCACTCGTTCACGCCTTGCCGTGCGTCAGAGCGGGAGGGTGAGGGGGAAGCGGGAGTTTTGGGCGCCGCTTTCGCGGGTCGTGACGACGAGGCCTAGTTTTTTCGTCTTCCCAGCCTTGACCTGTTCGCGGAGCTTGTCGGTGGTGGTCAGCGCCGGGGCGCCGATCTGGAGCGACACGGCCGCGTTAGAAGCGAGCAGGCGGATCTGGATCGACTTACCTACCGTGCGCACGGCGACCTTGAGGCGCTTGCCGTTGGCGCGGGCGAGGATGCCGGCCGCCAGGGCTTTCTTCGTCTGAGCCGCGACGAGGCCCGGGGGCATCGCGATCGTCACGATTTCGAGCTTCGCGTCCTGGCGTGCTTCGAGGCCGAGGGTGAGCTTCGGCGCACCCTTGGCGACGCCGGCGAGACGCGAGGTCTTCAGGTGGGCGACGGGTGCCGGGGTCGGGGCGAGGGTCGCCTTGGACGTATCCGTGCCGTCCCCGACCGGCGTCGGCGCCGGGGGTGCGGGCGGCGCGGGCGGGTTGGCGACCGCGCAGAGCGAGGCGCCGAGCGTCGTCCCGACCGGCGTGCCGATCCCGGTCGCCATGTCGTAGTGGGGACCGGGGAAGAAGGGTTTCGTGTCGTCGAACATGTCGTTCGATTTCAGTCCGCCCGCCCGGGCGCTGGTGACATCGTCGAAGTTGCCGTCATAGGCAGTGCCGCCGATCGAGTAGAGGGCCGGGTTGGCGAAGCCGATCGACTTGCCGCCGCAGGCCGGGCTGGCGTTGGCGAGCGTCGCGAAGGCCGCCCAGAGCGGCGCGGCGGCGCTGGTGCCACCGGTCTCCCCCCATTTTTTTTCGGTGAACACGACGTAGGAGGTGTCGGGGTCGGCCTCGGCGGAGACGTCGGGGGCCTCGCGGCAGTAGCCGGGCAGGCCGCAGGTGGTGCCGGCCGCGAGCGGGCTGACCACGTTCAGCGACGAGAGCGCCGACGACTGGTAGGAGGGCATCCCCCAGTGAGCCGAGACACCGCCGCCCCCGGCGCCGCCTTCGGTCGGCCCGTCGTTCCAGATGTATTGGACCGGTGGCGTCGTCGCCCCTTCCAGGCGGGTGCCGCCGACATCGGTGGCGAACGGATCGCTCCCCGGGTAGTCGACGCTGATCGCTTTGTCCGGGTTTTCTTTTTCGTAGCAGTCGGTGGCCCCGTCGTCACCGGCGGCGACGAAGAAGGACTGGCCTTGCGCGGCGGCCTCCTGGAGGAGCGTGCCGACGGCGCTGAATTCGGCGAGGCCGGTCTCGTTCTCGCAGAGACCCCAGGAGCTCGACATCACCTTTGCCCGGTTCTCGGTGACGTAGGCCGAGAGGATCTGCGGCGTCGTGCCCGATTCGTTGGGCCCCTGGTAGACGATGACCTTGGCGTCGGGAGCGAGCCCGATCACCTGCTCGATATCGAGCTCCGACTCGCCGCCGTCTTTTGCTACGTACGGTCCCGGCCCGCCATCGACGTCGACCGGTTCAACCGTGGCGTGGGTTCCGTAGCATTTTTGGAACTCTTCGATGTCAGCGGGCAGATACGGTTCTTCCTCGAAGAGGGCGATGGTCTGGCCGGCGCCGAGGTTCCCCGCCGCGTAGTAGCCCGAGAGGCTGTAGGCGGAGGCGATCTGGTCGGCCGTGTAGCCGCTTTCAAATTCTTCCTGCGTTTTGAGCGCGTCCGCGCAGGGCTGCGGGCCACCGGTGAGGACCGAGGTCGTCCCGGCCGTGCGCGGCGCTCCCGGCCCGGCGGCCGGGCTCGAGGCGGCGGTGCGCTTCGCGACCTGGCTCTGCGGGAGGTTCAGGTCGTCGAGCCCGATCACGCCGGCGATGTAGGGCGCGGCGGCCGCGGGAACCTCGGGGGCGCTGGTGTTGGCGAACGCGACCCGGCCGTCGGCGGTGCGGACCCGTTCGAAGCTCGTGCCGAGCGCCGCTTCGGCTTCCGCCGCGGTCGCTGCGACCGGCAGCGAGAGGCTGTTCTCGGATGCCTGGCCGACCGTCAGGCCGCGGGACTGCAGCGCCGAGCGGACGGTCGCCACCTGCGCGGGCGTGGCGCCGAAGCGGTCGGTGAACCCTTCCACCGAGAGGTACTGGCCGTAGATCGGCGAGCCGGGGGTGGAGACTTCCGAGGCGAAGGCTTCGAGCCCGCCCGGGTCCCGCGGTTCCAGCGCGACGTAGAGGTCCAGCTCCCGTTGCGGGGCGACGGCGCCGAGGGACGTCGCGCCTTCGGGCAGCGGCGGCGCTTCGCCGAGCGGCACGCCGTCGGCCGAGGCAACGGCTGGGATCAGCGCGCAGCCGGAGACGAGCATGGTGGACAGGACAGTGAGGAACCGCCGGGTCGAGCGCACGCTCCGGTGATCGGCAGGGAAGGCGGCCGACTTGAACCGTTCTCGGCCGGCGCGCTCGCGGTCCGCGCCCGTCGCGCTAAGCGGCTTTTTTCTCGGTCAGTTCGGCGACCGCGCCGAGCAGCGCGTCGAAGTCGATCGGCTTGGTGAGGTAGCCGCTGATCTCGAGGTCAGCGGGGGCGTCGGCGTCGTCCGGGGTCTGGTGGGCGCTGATGATCAGGGCCGGGGTCTCGAGGCCGGCGGCCCGCAGCTCGCGCAGGGCGTCGATGCCGGATTTGCGCGGCATCATCGCGTCGAGCAGGAGGATGTCGGGGCCGTCGTCGGAGTTCGGGTCGACGCGCTCGGTGACCTCCTGGCCGTCGACCGCGGTCTCCACCTCGTAGCCCGCCAGCTCGAGGCGCGTGCGCATCAGCAGCAGGATCGTCTCGGAATCATCGGCGACGAGGACTGTGGTCATCGCCTGCCACCTTCGCCGATCATCGGCGTGCCGACCGGGGCGGCCTCGAGTGCTTCGGGGCCGGTCGTGGGCAGCGTGACGGTGAAGGTCGACCCGCGGCCGACCACGGAGGCGGCGGCGATCGTCCCGCCGTGCAGCTCGACCAGCGATTTGGAGATCGCCAGCCCCAGCCCGGTGCCGCCGACACGCTGGGTCAGGCCTGCGTCGCCGCGCACGAATCTCTCGAAGATGTGCTCCAACTGAGCGGGGGGTATGCCAGGGCCATTGTCGGTCACGCTGATCTCCACATCATTGTCGGCTACCCGAGCGGTCACCTGGATAGACGCGCGTTCGGGGGAATACTCATGAGCATTGGTAACCAGATTCACCAGTATTTGGCGAATTCGGTCGGCCTCGACATTCACAAGCGGCAAATTGGGGTCGATTTGCTCGATCAGCGTCTGGTCGCTCGCGTCGGTCTGGGCCCGCATCGTGCGGACGACATCTTCTACCAGTGGCCCCAAGGAGGTCGGCTGGGGGCGGACCTGAAGGCGCCCGGCGTCGGAGCGGGCGAGGTCGAGCAGGTCGTTCAGCAGGCGCACGAGGTGCCGGCAGTTGTCGAGGATGATCTCGACCGTCTCCACCTGGCGCGGAGTGAGCGAATCGCGCTCCATCATCAGCAGCTCGGCGAAGCCCTGCACCGAGGTCAGCGGGCTGCGCAGCTCGTGTGACGCGGTGAGCACGAACTCGTCTTTCATCCGGTCGAGCTGGTCGCGTTCGGATGCCTCGAGCTCGAGTTCCGCGGCCATCTCGTTGAACGCGGTGCCGAGCGTCGCCACCTCGGAGACGCCGCCGACCTCGACCCGGGCGCTGCGGTCGCCGCCGGCGAGCCTCCCGGCCGCCCCGACCAGCGCCTCGAGCGGTCTTCGCATCGCCGTGATCAGGCCGACGAAGAGCAGCAGCGCGCCGAGCAGCCCGGCGATCAGCCCGGCGCCCACGAGGATCACGGTGTCACGGGTGTCGCCGGAGATCGAGTTGCGCAGGTGTTCGCGGTTCGCCGCTTCCCGCTGGATCGTCGCCCGCGCCGCGGTCGGGTTCGTCCCTTCGGCGAGCTGCACCCGCGCCGCAATCTCGCGCTGGTAGGAGCGTTCGATCGAGTTCTCGTAGTCCTGGCGCTGCACGATCAGCCGGCCGACGCCGATCACGGTCACGGCCGTGAGCAGGGCAAAAGCGATCGCGAAGCCGATCCGAAGGCGATTGGCAAGCGATGGACTGAGGCGACGTGCCCGGCGTGAATATGCTTGCGCGGCGATGGGGAACGAGGCTACAGGCCAGGGC
Source organism: Solirubrobacterales bacterium (assembly GCA_050697015.1). GTDB lineage: Bacteria > Actinomycetota > Thermoleophilia > Solirubrobacterales > 70-9 > VAYN01. Next base: position 4,406 of record JBOGYZ010000329.1, read on the forward strand.
GACGGCTCGGCCGTGGAGGAGGTCGACGGCATCGACGCTGCCGGCGTCGGCGCCTGGTTTGCCGAGCAGGTTCCGGGCGCGCGCCCGCCGCTTGCCTACGAGCGGATCGCCGGCGGCCACTCGAATCTCACCTACCGGGTTACCGACGCCGCCGGGAGCGAGTGGGCGCTGCGCCGCCCGCCGCTCGGCAAGACGCTCAGCTCGGCACACGACATGGCGCGGGAGCACCGCGTGGTCGCCGCGCTCGGCGGCACGCCGGTGCCGGTGGCGCCGGTGGCAGGGCTCTGCGAGGACGAGTCGGTGAACGGCGCGCCCTTCTACGTCATGGACTTCGTCCGCGGGCCGGTACTGCGCGGGGTGAGCGAGGCCGAGGCCTCCTTCCCCGACGAGGGCGAGCGCCACGACATCGGCATGCGCGTCGCCGACACCCTCGCCGCGATCCATGCCGTCGACCCCGACGCGGTCGGGCTCGGCGACCTCGGCCGCAAGGGGGACTACGTCGCCCGCCAGCTGCGCCGCTGGTACGGCCAGTGGGAGAAGTCGAAGACGCGCGAGCTGGCCTCCATCGACCGCGTCCACGACCGTCTTGCCGCCCGCATCCCGGCCCAGGAGGGCGTCTCGATCGTCCACGGCGACTATCGCCTCGACAACATGATCCTGGCCGACTCCGGCGAGGTGGCGGCGGTGGTCGACTGGGAGCTCTGCACCCTCGGCGATCCGCTCGCCGATGTCGGCACCCTGATGGCCTACTGGCCCGAGCGCGACGCCCCCGACGTCGCGATCGGTATGCCCGCCAACCTGGCGCCCGGCTTCCCCACCCGCGCGGAGCTCGCCGCCCGCTACGCGGAGGCCTCCGGCCGCGACCTCGCCGAACTCGACTTCTACATCGCCCTCGGCTACTGGAAGCTGGCGATCATCCTCGAGGGCGTCTACGCCCGCTACTCGGCCGGCGGCTACGGCAACTTCGAGCTCAACCGCGGCCTCGAAGAGTTTGCCCGCCTGGTCGAGCGCCTCGCCGAGACCGCCGACGAGATCGAGTCGCGCGACTGAGCCTCGGTCGCAATCGCGCTTGTAGAGCGGAATACGCGCTTACGTCTGCTTGACAGCAACCAGGCGTATGGGAGGGTCGCGGTGTCTAGTCCCGACCCTCCCAATGACAGGAGTAACCCATGAAGTCCGTCCGCAAACGGCTCACGTACGCCAACGTGATGTCGTCGATCGCCGTGTTCTTTGTCGTCGCCGGCGGCACGGCTTTCGCCGCGTCCCAGCTCGGGAAAGAATCCGTCGGCACCAAACAGCTGAAGAAAGAAGCGGTCAGCCTGGCGAAAATCAACGCAGCCGCGAAATCCTCCCTGAAAGGCGCCACCGGCCCGGCAGGTCCCGCGGGCGGGAAGGGCGACAAGGGAGACAAGGGCGAAAAAGGAGACAAAGGCGAACGCGGGGAACCGGGTCCGGCGGTCCTGATCCTCCCCTCGGGCCAGACCGAGACCGGCGTCTGGGGAGCCTCGGCGACCACCGGCGCCTACTCGTCGACGGCAATCAACTTCTTCCCCAAGATCCAACAGACGATTCCCAAAGCGAACATGTTCTACCTCGGAGAAGGAGTGACCACGGCCCAATGCCCTGGTCCGGGGAAAGCTCAGTCCGGGATGCTCTGCGTCTACGCCGGATTCATCAACGGCATGACCTTCTTCAATTTCTACACCCCGTCGAATGGTGGCGGCGAAACGGCCGAAACGAGCGGCGTGTCCGCTTATTTCACCTCGTCGCAGACCTTCGGAAACGCCCGAGGCGTCTGGGCTTACACCGCTCCCTGAGCGGCGGGGCTGACACTCACGCCATGCGGGTGGCGCGCCGCGGC
>JBOGYZ010000330.1:0-5408 GCA_050697015.1 Solirubrobacterales bacterium
GCCCAGAGGGCGACTAAGGACGCGGGGTTGACGTCGGCACCGATGAATCGTGGAGGAAGCCGGGAGGAAGTGTGAGGTTCGTAGCGTCTCCCTCACCGGCGTCACAGTCCCTCCGCCGCTTTCATACCTGGCCGTCTCGGCCACGGCCACAGCCTGCCAGGGCCGTGGACGAGACGGACGCGTCCCTTTCCCCGGGCGCCAGCTTCGCGAGGCCTGGCCCCTTGAGGGAGGGCCGGCCGGCAGCCCCCGTCCCTACCCCCCGTCGGTCGCCCGCAGGAAGGCGAGCACCGCGAGCACTCGGCGGTGGTCGTCGCCGGCGGCGCTCAGGTTCAACTTGCCGAAGATGTTGGAGACGTGCTTCTCCACGGCGCCGGGGGTGACCACGAGCTGCTCGGCGATCGCGTTGTTGGTGCGGCCCTCGGCCATCAGGGTGAGGACCTCGCGCTCGCGGGGCGAGAGCGCGTCGATCGGGCTCTCCGCCTCGGCGCGACGTTCGCCGACCAGCTCGGCGACGACCTCGCGGTCGAGCGCGGTGCCGCCGTCGGCGACGCGGCGGATCGCGTCGAGGAAGGCGGGGATGTCCCCCACCCGCTCCTTCAGCAGGTAGCCGACGCCGCCCTCGCCGCCCGCCAGCAGCTCCGCCGTGTAGACCGGCTCCACGTACTGGGAGAGGATCAGCACGCCCATCTCCGGCCGGCGCTTGCGCGCCTCGACCGCGGCGCGGATCCCCTCGTCGGTGAAGGTCGGCGGCAGCCGCACGTCGACGATCGCCAGGTCGGGCTTGTGGCCGCCGACGATCCGCAGCAGGCCCTCGCCGTCCTCCGCCTGGGCGACCACCTCGATCTCGCGTTCGCGCAGCAGCGCCACCAGCCCTTCGCGCAGCAGCAGGTTGTCCTCGGCGATCACGACCCGCACGGGAGCCTCACCTCGATCCGCGTGCCGCCCTCGGCCGGCGACACAATCCTCATTTCGCCGTCCAGCGCCGCCACCCGGCGCCGCAGCCCGTCCAGCCCGCTGCCTTCGCTGACCTCGGCGCCCCCCGGTCCGTCGTCGGCGATCATCAGGTCGAGCATCTCGTCATCCAATCGCAGAGTGACCACGGCGCTCGCCCTCGGCGCGTGCTTGGCGACGTTGGTGAGCGACTCGGCGACGACGAAGTAGGCGGCGCTCTCGACCACGGGCGCGGGCCGGCGGGAGATCTGGGCGGCGTCGACGGTCACCGGGATCGGGGCACGGGTGCCGAGCGCCTCGACCGCCGCGGCGAGGCCTCGGTCGGTGAGCACCGGCGGGGCGATCCCCCGTGCGAGGTCGCGCAGCTCGGCGTTCGCGGCGGTCGCCTCCGCGCGCGCCTGGCGGACCAGCGCGGCGATCTCGGGACGGTCGGCGAGCCCCTCCTCGGCGCGGCCGAGCTGCATCGAGAGGGCTACGAGGCGCGCCTGGGCGCCGTCGTGGAGGTCGCGCTCGATCCGCCGCAGCTCGGCGGCCTGCACGTCGAGGGCGCCGCGCCGCGTCTCGGTCAGCGTCTCCACCCGCTCGGTCAGCTCGCGCTCGCGCTCGTCGCCGTAGAGCTGGCGCCAGGCCAGCCGCGCCAGCAGGTTGACAACGAAGAGGACGACCAGGCCGAGGATCGTCCAGATCGGCCAGAAGGTGCCGAAGCCGGCCAGGCCCCAGACCGCGATCGTGATTCCGGTAATCACCAGGGAGACCACCACCTGGATCGCCAGCCAGCGCCTTTCCGGGGCGATCCGCACCGCCTCGCGCAAGCCGAAGTGAAGGCTGAGCGGGATCAGCAGCCCGAGCCAGACCCAGGCCGGCCAGTAGTAGCCGCCGCCGGCCGCGGCCCAGATGACGGTGACGAACAGGCCGATCAGTCCGGAGATCGCCGCGTGGACGGCGAGCGAGAGTTCACCGGCGGGGACCATCCGGCGCACCTTGTCCGAGGAGAGCGGCAGGGTCGGCGTCCCGGACACGGCCGCGGCGCCGGCGGGCACCTCCTCGCCATCGAGGAGACGCTCCGCCAACCACAGCTCCGCCCTTGCCATCCAGCGGTTGACGAAGACGGTCAGCGCCGCCAGCGGGAAGGCGAGCACCGTCGCCAGCAGGGCGAGCGGCACGTTGTGGATGTTCCAGAGGCCCCAGTCGACGCCGCCGGGGATCGACCAGAACCAGAGGGGCATGGTCAGGAAGGCGATCACCGAGGCGACCGCCGACACCGCGACCACGGCGAAGCCGAAGCCGAGCACCGAGTGGGCGACGAGCCAGGCGAGGTCCTTCCACGTCTGCTTGTCGCGGGTGGTACTGGAGAGCCTCGCGAGGAAGCTCTCGCCGCGGTGGTCCTTATAGGTGGCGCGCAAAGGCCGGCCGAGGAGCAGCGCCGCGTTGCGCCGGTCGAGCTCGGCCGTCCAGCGGAACGCGATCACGCTCAGCAGGTAGAGCGGCAGGCCGATGACGAAGACGATCAGCGAGAGCACGACGCTGGCCGCCGTCACCCAGACGCAGAAGGCGATGACCGCGGTGATCCCGCCGACCGAGAGGTAGGCGAGGTCGAGCCCGGCGCGGCGGGCGAGGACGGCGAACCGCTCGCCGAACCCCGCCTCGCCGTTGCCGCGCGCCGCGGAGGGCGCGGCGCTCACGCGCCGGCCTCCGTGGTCGCGGGACGCCGCGTAGGGCGGACGCGGCCCGCCTCCTCGGCGTCCGCCTCCGGCGCGCCGCCCGCCATCGCCGGGGCCGGGCCCTCGAGCCCGACCCGCGGCAACCACTGCAGCGCCCGCGGCAGGTACCAGTTGCGCTCGCCGAGCAGCTTCATCGTCGCCGGCAGGAGCACCCCGCGGATGATCGTCGCGTCGATCAGGATCGCCGCCGCCAGCCCCACGCCCATCTCCTTGAATTCGAGGAAGGAGAGGGTCGCGAAGATCGCGAACACGGCGACCATCACCGCGGCGGCGCTGGTGACCACGCCCGCGGTCGTGCGCAGGCCGTGCGAGACGGCTTCGTCCGTGGACATCCCTCGATCGTATGCCTCCCTGATCCGGGTGAGGATGAACACGTGGTAGTCCATCGACAGCCCGAAGAGGACGACGAACAGGAACAGGGGCAGCCACGAGGTGATCGAGCCGATCGAGTTGAACCCGATCAGGTTTTCGAAGTGCCCGTCCTGGAAGATCCAGACGACGATGCCGTAGGCGGCGCCGACCGAGAGCAGGTTGAGGCAGATCGCGGTGATCGGGATGACGATCGAGCGGAAGCTGACCAGCAACAGCAGGAACGCCGCGCCGAGCACGAAGGCGAACACCCAGGGCATCCGTTCGGCCAGGCGATCGTTGAAGTCGACCGAGGAGGCGGTCGGGCCGCCCACCTCGGCCTTGGCCCCTTCGACCTGGCCGATCGTGGCCGGGATCAGGTCGTCACGGAGCTTCGTCAGCGCCGCTTGCGAGCGCGCGTCCGTACCGTCGCCGGCCAGCGGCACGCGCAGTTCGGCGACCTTGCCGTTCTTCGCCACGCGGTAGGACTGCGGCGCACCGAAGTCGTGCGAGTCGGCGGCGAGCCGCTCGCGCAGCGCCTCCACCTGGTGGGCGACCGGGCCCGCCTTCACGTTCGGGGCGGAGATCGCCACTTCGGCCGGTTCGACGCCGCCGGGGAAGGCGGCCTGGACGCGGTCGAAGGTCTTCACGATCGGCATGTCCTTGGGCAGCCCGCCGACGCCGGCGTTGGCGGTGTGGAGGCTGAAGGCGGGGATCGCCAGGATCGCCAGGCCGGCGAAGGCGATGCCCGCGGCCAGCTTCGGCCGCCGCATCACGCGGGTGATCAGGGCGCCCCAGACGCGGGAGCCCTCGGCGCCGCCGCGCTTGCGAGAGAGGAACGGGATGCGGCCCTTCTCGATCCGGTCGCCGAGCCAGGCGAGGATCGCCGGCAGCACGGTCAGCGAGCCGACCATCGCGACGGCGACGACGATGATCGTCCCGGTGGCGAAGCTGGCGAAGGTCTGGTCGCCGGCGATGTACATGCCCGCCATCGCGACCATCACGGTGAAGCCGGAGACGAGGATCGCCCGTCCCGACGTCGCCGCCGCCGCCTCCAGCGCGGCACGTTCCCCCGCTCCGGCGGCGCGCTCCTCGCGCTCCCGCCGCAGGTAGAACATCGAGTAATCGATGCCGACCGCGAGGCCGATCAACAGCACCACCGAGTTGATCTGTTCGGCGACGGCGCCGAAGAGATGGCTGACCGGGCCGATGATGCCGATCGTCGCGCCGACCGCGGTCAGGGCGAGCAGCAGCGGCACGCCGGCGGCGACCAAAGAGCCGAAGACGACGAACAGGATCAGGAGGGTGACCGGCAGCGAGGTCATCTCGGCCTTGGAGAAGTCTTCTTCGAGGCTGTCGGAGACGGCCTTTTCGCCGCTCGCGTCGCCGACCTCTTCCACCGTCAGGTTCTGGTGGCGCTCCTGCACCAGCGCGACCTGATCGAGCGCCTTGCCGACGACTTCGTCAGGTTCGATGCTGTCGGTTTCGGGGATCGAGAATTTGATCAGCCCGGAGCGGCCGTCGGCGGCGACCTGTCCGCCCGCGCCCTCGTCATAGGGACCGGTGAGGTCGCCGACGAACGGGACCTTGCGGAGGCGCGATTCGACTTCGGCGACCGCGGCCTTGGCGTGCGGCCCGTGGATCGATTCGTTGCCCTTGGTCTGTACCAGCACCTGCTCGACCGCCGACTGCGGGAAGCCGCCTTCGAGCGCCCGTTCAGCCTGCGCCGATTCGCCGTTGCCGCCGCCGTTGTCGAGCGTCTTCGTGCCGAGCGCCCCGCCGACCACGATCGCGGCAACCACGAAGGCGATCCATCCCCAGATCGCCGTCTTCCGATGGGCGGCGCTCCAACGACCCGCCCGACCCGCCAGTCCCAACTTCCTCCTGCTTCGCATCGCGTCCTCCATCCGGAATTCGAGTTCAAAAAGCGCCCAGATCGGCGCTCCTTCACCCTGCGCGAGTCGCGATGCGCTTCCAATGAGGCCTCCCGGCAAATCCCCCTGAGGCCCACCGCCGTCCCCGAGGTGGGGTTAACCCCACCTCGGCCAGGGGGTCCGGGGCCGGGTCAAGCTGTCGCCCGGGGAAGGGAAGGGCCGTGGGGAGTGTGGAGGGACCCTCGCGAGAGGGTCACGGGAGAGCCACGAGACCGTCACGGAGGTAGGGCTTTGTCACAGGGATGCCGGGAACGTCACGCTTCCTCCCGCGTTGCCCAACCGTCACCAGGTGCGTTCGCACTTTCCCGCGCATAGCGCGGAGAACTGCGAACTCATCCTTCGTGGGGGCTCACTTCTATGCGGGACCCTCACGTAAGCCCGACTTTCATGCCGTCCCTGTGCCGGCTCTCCCACGGACCAGTCAGGTCCCGGGCGTCTCGTGGCGGCCACAGCC
>JBOGYZ010000331.1:0-3074 GCA_050697015.1 Solirubrobacterales bacterium
GCTCGGGGAGCCTCGGTCAGCAAAAGTTCGCTGCCGACAAAGCGGGCGCCGCGGACGAAGCTCCACATCGCCGCCGACCATTTCTCGCCTTTGACGAGCTTGACAGTGGCGGACGAATCTAGGAAAAGGGGCGGTAACCGCGAGTCGCTTCCAGCGCGTGGGTAAGGGAGAGGGGATCGTCCGGGTCCATCGGCAGCGGCGGGGCGACCACGTCCCAGAACCATTTGGGCGGGAAGATCCTCTCCTCTCCGAGAAGCCAGGGTCCCAGAGCCGCGACCTGCTCCCCTCCGTGCATGACCACCACGCGCTTCGTCGCTCTCAGGTCCAGGTAATAGTCGAGGTTCGCTTTCAGTTCCTCGAAGTCCACCGTCACGGTCTCGATCTCGGTCGTCATCTGGTTCAACGTAGCGCCTCACTTTTCAGGATTTCTCGCTGGTGGTTCGGGCTCGCGTTCGCGTTCGCCGGCGAGGGTGGCGGCGGCGTGGAGGTCGGCGAGTACGCGCTCGCGGATCGCGACGACCAGGGCGGTCGCGGTGCGGGTGTCGCGGAGGCCCGCTGCGATGGCGGCCGGGTGGACGCTGCCGACGATCATCTCGAGCAGGACGAGGCCGGGGTCCTCGCCGGGGAAGGCGCCGTCGGGCAGGTCGTCCAGGAGCGAAACCACCACGTCCTCCAGGGCCATCGCGGTGCGCAGCACCTCCTCGACCAGCTCGCGGGTGGCCGTCAGGTCCATCCCCTCGCGTCGGTGGCTGTCGCGGCGTCGCGCCATGGGCCCCCAAGGCGCGAGCGCGCCGACTTCTCCCCCCATCCGGCCCCGGATCCGAATGCCGAAGCCGCTGAGTGGGTAGAAATCGAGGCGATGAGCTACGACGCAGACACCAATCGCTACGACGGCAAGATGGTCTACCGGCGCACCGGCCGCTCCGGGCTCGACCTCCCGGTCCTCTCGCTCGGCTACTGGCACAACTTCGGCGACGACCGGGAGTTCGCGACGCAGCGCGAGATCGCCCGCCGCGCCTTCGACCTCGGCATCACCCACCACGACCTGGCGAACAACTACGGGCCGCCGTACGGCGCCGCCGAGATCAACTTCGGCCGGCTGATGAACGAAGACTTCCGCCCCTACCGCGACGAGATGGTCGTCTCCACCAAGGCGGGCTGGGACATGTGGCCCGGCCCCTACGGCCAGGGCGGCGGCGGGCGCAAGTACGTGCTCTCCTCCCTCGACCAGTCGCTCGCGCGGATGAACCTCGACTACGTCGACATCTTCTATTCGCACCGGCTCGACGGCTCGACCCCGCTGGAGGAGACGATGGGCGCGCTCGCCACCGCCGTCCGCCAAGGCAAGGCACTCTACGTCGGCATCTCCTCCTACGACGCCGACCACACCCGCAAGGCCGCCGCGATCCTTGAGGATCTCGGCACCCCGCTCCTCATCCATCAGCCGAGCTACTCGATGCTGAACCGCTGGATCGAGGACGAGGGCCTGTTGGAGGCGACCGACGAGCTCGGCGTCGGCGTGATCGGCTTCACCGTCCTCGCCCAGGGCCTCCTCACCGGGAAATACCTCGACGGCATCCCCGAGGGCTCCCGCGCGACGCAGACGGACTACGGCGCCTTCGACAGCTCCTGGATCAACGACGAGGTCATCGGCCGGGTCCGCGAGCTGAATGCGCTCGCCGAGAAGCGCGGCCAGTCGCTGGCCCAGATGGCGCTCGCCTGGAGCCTGCGCGACCCGCGCGTGACCTCGCTGGTGATCGGCGCCTCCTCCACCCAGCAGTTGGAGCAGAACGTGGACGCCCTCGACAACCTCGACTTCACCGCCGAGGAACTCGCCGAGATCGACCGCATCGTCGACTTCGCCTCCGGCGTCGACGAATGGGCGGACGCACGCTCGGGCAAGGTCGGCTCCGGGATCTAGGGCCGGCGCACGCGGTTCGGCATGCTTACGACATGACCGACCAGACCGACGCACCCACCCGCCCCGACGTCCCGCTCTCGATCCTCGACCTCGCCGCGGTCGGGCCGAACGAGTCGATCGGCGACAGCTTCGCGGGCTCGGTGCGCCTCGCCCAGTCGGCGGAGCGGCTCGGCTACCAGCGCATCTGGTACGCCGAGCACCACAACATCCGCTCGATCGCCAGCTCCGCGACCGCGGTCCTGATCGCCCATATCGCCGCCCACACCGAGAAGATCCGCCTCGGCGCCGGCGGCATCATGCTCCCGAACCATTCGCCGCTGGTGATCGCCGAGCAGTTCGGCACCCTTGCCGAGCTCCATCCCGGCCGCATCGACCTCGGCCTCGGGCGGGCCCCCGGCTCCGACACCGCCGCGATGCGGGCGCTGCGCCGCGACGAGCTCTCCAGCGAACGCTTCCCCCAGGACGTGCAGGAGCTGCAGGGCTGGCTCGGCGACAACAGCCCCGTCTCCGGCGTCATCGCGATCCCCGGCAAGGGCACCCACGTGCCGCTCTACATCCTCGGCTCCTCCCTCTTCGGCGCCCAACTCGCCGCGGTCCTGGGACTGCCCTACGCCTTCGCGTCCCACTTCGCCCCGCACGCGCTCTTCGACGCGCTGCAGGTCTATCGGGAGAACTTCAAGCCCTCCGAGCAGCTCGCCGAGCCCTACGCGATGGCGGGAGTAGGCGTGATCGCCGCCGCCGACAAGGCAGAGGCCGAGCGCCAGCTCGAGGTGACCCGGCGGATCCGCGTCAAGAGCCTCTTCAAGACCCCGGGCGGCGGCAAGCTGACCGAAGAGGAAGTCGACCAGATCCTCGACTCGCCCCGCGCCCGCGCGGTCGACGAGATGCTTACCTACTCGGCCGTCGGCACCGCAGCCGAAGCGACCGCCTACCTGGCCGACTTCCAGGCGAAGACCGGCGTGGACGAGCTGATCACGGTCCACTACGCCGACTCGGTCGACAACCGGATCCGCTCGGTCGAGCTCCTCGCGGAGGCCGCGGCGCTGAACGAGCCGGCTACCGCGTAGACGGGCGGGGCCACGACCCCGCCGCTGTGTGGGGCACGGGGAAGGGACGACGGCCGTCTCGGCCACGGCCCTGGCAGGCTGTGGCC
>JBOGYZ010000332.1:0-15029 GCA_050697015.1 Solirubrobacterales bacterium
ACGCCGGGGACGTGACTCGGACGGCCGCTGCGGCCGCGAAACACGGCCGTCCCCGCGCACACCGGACAGTTGACATAGGTCCAGACTTGCCTGCGGGCCATTGTGTTACAGAGGCTTTTGTGCCGTGGGAGTCGTAGTTGGACAGCGGTCCAAACACAGCGTCCGTGAGCTTGGACGACGGGCCTTATCCGGTCCGCCCCGCGCTTCCTAGATTCGACGGTCTTGCGGTCCCCATCCCTGGGGGTCCGCCTGATCCCTGTCCATAAGTCCCCATCGGGAGACGCACTTGACCCCAAGATCGCTTTTACGGAAGCTCCTGCCGCTGATGGCAGCAGCGGCCGCGCTGTGCGCTTTGGTGCTTGCCGCGACCGCCGGAGGTGCCCCGCCAGTCGGGCCCCCCAAATACGAACAACTCCCCGACCCCCTCGCACGAGGCCAATACGTTCCGCAGGAAATCAACCCCGCCAAATTCGGCGAAACGACCTTGCAGGAACCAAACAGCAAAGGCGGCGCGGCGACGGGTGCGAACTCGTCGATCACGCTGCAGATCCGCGCCAGCATGTGGCTGCCGGAAGGCTATTCCGGTAAATCGCCGCTGCTCCTGCTCGTGCATGGCAACCACGGCGAATGCGATTCGGGCTCGGCTCCGAACTGTACGATCTTCAAGCGCAACGACGAGGGCTACGCCTACATGGCGGAAAACCTGGCCAGTTGGGGCTACACGGTCGTCTCCCTCGACCAGGATCAGCTGATGTCCCGCCAGGACAGCCTCGGCAAGGGCATGCACGCCCGTCGCCTGCTGATCATGGCGATGCTGGACAAGATCAAAGCCGCCGACGAAGGCCCACTGACCGAAGGCGGCGCGAACGTCGGCTCGACGTTGGTCGGCAAAGTCGACATGACCCGGATCGGCCTGATGGGCCACTCCCGCGGTGGTGACGCCGTCGCCAGCTTCGTCCTCTACAACCAGACGCTGCCGGCCGGGGAACGCTTCCCGCTCCGCGCGGTCGTCTCGATCGCTCCGGTCGACTATGAACGGCACGCCCCCTACGGCGTCCCGTACATGACCATGATCGGCACCTGCGACGGTGACGTCTCCAACCTGCAGGGCGCCCGTCTCTACGAACGGAGCCAGTACCAGTCGAACGATCCGTACCCGCGGTTCCAGGTGCTCCAGGTGGGCGGCAACCACGACGCCTACAACACCGTCTGGCAGGCCGACGGCGACGACTCGAGCCAGGCCGACGCTGCCTGCGGTCCCGACGCCAAAGGCTCCAAAGGCCAGGTCCCGACGGAAAAAAACGGGTTCCTCGAAAACGTGCTCGGCACCGTGAACACCGAAGACCCGCACAACATCCGCCTCTCGGGTGAAGCAGGTCCTCACTTCGAGGCCGTCACCGGTGAAACCAAGCCCTACCGTTGGGGCAACGGCGCAAGCACGACTGAATTCCCGGAAGGCATCACCAAGCTCGACCCCTCGGTCAACACCCGGATGTCCGGTGACCCGGCGCTGATGGGTGACCAGGAGAAGATGGGCCTGGCCACGGTGGCCGCGTTCTTCCGCCGCTACGTCGGCGGCGAGGGTGCATTCGAACCGTATCTGACGGGTGAACTCGCGGCGGAAGGCAAACCGTCGATCCCGATGTCGGCCTGCCCGACCAGTGAAGCCGGGGTTCGGATCCCGTGCATCGACCGCGTCGCCGACAGCTACACGGCGCCGGCGAACGAACGGATGGACGTGCTCCGTCCCGACACCGAACACCCGACCACGCTCGACGCGCTGGGGACGAAGATCGAGGCCACCGGCTTCGCCAATCCCTACCCGAAAAGCGGCGGCGTGCAGCCACGGCCGGCGACGACCGCCAATGGGATCGACTGGTGTGACCCCGACCCGAAGCAGCAGGAACCCTCGCAGCTGAAAGAAGGGGAATTCCCGACCGCCGCCAAATCGTGCCCGCAGCCCGCGGCCCACACGCTCGGCGGACAGGGCAACCTGGAAACGCCCGGTGCGGAAGCCACCAACCCGCCGCGGGAACAGGCCCCGGTGAACGGCTCCTACGGGCGCCAGCTGGCCCTGGCCTGGGAAGAAGAAGCCGACCTCGGCCTCGACATCCCGGCCAAAGACGGAAACGTCAGCAGTTACCGCGCCCTGTACCTGGCGACCGCTGTCAACTTCTTCGACCCGCGCAATCCCTCGCGCGGTGAAGAAGGACTGTGGAACCCGGAGTTCGCGCCGCAGAACTGGACCATCGCGGTCGAGGATGCGGCGGGCCATGAAGCGACGGTCGAAGCGGCCGACCCCGATTTCGGGACGGCCACCCAGCAGACCCTCGGGTCGACCTCCGACCGAGTCCACGTGATGCTCCGTGACCTGCGCGTTCCGCTCGCGGAATTCGCGAAACAGGGCGTGAACCTGGCCTCGCTGCGGAAGCTGGAACTCCGGTTCGGCGAACCGGGCATGCCGAGCAGCGGCTCGATCCAGCTCGCCGACGTGCGCTTCGAGCAGCCGGCCGGCGGCTACTCGGACGTGTTCCTCGAAACGACCGAAGCCAACGGTCCGGGCAACGGTGTCCTCACCAGCGGCCCCAATCCGGTCGAAGAAATGGAAGACGGCACGTATAAACGCGCCAACGGCGAATACGAAATCCCCAACGTGACGACGATTCCCGGGGCCAACGTGTGGACCGTCGACGACGACGGCGTGCAGTGCCCGAACGCCGAGTTCGAACACATCCAGGAAGCAGTCGAATACGCCAGTCCGTGGGACACGATCGTCGTGTGCCCGGGCATCTACAACGAATCCTCGACGCCGGTGAACAGCGAATTGAGCCCGGTGCTCGTGGAAGGCGAGAAAGACGGCCTCACGATCAACAAGCCGGTGAAGATCATCGGCGCCGGGGCCAAACTGGTCACGATCCGTCCGGCCACGTCGCTGACCACCCTCGGCGGTGCCACCGGCACCCTGCGGGACGGCGGCGGCAACGTGATCACCGTGTCCCGTCAGTCGATGGGCTCGACCGAATACGACGAGAACTACGTCGATATCTCGGGCGTGAAGATCGAATCCGGTTCCACCGCGGCTGAAGCGGGCGTTGCCTTCTTCAACGCCTCGGGCCGGATCGCCAACAGCGAAATCGGCACGATCAAAACCGCCAACGGAAACAGTTGGGGCGTGGTCATGACGAACTCGCAGATCGGCGAAGGTGCCGGTGCGGCGGAACGCCAGGTCACGATCGAAAACACCAAGATCAAGGGCTACACCACCGGCGGCGGCGTGCTCTTCGACGATTCGAAGGGCAAAGCCGACGGCACGGCCACGAACAACGAACGGTCCGGCATGAAGCAGGTCGGATACGTGAAGAACACGCTGATCGAAGGCTCCGCCACGGGGTCCTCGGCCACGGTGGCCCAGAGCGGGATCGTCGTCGCCGATGGGGCCCTCGCCCACATCACCGGCAGCGTGATCGCAAACAACCGGTCCACCGCCGAACCGACCAAATCGGCCGGCGTGCTGCTGCTGGACGCGGAAACGCTGAATGGCGGTTTCTCGATCAGCGGCTCGCAGCTCATCGGCAACGGCTACGGGCTCTACAACGCCAACGCCAAAAACGAAGCCGTGCGTGAAGGGGCTCCGGCCACCGCCACCAATGACTATTGGGGCAGTGCCGGGACGCCGATCGTCGGCCCGACCGTGGTGACCGAACCCTCCTCGAAAGCGTTCTCCTACGAAGAGGGTGTCTCCGGCAACGATGGAGCGGCAGCCCCGTCGGTGCTCGACACGCCGGTGCTCGGAGCGGCTCCGGCCGCCCCGACCGTCGGCACCCAGACCGACCTGGCACCCGTCGGTGAAATCGTCAACCCGGATGGCGGCGAAGCCGTCGAAGCGGGTGTGGCGGTCGAACCGGTGATCGCCGCCGAAGACGACTACGGAGTCAAGTCCGTCGTCCTCAAGGCGAACGGGGTTCAGCTCGGTGGCAAGGCGATCGCCCCGTACGCGTTCAGTTGGACGCCGACGGCGGCGCAGATCGGTACGACGGTTCAGCTCGAAGCGACGATCACCGACAGTGCCGGACATGTGACGACGAGTGACATCACCGTCCCGGTGGTGAAATCGTCGGGCAAAACCGCCACCGAAAAAGAAGCGAAAGAAAAGGAAGCGGCCGAAGCAGCCACTAAAGCGGCGGAAGCGAAAGCCGACGCAGCCGTGAAGGAAGCGGAAGCGAAAGCCGACGCAGCCGTGAAGGAAGCGGAAGCGAAGACCGCCGAAGCGCGGAAGGAAGCCAAGGACAAGGCCGAAGCCATCGAAAAATCGGTCCTCGCCTCGGTGCCCCCTTCAGCGGGCAAGGCGGTCAAGAACACCAAGCAGGGCACGGCGCGATTGAAGGTCACCGTTCCGAGCCCCGGTTCGCTGGTCGTCAGTGGCCCGGAAATCCAGAAGGTTTCCGGTAACGCGACGGCGCCCGGCGAAGTCCAGGTCCTGATCAAGGCAAAGGGCAAGGCCCTGAAGACCTTGAGTAAGAAGGGCAAGGTCACGGTCGAGGTGGACATCGAATTCACCGGGACCGCCGGACCGAAGGAAACCACCACCATGGTGACCCTGGTCAAGAAGTAAGGCGACGCGCGAGCGCCGTCCACGCGCCCCCGATCCCGGCCGAGGCTGGGGTCGGGGGCCCTTTTCTCAGGTACGCTGGCGGCATGATCCTCTACACCTGTGGCACCAAGACCGCCGGCCCCGGCATCGCCCATCCGTGCGCGAAAGCCGGACACGCCCTGAAGTCGGCCGGCTACGAGTACGAGCTGAAGACGGTCGGCGGCTATCGGATGATGCCCTGGACCTGGGGCAGTCGCAAGGACGACCGCGCCGAGATCCGCAAGCTGAGCGGCACCGACGAGGTACCGATCCTCGTCCTCGACGACGGCGAGGTCATCTCCGGCTCCGGCACGATCGCCAAGTGGGCGAAGGAGCACCCCGCCGCGCGGGCTAGTGCGTAGCGAGCACCGCGACGATCAAGGCAACGAGCCCGCCGAGCAGCCCCACCACCAGACTGAACCCGACCTGAATGAGGGTTCGCTGCATCGCGTCGAACTTTCCTTGCATCGCGTCGAACTTCGCGTCGAACTTTCCTTCAATCGAGTCGAACTTCGCGTCGAACCTGTCGTTCATCGAGTCGAACTTCGCGTCGAACCTGTCGTTCATCTGCGCTTGGCCGGTCTTGAGGTCCTCCAGTTGTTGATTGACCGCTATGAAGCGCTCGTCCGTGCGGGCGAACCCCACGTCGATTTTCTTCTCGAGCACGCCGACCTTCGTATCCATGGCATCGACCTTGGTGTCGAGCACGTCGACTTTCCCGTCCAGCACATCGATTTTGTCGTCGGTCCAGGTCACCGTGCCCATGGAACCAACGTAGACAAAAAATTACAACAGGTGGTGCGTAAGAAGTAACAATTGTGTGCCAGTTATGCCGCGACTGGCTCACGCGCTGGGCGGCGTGACTCGACCACTACCGGGGTGCCGGCGCGGGGCGAGAAGGTGATGTTCCGGCGGCCGGTCTTCTCCGGGCTCGGGTCCACCTTGCGCAGGTCGCAGCGGGTGATGACCTCGCGCAGGACGAGCCGCATCTCGAACTCCGCGAAGGCGGCTCCGAGGCAGCGGCGTATCCCTCCGCCGTAGGGGATCCAGGCGTAGGTCTCCGGCGCGGTTTCGAGGAAGCGCTCGGGACGGAAGGCGAGCGGCTCGGGGTAGAGGTCCGGGTTGGTGTGGGTGAGCCAGATCGCCGCGGTGACGTCGGTGCCGGCCGGCAGCTCGAGGTCGTCGGTGACCAGGTTCTCGGCGAGGCGGCGGCCGGCCAACGGCACGACCGGGCGCAGGCGGAGGCTCTCGGCGATCGTCGCCTTCAGGTAGGCCTCTTCGCCGGCTTCCAGCGAGGTGCGCAGGCGCTCGAGCGAGGCGGGGTGGCGCAGCAGCAGGTCGAAGGTCCAGGCGAGCGCCGTCGCCGTCGTCTCGTGCCCGGCGAGGAGGAGCGTCATCAGCTGGTCGCGGAGCTCTTTGTCGTCCATCCGGGAGCCGTCTTCGAACTCCGCCGTCATCAGCATCGAGAGGATGTCGTCGCGCTCCTCGAGGTCCGGGCGCAGGCGGTGCTCGGCGATCTCGGCGAAGAGCGCCTCGTCGACCTGGGCGAGGCGGGCGCGGACCTCGGCCATCGGGTCGGCGCCGGTGCGCCGGGCGAAGAGCGCGCGCAGCTGGACGCGGGTCGAGCCGGTCGCCGCGAGCAGGTCCCCGAGCAGCCCGCGGAGGACGTCGAGCCGCGGCCCCTCGGCGACGCCGAAGACCGCGCGCAGGATCACCTCCAGCGTGATCGCCTGCATCCGCGCGTGGATCGGGAACTCGCGGCCGAGCTGCCACGAGTCGATCTCGGCGGTGACGATCTCCCCCACCGTCGCCTCGTAGGAGCGCATCCGCTCGCCGTGGAAGGGCGGCAGCATCAGCCGGCGGCGCGCGATGTGCTCCTCGCCCTCCAGCAGCAGCACCGAGCGCGCGCCGAGGATCGGTTCGAGCGCGAAGCTCCGTCCCGGCGGCAGCCCGTTGCGGCGCTCCGTATATAGGGCCTTCACGGAAGCCGGGTCCGAGATCATCACCATCGGCCGCTCGAAGCCGAGGAAGCGGACGCTGAAGGCGTCGCCGATCTCCTCCCGGCCCCGGGCCATGAAGGCAAGCGGGCGGAAGCTCCAGGCGAGGGTCTGCCAGAGCGGGCCACGCGGCAGTTCGGGCGGCAGCGGCACGGGGCGATCATCGCACGGATCGGCGCAACCGTCGTCGATTTGCGGAGGGAGCGGCTCTTTGTCGCGTGGTCCGGCAGGCGGCTTGGCTAGATTGGGGCCATGCCATCCGTTTCCGATCTGAAGCTGCTCTCCTCCGGCAAGGTCCGCGAGATCTACGAGTGGGACGACGACCTCCTGATGGTCGCCTCGGACCGCATCTCCACCTACGACGTCGTGATGCCGACGCCGATCCCGGACAAGGGCAAGGTGCTGAATCGCATGTCGGTGTTCTGGTTCGGACTGACCGAGGACATCGTCCCCAACCACTTCATCTCCGAGGACGTGCCCGAGGAGGTCGCCGAACGGGGAATGCGGGTTAAACGGCTGGAGATGTACCCGGTCGAGTGCATCGTCCGCGGCTACCTCACCGGCTCGGGCTGGAAGGAATACAAGGAAGGCGGCGCCGTCTGCGGGATCGAGTTGCCGCCGAACCTGCTCGAGTCCGACAAGCTGCCGGAGCCGATCTTCACCCCCTCGACCAAGGCCGAGATCGGCGACCATGACGAAAACGTCGACTTCGACCGCGCCGCCGAGATTCTCGGCGACCGGGCGTTGCTGGAAGAGCTGAGCCGGGTGTCGATCGAGGTCTACGAGCGCGGCGCCGAGCAGGCCGCGAAGCACGGGATCCTCCTCGCCGACACCAAGTTCGAGTTCGGCAAGGACGCCGGCGCGGAGGTCGTGCTCGGCGACGAGGTGCTGACCCCGGACTCCTCGCGCTTCTGGCCGGCCGACCGCTGGGAGCCCGGCAAGACTCCCCCCTCCTTCGACAAGCAGTACGTGCGCGACTGGGCGACCGCCCAGGGCTGGGACAAAAAGCCGCCGGCGCCGGAGCTGCCGCCCGACGTGGTCGAGCAGACGCGGGCGAAATACGTCGAGGCCTACGAGCGCATCACGGGGGAGAGCTTCTGAAGGCGCGAGTCCTGATCCGCCCGAAGGAGGGCATCCTCGACCCGCAGGGCAAGGCGGTCGAGCGGGCGCTGCCGGCGCTCGGCTTCGAGGGCATCGGCAACGTCCACGTCGGGCGGATGGTCGAGCTCGAGGCCGACGACCCGGAGAAGCTCGGCGAGCTCTGCGAGAAGCTGCTCGCCAATCCCCTGATCGAGGACTACGAGATCCAGCCCCTGTGATCTGGGGCGTTCTGCAATTTCCTGGAAGTTGCGACGAGCGCGACGCATTGCATGCCTGCGAAGTCGTGGGCGACGAGGCGCGCATGATCTGGCACGAAGACCGGGACCTCTCGGGCATCGACGGCGTCGTCGTCCCGGGCGGCTTCTCCTACGGCGACTACCTGCGGGCGGGCGCGATCGCGCGCTTCTCCCCGGCGATGGAGGCGGTCGCCGAGCTCGCCGCGGCGGGCGCGCCGGTGCTGGGGATCTGCAACGGCTTCCAGGTCCTCTGCGAGGCGGGCCTCCTCCCCGGCGCCCTGCTGCGCAACGAGGAGCTGCGGTTCATCTGCCGCCAGGCCGACCTCCTCTACGTTGATGGGCCGAAAAACCACGATATACGTGGTTTTTCGGCCCATCAACAGCGGCTTTCGATTCCGCTGAAGCACGGGGAAGGGCGGTATTACGCGCCGGAGGAGATGCTCGACCGGCTCGAAGCGAACGGGCAGGTCGCCTACCGCTACGCGGACGGGCACAACGCCAACGGGTCGTCGCGAGACATCGCCGGGGTGCGTAACGAGCGCGGCAACGTCGTCGGGCTGATGCCGCATCCGGAGCACGCGGTCGACCCGCTCACCGGCTCGACCGACGGCCGCAAGGTCTTCGAAGCGCTGGAGCGATACGCGTGAGCGCCCACCGCGAGCTCGGTCTCACCGACTCCGAGTTCGACCTGATCGTGGAGAAGATGGGCCGCGAGCCGAACACCGTCGAGCTGGCGATGTTCAGTCTGCTCTGGTCCGAGCACTGCGCCTACAAGCACTCGAAAAAACTGCTCGGCAAGCTCCCGATCGACGGCCCGCGCGTCGTCATGGGTCCGGGCGAGAACGCCGGCGCCGTCGACGTCGGCTCGGGCTACGCGGTCGCCTTCAAGGTCGAGTCTCACAACCACCCGAGCGCTGTCGAGCCCTTCCAGGGCGCGGCGACCGGGGTCGGCGGGATCCTCCGTGACGTCTTCGCGATCGGCGCGCGCCCGATCGCCGTCCTCGACAGCCTGCGCTTCGGCGAGCTCGACTCGGTCCGCTCGCGCCACCTGCTCGACGGCGCGGTCCGCGGGATCGGCCACTACGGCAACTCGATCGGCGTGCCGAACGTCGGCGGCGAGATCTACTTCGAGGAGCCGTACGAGCACAACTGCCTGGTCAATGCGATGTGCATCGGGTTCGCCAAGACCGAGGAGATGGTGCGCGCCGCCGCCGCCGGGGTCGGCAACACGGTGGTGCTGATGGGCGCGACGACCGGGCGTGACGGGATCGGCGGCGCCTCGGTGCTGGCCTCGGCCGAGCTCGGCGAGGGCGACGACGCGAAGCGCCCGACCGTCCAGGTCGGCGATCCGTTCGAGGAGTCCAAGGTGCTCGAGTGCTGCCTCGAGCTGCTGGCGAAAGGGCTGCTCGTCTCGCTGCAGGACCTCGGCGCCGCGGGCCTGACCTCCTCGGCGGGCGAGATGGCCTCGGCCGGCGGGGTCGGGATCGACATCGACGTCGCCGCGGTGCCGCTGCGCGAGGCGGACATGGAGCCCTTCGAGATCATGGTGTCGGAGTCCCAGGAGCGGATGCTGGCGGTGGTCGAGCCGAGCCGGGTCGAGGAGGTGCGGGCGATCTGCGACAAGTGGCAGACGGGCTCGGCGGAGATCGGCGTCGTCACCGACTCCGACCACATCCGGATCCTCAAGGGTGGCGAGGTCGTGGGCGACATGCCGGTCGAGGCGCTGGTCGACGGCTGCCCGCTGTATGACCTGGCGCCCGCCGCGCCGGCCGCCTGGATCTACGGCAACAAGGCGACGCTCTCGCCGAGCGCCGACTCGGCCGCGACGCTGATGGCGCTCCTCGCCGCACCGTCGATCGCCTCGAAGAAATGGGTCTTCCAGCAGTACGACTCGATCGTCGGCTCTCGCACGGTGCGCCGCCCCGAGTCCGCCGACGCGGCGGTCCTGCAGCTACCCGAGTCGGGCAACGCGATCGCGGTCTCGATCGACGGCAACGGGCGCAAGGTCGCCTGCGAGCCCTTCAACGGCACGGTCGAGGCGGTGCTCGAGTGCGCCCAGAACCTCGCCTGCGTCGGCGCCGAGCCGCTCGGCCTGACCAACTGCCTGAACTTCGGCAACCCGGAGAAGCCGGTCCCCGCCTGGCAGCTCGACCGCGCGATCAGCGGCCTCGCCGCCGTCTGCGAGGAGCTCGGCGTCCCGGTCGTCGGCGGTAACGTCTCCCTTTACAACGAGGGCCCCGACGGGCCGATCTACCCGACCCCGGTGGTGGCGATGGTCGGCGAGCTGCCCGACCCGGCGCGCACCGCGCCCTCGTCCTTCGCCAAGGAGGGCGACGCGATCGGCCTGCTCGGCCCGTTCACGCCGACCCTGCACGGCTCCGAGATCGCCAAGCAGCGCGGCGAACTCGAGGCCGGCTTGCCGGAGCCGAAGGTCGCCGTGGTCGCGGAGGCCTGCGCGACGGTCCGCGAGGCGGTCCGCGCCGGCAAGGTCGCCTCCGCCCACGACGTCTCCGACGGTGGCCTCGCCTGCGCGCTCGCCGAGTCCTCGATCGGCGCCGGGATCGGGTGTCGCGCCGACCTTCAGGACCTGCGCGAGCGCGGCTGCACCCCCGACGAGGCACTCTTCGGCGAGGGCCCGGGCGGCTTCGTCCTCTCCGGCGCGCGCGCCGAGCTCGAGGCGCTCGGGGCGCTGATCATCGGCGAGGTCGGTGGGAAGACGATCGAGTTCGCCGCCGGCGACCGCAGCCTCGTCGTCGGCCTGGTCGACGCGACCGAAGCCTGGCGCTCCCTGGACGCTCGGGCCGAATCGGTCGCCGAGCCCCCGGCCGACGCCTGATCTGAGGCGCCATGCGGCGCTTCGTCTCGCCCATGACACCGTCGGTTGACGGGGGTGAGCGGAATCGTGGCGGCTCGGTCGCCTGGTGGCTCCACCTCACGTAAAGTGGGTAGCAGTCCCCTTACCCGCCCGGAGGAAAGACATGAAGAAGCGCCTGTCCGTCGTGCTCGCGATGGCCGTCGCCGCGACCGCCCTCGTGGGAGCCAACTCGGCCTCCGCCGCCACCGTCTTCGGCAGCGGCTGCACCGCCAACCAGATCACCGACGGCGCGGTCTGGGTCTCCACCGGCCACACTTCGACGAACCCGATGCCGGTCGTCGCGCCGATCTCCGGCGTGATCACCGAATGGACCGTGAACACCGACATCGTGGTCGAATCGGAAGGCAAACTGGCCGGCGAATTTCCGCGGGTCCTCCAGCAGCGGCTGCTGGCCCTACGCGCCGAAGGCGAATCGTTCAAGGTCGTCGGCGAATCGGCGGGCGGCCTCTTGAACCTGAAAGGGACCAACACCTACACCGCGCGCGTTCCGGTCCAGGCCGGTGACTACCTTGGCATCGCCGGCAACCCGTTCGCCGCCTACTGCGACACCAAAGACCCGGCCGACACCTACGCGGCCGCCACTGGTGGCACCCCGGTCGGCTCGACCTTCCGGGTCGAACGCTCGACCGGCCTGCAGGTGCCGATCGTGGCCAGGGTCGAGCCGGACGTCGACGGCGACGGCTATGGCGACGAAACGCAGGACCTGTGCCCGCAGAGCGCCGCCTACCAGACCCCCTGCCCGGTGGTGACGGTCAGCTCGCTCTCGCTTACGCACCCGAAGGCGGTGACCGTCTACATCTCCAGCAGTCTCTCGGCGCCGATCGCGGTCAGCGGGACCGTCAAGCTGGGCAAGGGCAAGTCGGCGACGCTGCTCGCGCCTGGCCAGACGGTGGCGCCGGGGACCATCGGCCGCTTCAACCTCGCCCTCACCAGGACCGTGCAGAAGACCTTGAAGGCGCTGACGACGAAGAAGTCGCTGACCCTGACGATCACGGCGAGCGCCACCAACGTCACCGGCTCGCCGAGCACCGCGACGAGCACGGTGAGGCTGCGCGGGCAGAAAAAGCAGTCCGAAAAGCCGAAGAAGAAGCCCAAGCATCATTAGTTACGTTTAAGCCCGCTCCGACGCGGGCACTTCCATAGACGGAGAACCGCCTCGGGGGCGGCTTCATCCGTCTATGGGAGAGAGATTTGAAACTCGCCGGGCGAAGCAAGCACTCATCGTCGTGCTGGCGTCGGCCTTGGCCGGGGCCGTCTTGAGCGCCTGCGGCGGGTCGAGCTCCGGCCCGCCCCAGCTCAGCTTCTTCGTCGCGATCCAGCCGGGCGGGACGATCGAAGCGACGGCCGAACGGTGCACCAAGGAAGCGGACGGCAAATACACGATCAAGCCCGAACTCTTGCCGAACAACGCCAGCCAGGCGCGCGAACAGCTGGTGCGGCGGTTGGGCGCGAAGGACTCCTCGATCGACATCATCGGCCTCGACGTCATCCTCACCAGCGAATTCGCCAACGCGGGCTGGATCGCGCCCTGGAGCGGCCGACAGAAAGAGGAAGCGTCGAAAAACGTCTTCCCCAGCGTGCTGAAGACGGCGACCTTCGAAGGCGAACTGTACGCGTCGCCGTTCAACACCAACACGCAGCTCCTCTGGTACCGCAAAGACCTGGTGCCGAAGCCGCCGGAAACCTGGGACCAGATGATCGAAGTGGCCGAAGAACTGCCGGAAGCGGGGCAGATCCAGGTGCAGGCGGAACGCTACGAGGGCTACATGGTGTGGGTCAACGCGCTGATCGAAAGTGCCGGCACCTCGATCCTCTCCGGCCCCGAAGAAGTCGACCTCGAACAGAAGCCGACCGAAGAAGCTCTGGAAGTGATCGGCAAGCTCGCCCACTCCTCGGTGGCCTCGCCGGAACTCCCCACCTCCAACGAGGATTCGGCCCGGCTCGCCTTCGAGGCCGGCACGGCGGCGTTCATGGCCAACTACACCTTCGCCTACGCGAGCGCCGGGGAAAACGCACCGGAAATCCAGGAAAACATGGGTGCGGCGCCGTTCCCGAAGGTCAACTCCAACCCGGCCAAACCGCCTCTCGGCGGCTTCAACCTGGCGGTCAGCGCCTACTCCGGCCACCAGCAACAGGCCTTCGAAGCGGCGCTCTGCCTGTCCGGCGAAAAGAGCGAGCTGACCGCCGTGGAACTGGACGGCCTGCCGCCGTCCCACGAGAACCTCTACTCGAACCCGGTCGTGAAAAAGGCCTACCCGGGCTTCGCCGATCTGGTCCGCGAAGAGGTCGAAGCGGCGGGGCCGCGGCCGGTCACGCCCGCCTACCAGGACGTCACCTCGGCGCTCCAGCGCACCCTGCACCCGCCGGAAAGCATCCCCGCGGAAGGCGAGGAAGGTAAATACGAGGAACTGAAGGAAAACCTCGAAGCCGCGGTCAAGCGGGAAGGGCTGCTCTGATGGAGGCAAGCGCGGAGCGGGCCCCGACGCCGCCGGCGACGAAGCCGGGCAAGGTGAGCTCGCGGACCAAGTCGGAACGCAAACTCGCCTGGATCCTCTGCGCGCCGGCGGTGATCGTGATGCTTGCCGTCACCGCCTACCCGATCCTCTACGCGTTCGTCCTCTCGCTGCAGAAGCTCGACCTGCGCTTCCCCGAACAAACTGAATTCATCGGCCTCTCCAACTACGGCACGGTGCTGAGCTCCGAACTCTGGTGGCTCGACGTCTGGAACACCCTCGTGATCATGGTGATCTCGGTGGCGATCGAGCTGGTGCTGGGGATGATCATCGCGCTGGTCATGCACCGGGCGATCTTCGGCCGGGGCATCGTCCGCACCGTCGTCCTCATCCCCTACGGGATCATCACCGTGGTCGCCGCGTTCGCCTGGCAGTTCGCCTTCGCCAACGAATCGGGGTTCGTCGACAATCTGCCGCTGATCGCCGACGAAAAAAACTGGTTCGGCGGCCACATCTCCTCGCTCGCCGTGATCATCATGGCGGAGATCTGGAAAACGACGCCGTTCATGGCGCTGCTCTTATTGGCGGGATTGGTGACGATCCCCGACGAGCTCTACGAGGCGGCGCGGGTCGACGGCGCCTCCGCCTGGCAGCGCTTCGTGAAGATCACCCTGCCGCTGATGAAACCGGCGATCCTCGTCGCGGTGCTGTTCCGCACCCTCGAGGCGTCGCGGGTCTTCGACTCGATCTTCATCATGACCCACGGCGCGCAGAACACGGAATCGGTGTCGATCCTCGGCTTCGAACAGCTGATCAACCGGCTGAATCTGGGCGTCGGGTCGGCGATCTCGGTGTTGATCTTCCTCGGCGTGGTGTTGATCGCCTTCATCTTCATCAAAGGCTTCGGCGTGAAGGTCGAAGAAGGACGACCGGGGGGCGGCTGAGATGAAGGTCGGAGCCAAGGAGTACTCACTGTGGACGATCGCGATCACGCTGGTACTGCTCTTCGCCCTGATCCCGGTGTTGTGGCTGCTGTCGATCTCGCTGAAGCCGCCGAGCGAGATCGCCGACGGGCGGATCATCCCCGCCAACTTCTCCCTCGACAACTACAAGTCACTGTTCGAAGGAGGCTGGAGCGGCAGCCCGTTCCTGCACCCTCTGGTGAACTCGATCGTGATCGCGCTGATCACCACGGTGATCGCGATCGTCCTCGCCTCCTTCACCGCGTACGCGATCGCGCGCCTCGAATTCCCCGGCAAGCGGATCATCCTCGCCGGCGCCTTGGCGATCGCGATGTTCCCGCCGATCTCCACCGTCGGCCCGCTCTTCGACATGTGGCGGGCGCTCGGCATCTACGACACCTACCTAGGGCTGATCATCCCCTACCTCACCTTCTCGCTGCCACTGGCGGTGTACGTATTGGTGGCGTTCTTCCGCGAGATCCCCTGGGACCTCGAGCAGGCGGCGCAGGTCGACGGCGCCACCCCCTGGCAGGCGTTCCGCAAGGTGATCCTGCCGCTCGCCGCGCCGGGCATCTTCACCGCCGCGATCCTCGTCTTCATCTTCTGCTGGAACGACTTCGTCTTCGCGATCTCGCTGACCTCGTCGAACAACTCGCGGACCGTCCCCGCCGCCCTCGCCTTCTTCACCGGCGAATCGACCTTCACCGAACCGACCGGGTCGATCGCCGCGGCGGCGATCGTGGTGACGATCCCGATCATCATCTTCGTCCTCATC
>JBOGYZ010000333.1:0-31157 GCA_050697015.1 Solirubrobacterales bacterium
ACGCAGGGCTCTACGCGGAAGGGGTCGTGGATGAGCTCGACCCGGAGGACTGGGACGCCGTCTTTGCCGCGAACGTCAGGAGCTGCTTCCTCACGATCCAGGCCGCACTGCCGACGCTGCGGGAGTCGGGCGGGGCGATCGTGACGATGTCGTCCTTCAATGGGTTGACGGGGATCCCCGGCAACGTCTCGGCCTACGGTGCCGCGAAGGCTGCGGTCATCAACCTGACGCGCAGCCTTGCGCTGGACCTCGCACCGACCGTGCGGGTCAATTGCATCGCCCCGGGGTTCGTCGAGACCGAGAAACTGCTGGCCACCCCCAGCGTCGACGACTTGATGCCGGTGCTCAACGAGATGACCCCGATAGGTCGCATCGGTCGACCCGAGGAGATCGCCCACGCACTTGTCTTCGCTTTCGAGAACGAGTTCCTGAACGGGGCGACGATCAACATCGACGGCGGCCGGTGCGCATCTGGCTGACTCATCGGTTTTGTGCAGGACGAAGTTCCAAATCCCTTCGCCCTCAGCGTCTTGTCGTAACTTCAGACGATGGGGTCCTCTTCGGAGTCGGGCAAGGCCCGTGCAGTCTGGTTCACGGCGCCGCGCACGGTCGAGCTTCGCGATGAGCGGCTTTCCATGCTCGGCGACGACGACCTGCTGGTCAAGGGCTTGGTCTCGCTGGTCAGTGCCGGCACCGAGATGAATGTCTATCGAGGCGAATCGGCGACCCCGGCGGAGCTCGACATGCCGACCACCGCCGGCGAATTTCCGTTCCCGATCAAGTTCGCCTACCAGATCGTCGGCGAGGTCGAGGAGGCCGGAAGCAACGCCCCTTTTCGGCCCGGTGACCGGGTATTCGCGTATCACCCCCACCAGGAGCGGTTCGTGATCGGGACCGGCGCGGCCGGCGATGACGACATCCTTGACGGCGCGACACTCGTCTTCCCGGTCCCTGCCGAGCTCGATCCCGAGCGCGCGGCGTTCGCCAATCTCTTCTGTGTGGCCTACAACGGCCTGCTTGACGCCCCGGTTCGGGTCGGCGACTGCGTTGCGGTCTCAGGTCTGGGTGTGATCGGCAGCTTCGCCGCCCACCTCGCCCGACGGACCGCGGCCAGATTGATCCTCGTCGATCCGCTGCCCGAGCGTCGCGAGAGGGCCGCCTGGATCGAGGCCGACGCTGTGGTCCACCCGGACGACGCGGCCGCCGCGGTGGAGGAGCTGTCCGAAGGCCGTAACCTCGACATCTTCTTTGAGGCTAGTGGGGCAACTCCCGCCCTACAGACCGCGATCGACAACACTGGGCAGGAGGGCACCATCGTCGTCCTCTCCTACTTCGGAGATCGCAAGGCGAGCCTGTGTCTCTCCCCCCAGTTCCATCTGCGGCGCCAGCGTGTGATCAGCAGCATGGTCGGGATGATCGGGTCTGGTCTGCAGCCGCGCTGGGACGCGCGGCGACGGATGATGGTCGCGATGGAGCACTTGGCCGCGCTCGACGTCGGCGCGTTGACCTCGCACCGGCTCGCCTTCGATGAGGCGCCGACGGCTTACAAGCTGATCGACACGAAACCGCAGGACACGCTCGGCGTGCTCTTGGAGTACTGAAGTTCGGAGCTGTACGCTCTTGTCAGGGCCGGAGGGAAGCCGGCCCCGGGGAAAGGAGAGGAAGTGCCTGAAGACACCACGATCAAGATGGCACCGCTACGGGTGCTGATCGTCGAGGACGATCCCATCATCGCGTCCGTCTACAAACGCACGGTCGCCAACATGAGCAGGCTGGAAGTGGTCGGGACGGTGGCTCGCGGTGAGGACGCGATCGCCTTTCTCAAGCGGCACCCGTGCGACCTGATGCTTTTGGACCTGAAGCTCGCCGGCATGAGCGGCGTGACGTTGCTCCAGCACCTGCGAAGCTCCGGAAACCCGATCGAGGTGATCGCACTGACCGCCTGTCGTGGCTCCTCGGCGGTGCGGACGATTGTCCAGCGCGGCGCCGTCGACTACCTCGTGAAGCCCTTCACGGTCGAGCGGCTCCGCCAATCCTTAGGTCGCTACCTCTACCGGGTCGCCGCCTTTCACGACTCCCAACTCGACCAGGAGGCGGTCGATCAGGTATGCGCTGCCGGCCGGAGCGCCAAACGGTGGCTGCCGAAAGGTCTCACCGAGGAAGGCGTGAAGCGAGTATGCGAGGCGCTTGACGGATGCGACGAACCTGCCTCTTCCACCGACCTCGCCGAGGTCACCGGACTGGCGAGGGTGACCGCCCGCCGCTACCTCGAGTACCTGGTCTCGATCGACCAGGCATCCGTCGAGGCATATCCGTCCGGCCCCGGTCGTCCGCGGAAGCTGTATCGACGCGAGCAGGCGGTTGCGATCGGTTCGGTCGGAGCGTTGTCACCGGCGTGACGTTGACGCCCCCCTGGCCTATCCGGTGCTCGGCGAATTCTTCGGCGAGATCGAGGGGCAGTCGACCAAGAGCTGCCGCCGCGGCCAGTCCAACGCTTGGCGGACGGCCCGGCGATGGACGCCGTGGCGCCTCGCCAGCTCCCGGATCGACATTTCCTGCTGCGCGTGGTCTCGCCTGATCTGCTCGACCTGGCTCCACTCCTCTCACTTCCTCCCGACCTCCGGGCTGACAGAGGACGTTGTGGCCCGCGTTCGCGACGCCCTGGCGACCCGCCACAGCGGCGCCTCGCCGACCGCGCAAGCTATATCGGCGAGAGCCGGAAATCGCGGTCCGCGTTCCCACGCCGCAGCCTGAGGTCTACCTCGGCCCGGGCGCCGGGCGCTGATCACTCAGCCGATTGCCCGGCCGCCGTCGACGACCACGACCTGTCCGTTGAGATGATCGGGGCTCTCGAGCAGAAGCCATGTGACCACCTCGCTCACCTCCTCTGGGCGCGGCGCGCGATCCTGGGGTTGCCCGACCGCGCGTCCCTCGTCCTCGGCGCTGCCCTCGGCTCCCGCCGGCGTCGAGCCGACGCAGAGCAGGTGGGTGCGAATTCCGTGAGCGGCATACTCGTGGGCGACGTTCATGGTCATTCCGCGCAGCGCGTGGTGCGTGGCGGCCCGGACGCCGGCCCCGGCCTGGCCCCGAAGTGCCCCGACCGAGGTGAGAACGACCACGCGACCGCCTTCCTGCCGCATCATGACGGGCAGCGCATACTTGAGCGTCAAGAATGTTCCCCGCACCGAAAGGGCCATCGCGCGCCGGTAATCCTCAACTGAGGTCTCGGCGAGCGGGCCGGGTCGAACCCCGAGGGCGCCGGCGCAGACGAGCAGGTCGACGCCACCCCACCGCTCGTTGGCCTGGTCGACCACTGCAGCCGCCTCGGTGGGCACCGAGAGGTCGGCGTGCGTCGCGATGTGTTCCGCACCCGTCGTACGGTCGCTCTGAGGCAGGTCAGGGACCCCATCGTCGGAGACACACAAGATGTGGACGCCCGACGATGCCAAGAGCTCGACCGCAGCCCTCGCCTCTGCGCCCCCACCGCCCGTGACGATCGCGGTTCTGGTGCTGGATCCCCCGGCGACGTGACTCACTCGATTCCAACCCGGGCGCGCTGCTCGAGGAGGGGCGGCCGAGCGAACCAGACCCTGGACTGCATGCCGGTAATCGCGGTGGTGCGCACGGTGGCTACCCCGCCGATCGACCGCCGTCGATGGGGATCACCGTTCCCGACAGGTGTGTCGGCGCATGGAGCAGGAGCCACACTCCGACCGAGGCGGGCTCCTCGGGATCGGCCAGCCGTTTGTTGGGCTGGCGCTCGACGGTGATGCGCTCGCCCTCATTCGGATCCTCGGCGACAACTGCCATCATCTCGCGGATCATCGGCGTGTCCGTGGACGCAGGGCAGATGACGTGGGCCCGTACGTTCTGCTGCGCATACTCGAGCGCAACGCTCTTGGTCATTCCCACGACCGCATGCTTGGAGGCTGCGTAGGCCGACGTGAAGCCTTGCCCACGGATCGCGAGGTAGGAGCCCGTGTTGACGATGGTGCCGCCGCCGGTCTCGACCAGGGCCTGAATGGTGTGCTTCATCGACAGCCAGACCGACTTGGCGTTGACGGTCATGACCTCGTCGTAATTCTCCGTACTAGCCTCGCCGATGTTGGAGAACTCGCCGCCGAACCCGGCGAGGTTGAAAACGCCATCGAGACCGCGTCCGAGGCTCATGGCGTAGGAGACATAGCGTTCCACCTCTGCCTCGGAGGCCACGTCGGCCACTACCGTCTTTACGCTGCCGCCGGCAGCGGCCGCGGCGGCCTGCAACTGCTCCTCCTCGCGGTCTACCGCCACCACAATGACACCCTCCGCGGCCAAGAGCCGAACCGCCGCCCGACCGATCCCGCCTGCGGCACCGGTGACGATGACCACGGGCGTCGAGTCAAGGCGGCTCATGCGGTCCACCTCGCCTCGAGTCGGCTTACCGTCGGCATGATTATGTTCGGCACGTAATCGATCGGGCGGCCGCCGGTCAACTCGAGGGAAGGAACGCGTGACGTAAGGCGCTCCATCGCCACCTTCGCCTCCACCCGCGCCAAGGGGGCACCGACGCAGTGATGGATGCCGACACCCCAGCCGACATGTTGTTTGATATTCGGGCGATCGAGGTCGAAGCGATCGGGTTCCTCGAACATCGTCTCGTCTCGATTCGCACTGGCCAGGCTCAGATATAGGGTGCTACCGGCAGGAACGCTCACGTCGTCGATCTCCATGTCCGCGAGTACGGTTCGAAGTACGCCCCGGGCCGGGGACAGGATCCGCATCGCCTCCTCGATCGCGACCGGGATCAAGGAGGGATCCTCACAAACGCGCGTCCAAAGAGTGCGGTCCTCGAGCAGCAGCAACAGCAAGTGGGAGATCAGGACCGCGGTCGTGTCCGTTCCTCCGATCGTGAGCCCCGACAGCACGGCCGTCATCTCCGAGTCGCTCAGCATCGGCTCGTCCTCGTCGGAGGTCGCGTGGAGCAGCTTCGAGGTGATGTCCTCGCGTGGATGGGCACGTCGATCCACGACGATGCGCTCGAGGTAGTCGTCGAATTCCGAGGCGCTCTGCCAGAGCCGCGCCTGCTCGTCTGGCGGGATATTGGCGTCGCCGCGCAACCGGAACCATTCGTCGGCCCAGCGCTTGAACGAGGCCGCGTCCGCCGGGTCGGCGCCCAGCATCGAGCTGATCACGCGCACGGGCAACGGGCTGCAGAAGAGAGAGACCAGGTCTCCCTCCGACCGCTCGAGCAGTCCATCGATGAAGTCGTCGACGATCGAGGTGATGAAGGTTTCCATCTGCTGGATCTCCTTCGGATGAAAGCTCTTCTGGACCAGGCGCCGGATCCGCGTGTGCTGCGGCGGATCCATCGTGGTGAGTGAGTGCAGGACCGAGTGGCCGCGCGGCCAGCGTTTCCGGTGCTCTTCCGGGACGTCGACCCGTAGATGGTGCTCGTTGGAGAGGGTCCGGTGATCGCGGAGCAGAGGGCGGACATCGTCGTAGCGCGTCACGAACCAGACGTCGAACTCCGGAACGTAGAAGATCGGCGACTGCCGTCGCGCCTCGGCCAGCGAGGGATAGGGATCCTCCAGGTAGTCGGGTGCCAGCAGATCGAAATCCTTCCGCACCGGACATCCCGCATGCGGGGCGCCGACCTTGGCGGCGGCAGGCGCGGAACCCGAGGGTTGCCGAAGGCGCGCGTCCCACGCGCTGACCACGCCGTCGGTCGCCCGCCGCAACAGGTCTTCGGGCGGCAGCATCCACAACGAACCCTCATGCTGATGACCGTTGCGCCCATCGTCGGAGAAGATCGCGAGCGTGTACCAACCCTCATAGCCACCGACATCGAGCGCCTGGAGGAAGGCAGGCAGGTTGATCGTGCCCTCGCCCGGAACGGCTCTGTCGACCGGGCTCCGCGGTTCCGGTCGCCAGTCGGACAGATGCACGAAACCGAACTCCTTCGCGTGAGCCTTGGTCAACTCGAGGGCCCCGGGGGTGTCCCACAGGTGATAGATGTCGTATCCGATCTTGATGTTGTCCGCCCCGATCTCCTCCAGCAGTTCAAGCGTCTCGGGGATGGTCTGGATCACCGACATCGAATGACCGAGGTCTTCGCGCAGCGGTTGAAGGCTCAGCGTCACCCCGCATTCCTCCGCCACCTTCGCAACAGTGCGGAACGCCTCCGCCACCGTACGTCGCGCGTGCCGGATCGAGACGCTAGGGTCGTTTCCACCGGTGGTCACGAGGATCGTGTCGGGTTCGAAAGGTGCGAGCCGTCGAATGCTGTCGCACATCAGACCGAGACGGGAGTCGAGGTCGGCGGGCCCGGAGAACATCTCCTCGGACTGCGGAAGCAGCGTGACGTTGCGCGGTATGGCCACGCTGATCTGCAGGCCAGAAGCCTTCAGAGCCCGGAGCTGGTCGTCCTCTCCACCCGGCACCAGCTTCGGCTCGATGAGACCGAGGCCGTCAGCTCCGGCCGCGGCGTACATGCGAAGGTCTTCCTCGAAGGTCGTGTCCGGGGTCGTGAACTCGCAAATCGCGTAACGAAGGTCCCCTACCATGCAGCCTCTTCCTTTCCAAAGATCGTCCCAGGACGGCGTATGTCCTCAGTGTTCCGTTCCGCGCCGCTCGGGGGCCGTTTTGGCGAATCCAGATGACCGCAACGCCGCCGGTGTCCGCGGCGCCGACCGCCTCTCCCGGTGACTGTGACGGGGGTGATCGATACCTGACGAGCGCTCGGGGTACGTCACCTGGCGGCACCGCACTACCGGTAGGAGTCCGGGACCTGGTCGGTATCGTGGAATCGAGCGGGGACGATGAACAGCCATTTACGCACCGGAAGACCCATCTCACTCAGGTTCCCCCACGCGTCACGCAGCACCATTCCGACCGCCGATTCGTCGTAGATCCACTTATCCGACTGTCCCGCGGCGGGAACATGGTCCGACAGAGCCAAAGCCGCCTCCTCGTAGTAGGCCCGAATATCGCTCGACGCGGGGAGCAGATCATCGACGCCAAGGCCGCTGTCCTCGAGACTGCCGCCCTCGGCCAGGATCACGAACTTGCCGACGAGGTCGGGAACGAGCGCCGGCTCAACGACCCGACCGACGTTGGTGACGCCCGAGCCTGCAAATGCCCTGTTGTGGGCGACCTTGAGTGCCTTTGCCTCCGCGATCGCGGGATGCAGTCCGGACGTGTCCTCCGGCGGCAGGTTACAGGCGACGGGCTGGTCGAGATCCTGCTCGATCGTCTCCGGGAAGTCGGCGATGACGGGGCCGCTCGGCGCCTCGAGCAGCGCGAATGCGGCACCGAGGACACGATGCTGAAACTCCGGATCGTCCGGCTTGCCGAGCGGGCGCCCCAAGGGGAACTCGCAGTAGAGCGCGCGGGGAGGCGCCAGTTCCTCGGTCACGCCACGGATACTGGAGATGCCGACGGTGGCGATTCCCTCCTGCTCGAAGATATGACTGAGCGTACCGACGATGCGCGTGCAACTCGGACATACCGGCGTAAGAAGGATCAGATCGACCCCATCCTCCTTTAACACCTTCGCCGCCGCGGGTCCCGTGTCCACCCGCAGAGAATCCAGCGTCGCATCGATCTGTCCCCCCATGAACGACAGGTGATTCGCAGCGGCAGAGCCTACAATCCCTCTCTGTTCGAGCTCCACAAGCCGGTCGATTGGGTAGACGACGTTCAGATCGGCGAGGAAGCCGGTCCGATCGAAGTTATTGCTGAGGTGGAGCATCGTCACGCCCTCGGCCTCCCGCGGGATGACGGTGAAGCCGAAATCGCCACTCCGCCACACCTCGTGGCTGTCGATCCGCAGCCCAGCCGTGGTGACGAGCGCGACGCGCGAACGATCCAGGCGCTTCGGCCTGACCCACGGCCTACTCTCGAAGCTCAAGAGTTCTTCTTCCGGCAACCGCCCCCGAAAGTATGCATCCCCAACCGTCAATCCAACACCTCCAATCCTAAGCCTGAAATGGCGCCCCACTCCGTGACAGTCGTTCCACGATGGTCATCCCCGACTTCACAGATCCTTGGAACACCGCCCCTCCCGGTGTCGGGTATGCACTCCGACACCGGGAGGCAAGCGCGTCTCCTCCTTCCAGCCTCTATTCGGATTCTTTCAACTCCTGTTCGGTCATCGCCAGGTCCTGAATCGCCGGTTCCATATCGACCGTTTCTTCGAGCAACCCATATTTCACCAGCGCATCGGGAATAGCCTGAATGCTTTTCGGTTCGATTTCGGAATCGAACACCGGGAGGCTCACCTGTTCTGCGATTTCTTTGCTGACTCCCGTGTATTCCGGAAGTACCGCCCGGACCAATTCCGGATTTTTCGCAGCAAAATCCACCGACTTGATGACAGCGCGCTGTAGCTGCGCGATCAGCGCAGCTTCGTCAT
Organism: Solirubrobacterales bacterium; assembly: GCA_050697015.1. Taxonomy (GTDB): domain Bacteria; phylum Actinomycetota; class Thermoleophilia; order Solirubrobacterales; family 70-9; genus VAYN01. The sequence continues at coordinate 8,396 of JBOGYZ010000333.1, forward strand.
GTGCTGTGGATTCACTCGTGAATAGGATCGTCTGAAGCAGAGAAGACGCCGGTGCCAAAAACGTAACGTTTTCTTCACCCTCGGTTTCCTCAATTTCGGTGATGAACGGCTCTGACATGATCGCCGCGGAGACACGGCCGGCACGGAGGGCCGCACCCATGTCAGGCGACGGTATCGCGACGATCTTCATTTCGTCCGCCGCCACACCGGCTTCAGAGGCCCTCCGGATAATTTCCATCTCGGCATAGCCGCCTAGGCTGCTCGAGGCGACGGTAGTCCCCTTCAGTTCCTGGAGCGTCTTGGGTCCGCCCTTTACGGCTACGATCGCGGTGTCTTCCTCTTCGGCACTTGGGGCGCCCCCACCAATCGTGAGGTTTGCGATGCCGACGATTGGCAATTCCTGACTCCTCGCCACTGCTAGCGTACCCCAGGTAGTAAAGGCAGCCGTGGCCGAGCCGTTGAGTACCGAAGGGATCGGGGCGGTGATTCCAACTTTGTGCAGCGTCAGGTCGATCCCTTCTTCTTCGAAGAAGCCTTCTTTTATGCCAAGCGGCAGCGCAGCTTCGTACGCCAGCCCTAGCGTCGAGATCGTAACCGGGGTGAGCTGTTCGCTCGAGCCCTGGGCACTAGAAGCGGACGAGTCACTCGAACTGGTCGAGCCACTCGCCGACGTGGAGGACGAACTACCGCCACCCCCACAGGCAGCCACGAGCACCGCACACCCCGTTATGACAGCGACAACGCACGCTATACGCCAGATCCTTCCGTAGTCTCCAGGCACTGTTCTCCTCCATCCTTCTATTTGTGTCTAACCTCTCCACACTTCCGGGTGGCTACCGGGCCAGTCAGCCCAGTCCCACTCGCCCTCGCGCTCGCCCTCGGGCGCTCTCGCCGCAACTTTTCGGCGAAGTCAAGTTTTTCCTGGCGGGGATGGACAATCGTCACTGTCGACCCTTCGGCTGCCTCGATAGGCACAGCTGACATCGATCGCGGTCAGCATCGGGCTCCACGCCTCGTCGATCGACCGGAAGACACGGTTCGTACGCTGCCGGGCGGCAGACGCACACATATGCGTCGGTCTAGATCTATTCAGCGGGCCTTCTGCCAAAATAGTATGCGTCGCTCCAGTACGTTTAGACCTAGGGTCAAGATATAGCCGATGATGCCGAGCAGTAACACTCCCGCCCACATGTTCGCCGCGTCGAACGTCTGCTGGGCTTGTTGGATGAAGAAACCGACTCCGTTCGTACCTGCCAGGTACTCACTGGCGATCACCACCACGAGCGCGAACACCATGCTCGTCCGCATACCCGTCAGTATGCGAGGCGCCAGTGCGGGTAGAATGACGTAGCGAAATCTGTCTCTCCGGCCGAGCCGAAGCGACGTCATCGTCGCCATCAGGGTCGCATCCAACTCGACCAGTCCGTCGAGCGTATTCAGGACGATCGGCCAGAGGCTGACGATGAGGACGATGAGCAACTTCGTGGTCTCCCCGATGCCGAAGAGGATGATCGCGGGAGGGATGAGCGCTACCGGCGGAATCGACCTCACAAACGTGAGGACCGGCTCGACGGTCGCCCGCAGGATCACTGAGGAGCCGAGCGCGAGGCCGAGCGGGATCCCGAGGACGATCGCGAGCAGATAGCCGATGGCGAAGCGTTCCAGGGTGGGGACAAGATCGGTACCGACCCTGCTGAACAGCCAGGCCTCGCGGAAGCGGTCCAGAACCTCCGAAAGCGCCGGGATGGCATAGGTGTGGTTGTGCGCCGTGTATATCCACACACCCGCGACGATGGCGAGGGACACGCCGACCTCGAGCGCCAGGTTACGGCTCCGCCGCCGGTCCAGGGCAAAGCGGCTCACGGTCGGTACCCCGGGTGCCAGTGCAGCAGATGGCGCTCGACTCGAGTGAGTGCGAGATACAGCACGATCCCCAGCAGGCCCGAAGCCATGATGAGTGCGTACATCTTTTCCAGTGCAAGCGCGTTCTGGGCATCGCTGATCGCCGAGCCGAGCCCCGGAGCCCCGGTTATCAGCTCCACCGAGACTGCAACGATCAATGCGACGCTGGCCGCTATACGCAGGCCGGTGGCGACGTAGGGCAGGGTGCCGGGGATCACCACCCAACGAAGCCGAGCGAGGCGTCCGATGCGCAAGGAGCGAGCCGTGAGCATTGCCGTCTCGTCGAGACCTTTGATGCCGTCCAGGGTCTGAATGAGAAGGGGCCAGATCGAGGTGAACGCGACGAGGAAGATGACGCTGGTCTGGGTCGGACCCCACTTCAGCATCGTGAAGGGAATCAGCGCCAGGCTCGGGACGGGCCTGAGGAACTCCACCGTCGGACGCAAAGCATGGTCGACCGATTCGCTCTGGCCCATCGCGATGGCCAGGGGCAGAGCGATGGCCGCGCCGCCCGCCAGGCCGAGGACGACGCTTTGCATCGTCTCGCGCACCGCGGCCCAGAATTCACCGGTCTGGACCTGACTGACCAGGCTGCTGATGACTTCGGCCGGCGTGGGAATATCTTCCGCGGGAAGAATGCCCCAGGCTATTCCGAGTTGCCAGGCCGCAAGCGCGAGCAACACTCCCACCGCGCCCAGAATGCCCCTGACGACGGGGTGCTGCACAATTCGCCCTGTTCGCGTCTCGGTTCCCAATGTGTACCCTTACTCGTGATGGCCACTTGCGCATCGGTGCCGGCGCAGCTCAAGCGCCGGCTCGATACGAGCGCTCCGCTCCCGATGTTCCCTTCTTGTGTCGAGCCTAGCCGCCGCCATCTCGAGCACCGCGTTTCGGTTGTTTTACGGGACCGCAACCACGAACGTGTGGCTATGCAAGTGATGGCAGCGAATCGTCTCCTCATGCTGGCGGGCGGTCATCTGCTTCGACCGTAACGAGACAAGTTCCGGGCCACCCCGGGTGGCATCGTACGCTTTACGGTGGGCGTGGTTCTGGCCACCTCCACCTACTCAACCGGCTGTCCGACCGCCATCCACCATGAAGACCTGACCCGTGATCTGGTCAGGAGCATCCAGTAATAACCACGAACCCGTGTCCGCGAGCTCGCGAGGCTCGACCAGCGCTCCGGTCGGCGTCAGGTCGCGGATGATCTTTTCGCCGCGAGCCGGAGCCTCAGGCGCCAGTCTCTTGAACATCGACCTGACCATCGGAGTGTTCATCGCGCCGGGGCAGACTACGTTCGCCTGGATGCCTTGGCGAGCGTACTCGAGCGCCACCGACCTCGTGAGCCCGACGACCGCGTGCTTTGCGGTCCCGTAGGCGGAAGTCCCCCGCGTTGCCCTGACCGCGACGTATGACCCGGTGTTGACGATCCGTCCGCCTCCACGTGCCACCAGGCGCGGGAGGACGAGGCTCACGGTGATGAAGACGCTGTCCGTATTGACTCGCAGCGTGTGGTCGAACTCCTCGGCCTCCATTTCGTGCAGCCAGGCCAACGTCCCCTCGGTCCCGGCGATGTTGAACAGTCCCGCGAGTCCGCCGAAGGCCGCCTCGCCGTCGGCGACCGCGCCGGTCATCGCCATCTCGTCGCCGACGTCGGCGACGACGGTATGCAACCGTGACGCATCGCCTCCGAGTGACGCTTGCAGCCTGTCCAGCCCCGGACCGTCGATGTCGACAGCGACGACGTTCGCCCCGCGACGCACGAGCGCCGTGACGCACTCGGACCCCATTGCGCCAGCCGCCCCAGTTACGATGAATGCCCCGCTCACATCACCAGGCGACCCGAAGACCCTTCAGGCTGCAGACCAACTGCGACGGCGTGAACTCGAGCTCCTCGGGTGTGCTGAGGAGACGGAGATCCGGAAGCCGGCGGACGAAGGTCTCCAAGGCGATCCTGGCCTCGGCGCGGGCGAGGACCGCGCCGACGCAGAAATGCGTCCAGATCCCGAAACCCAGGTGATCGGAGGCGTTGGCGCGCGCCGCGTCGAACACGTGCGGGCAGCGAAAGACCTGATCGTCCCGGCCCGCCGATGCCAGGTGGATATAGATCTCCTCGCCCTCGGGAATCGTCACGCCGCCCAGTTCGACGGCCTTGGTCGTGCGGCGAAACACACCGCGCACGGGCCCCATCATGCGCATGGTCTCCTCGACGGCCCGCGGGATGCCGCTCGGGTCACGCTTGATCGCCTCCCAGCGTGGCGGATCGATCAAAAGCAGGTAGACGGCATGGGTGATGAGTCCGGCCGTAGTGTCAGAACCCGCGCTCACCATCCCCGACACGTTGGCGTAGGCCTCGTCGTCGGAAAGTGCCGGACGTCCATCCGCGCCCTCGGCGTGGACGATGTTCGACGTAAGGTCATCATGGGGCGTCCTCCGGCGGTCGGCCACCAGCTTTTCGACGTACCTGTCGAACTCGATCGCCCCCCGCCAGGCAGCGAGCGTCTCCTCGTGATCAAGCGCGTCGCTGCCGCCCATCAGGTGAAACCGCGCGTCCGCCCAGGCCTTGAATTGCGCAGCGTCGGTCCTGCTGACGCCCAACAACGTCGCGATCACCCTTGCCGCCAACGGCGCCGAGAACTCCTGCAACATGTCGCATTCACCGCCATCGACGAGGCAGTCGACCAACTCGTCGGCGTACAGTTGAATCATCGGCTCGTACCCCTTCACCCGGCTCGCCGTGAAATGCGGCTGGAGTACTTTTCGAACGCGCGTGTGTACCGGCGGATCGGTGTCGTTCAGAGCACCCTTGGCAATCGCGAACTCATACTCTTCGACATCGCTGCCGAGTTCGACTTGAATCGCCTCGGGGATTGTCACCCGACTGCCATGGGTCTTCGAGTTGGAGAAGGCGATGGGATCGCCGTAGATCCGCTTGACGTCCTCGAAGCGGGTCACGCACCAGACGCCCTGCTGGGCGGAGAAGAAGACAGGTCGCTCCCGCCGGGCCCGCTCGAGCACCGGATGCGGATCGCGCACCTGCTCGGGTGAAAGCGGATCGAATCCGGGCAGGGCCGGGCGCGAGTCCAGTCCGGTGTCGTTCTCAGGGGCAATACTGCTACCCGGTGCGCCCGCGTCCGTGCTGGTGTGCACCTGATCTTGAGCCGGCTCCATGGGGCGTCATTTAAGTCGACCATCGCGGTGCACGCCGATTGCGGTAGACGCTGATGACCGTAAACCGTTAAATCTGGCGGCAGCGGGTCGGTGGATCAGGAGCCCGATGGGGTTCGCGGATCAGACACCTCCGCCATCCCGACCTGAGCCACGCCGGTGGCCTGGTCGCGGATCGCGCGATACGTGTGCGCACGGAGGTGGGCAAACTCGGGCAACTCTTTGGTCGCGATCTGATCGCGAGGGTTCGGAAGCTCCACCCTTACGATCTCGGTGACTTCGGACGGCGACCTGCTGATGATGATCACCCGATCGGCCATGTAGACGGCCTCGTCGATGTCGTGAGTGACCAGGATCACGGTGACGCCGAACTCCTGGCGGACCTTGAGCACGAGATCCTCCAGTTCGCCGCGAGTCTGGGCGTCGACCGACGCGAACGGCTCGTCCATCAGCAGTACCTTGGGCTGATACGCCAGTGCCCGGGCTATCGCGACCCGCTGCTGCATGCCGCCCGACAACTGCCAGGGGTACTGCTCGTGTACATCCGCGAGCCCTACCGCTGCGAGTGACTCGGCGACGACTTCCGCCTTGTTTGACTGGTGCTTACGTGCGCGAAGCGGAAGAGCGACGTTCTTCTCCACCGTCAGCCATGGGAAAAGCGAACGACTGTAGTCCTGGAACACGAGCGCAAGGTCGGCGGGCGGCTCGGTGACGGGCTTTCCGTTCAGCAGCGTGACCCCACTGGATGGCTTCTGCAAGCCGGACATGCACTTGAGAAGGGTGGTCTTTCCGCAGCCTGACGGACCGACGATGGAGATGAACTCATGCTCCTCGACGTCGAAGTCGAGGGAGGCGATCGCCCGCTTGGACCGATTACCCGAAAAGTAGGTTTTCGATAGGCCTTCAACGCTTACCGTCGTCATTTTCTCATCCGTTCCAAGCGCTCAGGTAGGTTTGCGAGTTACCGGCATCTGGCCGCGCCCGCGAACAGGACCGACCGGCCGAGGGGGTCATTCCCGAGCCGACCTTCCGCTCGCTCAGGCGACGATATCCCCTTGCCGGGCACGACTCGCATAGCGGTATATCGGCGTTACCAATTCCCCGGCCGACGTTCCTGCGCGAGAGCGACGTGATCGGGCCGCGTCTGCCTCCGTATGAGCGCGAGGGGTCGGCTTGGCGGTCCGACGCTTTCAACCCGTACTCATTTGTAAATGTCCACCGGCTTGCCGCCGTCGTGGAATGCGGCAGGCACCAGGTAGATCCACTTCGTGAGCGGTAGGTCCATCGTTCGGAGGCGCTGCCAGGAGGCGATTAGCAACGCTCCCGCCGCCGTTTCGTCGTAGAGCCATTTGTCGGTCTGGCCGGCCGAGGGCACCTGATCGGCAAGCGCCATCGCCGCCTCCTCGTAATAGGCACGGATGTCGCTCGCCGCCGGCATCAAGAGATCGACGCTCAACCCCGATTCCTCCAGGCTTGCGCCATCGGCGAAGAGCACGAATTTCGCCAGCAGATTCGGTAGTTCGGCGGGGTCCGCGACGCGTCCGACGTTGGTTCGACCGAGCGTCTCGACCGCTCTGTTGTGCGCCACTTTTAGCGCTTTCGCCTCGGCGACCCCCGGGTGATCCTGCGAGGTGTCCTGCGGCGGCAGGAAACACGCCACAGGATGTCCGAGGTCCTGCTCGATCGTGTCGGGGAAGTCCGCGATGACGGGGCCGCTCGGCTCCTCCAGTAACGCAAACGCCGCCGCGAGGACCCTGTCTTGGAACTCCTTGTCGCCCGGCTTGCCCAGCGGCCTGCCCAGCGGGAACTCGCAATACAGAGCACGCGGAGGAGCTACGGCCTCGGTCACGCCACGAATGCTCGTGATGCCGACCGTGGCGATCCCTTCGCGCTCCAAGACATGGCTCAGGGTTCCGACGACGCGGGTGCAGCCGGGACAGACCGGCATGAGCAGGACAAGGTTGACACCTTCGTCCTTCAGCCTTCTCGCGGCGGCCGGCCCAGTGTCCATCTGCAGCGTGCCCAGGGTGGCATCCCTCTGAGCGCCCATGAACGACAGGTGGTTCGGAGCGACTGAACCGATCACCCCTGACTCCTCCATCTCGGTCAGGCGGTCAATCGGATACGCGACGTTGACGTCGGCAAGAAACCCGGTGCGATCGAAGTTGATGCTGGCATGGGCCATCGTCAGATCTCTGGCATCGCGAGGAAGGACGGTGAATCCGAAATCGTCGCTCTCCCATATCTCATGGCTGTCGATCCGAAGTCCCGCTGTAGTGACGATCGCGACACGAGCGGCGCTCAGGGCCGGCGGGTCGACCCACGGTGTGTCGTCGAACGTCAGAGGGCGGAAACCCGGAAGTCGTTCCCGGAAGTATGCATCTCCGACGCTCATCTTGCGTAACAGCTCCGGAGTAAAGTAGGAAAATTACCCATGACGACGGTTCGTTGCCTGACTTGGTGGGCTTCTTCCCGGAAGCGCCGGGGCCAGATAGCTCTTTTCATCCTAGGGCCATCATGCCAGCGCGAGAACGGATCGGCGGCGGATAAGGTCACTGTCATGGACCACAACGGGACCGGTACTGCTCAGCCCTTCGCGCTCTCGGCCGTCGACGCCGCTTGTGGCCGCGTCGCTGATCAAGTTGTACGTCGCGCCAGCTCCGGGGTAGATTCGCCGCCGTGCAGCGGCATGCCGACGTGATTGAAGAGCGGGCATCTCACGGCCTCTGTACAAATGGGTTGACTGTCGAACGGGACCTGACCGTACCGACGCACGACGGCGTGATGCTGGCCGTCAACAACAGCAGTTGGAAGGGCGGCGCCGCGGACATGAGGAGCTCGACGCAGCGGACGCGATCGAGTGGGTTGCCGAACAGGCTTGGTGGGACGGTAACGTCGGGAATGACCGGGGCCACCGTCCTGTTCTCGTGGCAGCCGCCCAGCGCCCTCCTCCCCCGAAGGCGATCTTCTCGACCGTCATCGGCCCGCCGTGCTTCATCTCTACCCGTGCATCGAAACCGACGACACGAACTGGATGGTGACGGTCGGCGACTTGAATCCGGCCGGGTGCCGGGTCGGGCTCAGCACCGGCTGGCTTAAGGCATCGCACCGGGAGCTCGACGGGCGCTCCGACCGCGGCGAGGTCGAGGCGGGCACGTCTCTCACTGGCGGATTAACGGGACCAGCAGGTGAGAGTCCCGATCGCCCTCGGAATACGCGGTGACCTGCTGTCGACGACCTCCGCCGGACGCTCCTGCAGATTGTCATGGTGCCAAAATCTCGTCCCGCGCATCTCCACTCGGATGTGGACATCGAGCCCTGTGGGCCATCACAGAAAATACGCCGAACACCGACGGGCGAAGGCGATGGCCGCCGGGATCACGATGCAGGTCGGCCTGATCTCGACGTCGACCGGGTGCACCTTATCCTCCAACCGCTCTTCGACCCGGTGGCCGATGAAAGTGCGCCCAAGGCCCGCTCTGGAGTCTGGTAGCTCATGCGGACGTCATTCTCCGCGATTCCGCTGCGCTTTGACCGCAGCAATCCAGGCATCGTCGGTGCCCATGGCGATCTCCATTGCCTCGGAACCAAATGCAGTGTCGAAGACCGAATCGAGTTCCATCGCAAACATCTCGTGCGCCATGTTGAAATATGCTTCCTCGGCGAAGCGCCGCCTCCACCGCTGGCGAATTATCTGCTTCGTCATCTGCCGCGCGTATGGGCGAATTCGTCGGATCTTTTCTGCGATCTCCCACGCACGCGGCAGGAGCTCGTCCGGCGGAAGTACCTCATTGACGAGTCCGTACTCCAATGCTTGCTGAGCCGTGAAGGCCTCGCCGGTCAAGACGTAGTACGCAGCTCGCTTCGTATTCATCAGCTCCTGGAGCGCCATGCCTATACCGTCGCCGGGCACGTGGCCTTTCAGAACATGCGGATCTCGGAACACCGCCGTCTCGCTACAGATTGTGATGTCACACATAAGCGGTATCTCGAAGTGTGCCTGGGCAGGCCCGTTGATCGCGCCGATCGTCGGGACGTCGATTCCGAAGATCAGATTCTCCATCGCCTTCACCTGATCGGCGTATGTGTGGAACGACATGGCCTTTTTCTTCTCTTGGTCCACCGCATAGCCGGTGTCGGGCGCCTCGCCGGCAGGCTCGTCAGTGTCGTCTGAGATCGAGAAGGTCGACCAGGCATGATTCAGCCATCGGTCGCCCGTGGAGGTGATGATGACGACCTCGTTCTCGGGGTCGCTGCCGATCTCTCTCCAGGCCTGACCCCACACGTTGAACCAACCCGAGCCTCCGGCCGGGCCGCCGTCGGTATGAAATCGCACCTGAAGGATACCGTCGCGCCGCTCCATTTCGAAAGTCTTCTCATACTTCTTCGAGTAGTACTCGAGGCCCGGCATCGGGACCTGGGAATGATGGTCCGCGGGGGATCGTTGCTCCATAGGATTCTCCTTGTGTAACCGTTCACGACCCCCGCCGGCCGGGCAAGAAGCTGCGCAGTCCACGGTTGGTCTTGGTGTTCGAGTTCGCCTCCTCGTCGGTGAAGTTCACTGTCATGCCTCCGGCCCGAGAGAGGCCCCGAAGTGTGAGGAGGACCCGGGCGACCGTCGTCGGAAGCCGACGGAACCGATGACCGTGTGGGTCTTGGCCGTCCGGTGTTACTCCTCCTCTGACGCCGTGGCCCAGGGAAAGGGACGGGCGCCGATCGGTGGAGGTGTGGCGGGCGCCCCGCGCCGCGGCCTTGCCTCTCAAGCCGATCTTCATCGGATAACTCCCCTCCCGTGCAGGCGACCGAGGCGCGAAGAATCGCTCGCACAGGGCCCGCCTGTAGTGGTACCCCTGACATAACCCCATGCGACGTTAGCCCCCGAATTTCAAGACCGATACCGGGAAATCCGAATTGTGGGTGATGGTGAAGGAGTCGGGGCATAACCGGTGAACCACCGCCGGCATGGCCGGAGCGGGCGGGCGGGGCCGGGCGGCGGCCCAGCCACGGGGAACTGGAGGCGACGGTCGCCGCGCAGGCGGAGGGGATCGCCGAGCTGGAACAGCGCCTGGACCGCGACTCGCGGAACTCCTCGATGCCGCCGTCCTCGGACCCGCCGAAGTCGCGGGCCGAGCGCCGCGGCGAGGCGCGCGACACGACCCGGTGCAAGGCCGGCCGCAGCGCCGGCGGCCAGCCAGGACACGGGAGCAGGAGCCGCGAGCTGGTCGGCCCCGAGAGGGTGGATCAGGTCCCCTGGCACCTGCCGGAGCGCTGCCCCTGCGGGCACGACTTCGACGGCTCCGAGGAGGTGGTCGGGGAGGCGGTCGCCCACCAGGAGTGGGAGCTGCCGCAGGCGGCGCCGATGGTCACCGAGCACCGCCGGGCGCGCCTCGCCTGCCCTGCCTGCGGCACGGCACGGCTGGCCGAGCTGCGCGCGGACGTCAGCGCCAGCGCCTTCGGTCCGCGGCTGGAAGCCCACGTCGTGGCCCTGGCCGGGGTCTAGATCTATCGGCTCGCCCGCCGCCACGTGCGCCGGGTGGTGGAGGAGATGCTCGGAGTGCCGATCCCGGTAGGGGCGGTCGACGCGGCCATCGTGCTTATGAGCGAGGCGCTCGCCGAGGCGGTCCGCGAGGTCGAGGTCGCCCACGCCGACGAGGCCGGCTGGCGGGTCGCCGGCGCCCAGCACCGGTTCTGGCTGGGGGCGAGCTCGGGCGCCTACCACCTCCTCAGCGCGCTCCAGCGGCAGCTCCGCTGGTGCCGCGTCATGCGGTTCGAGCCGACGGCGACGATGCCGTCGGAGATCGGCAGGAAGAGTGCGCCGGGCCAGGCGATCACCGGCTCCGCCCACGCGGAGCAGCGGTCGGTCAACCTCTCCTCGTCGAGCAAGGCGCCCAGCTCGCGTTTGGCGGCGGCCAGGCTCGGGAGGGGGCGCACCCGGCTCGATATAACGCTCGGCGGCGTGGTTGCCGAGTCCCAACCTGTTGCTCTTGGAGGGTCGATCCATACTGTCAGTTCCCCTAATCCCCACCGTCAGTTCCCCACCTGAACACATACATGGCAGCAACCTGCCGTTGGTGGACGGATAGTAGGAGATCGAGGAGAGTCCCACTTTGCCATTTGACCATGGCTGCTCGACCACCCACCCGATGCAGTCGATGAGGTGTGCGTCTCGCGCGCGGGTGAAGCAGTCATCTTCCCTTCGGAGCGGCCCGCACCGCGCGAGTCGACCCGTACCACCGCGTAGCCATGCGGAACCCACTCCCTGGGCCGACCACCACCCAGGGCCTGATACTTGTTGGTCGAGTCGTGAGGTGCGTCCGGATATTTCTCGCACATCTGTTCCCCCAGCCTGGCGTGTGGCGGATCCTGAAACGGAGGACGCTTACCGTAGGCGCCCATACTCGCGATGACCGGGTATTCGGCCTCCGCCGTCGGCGTGTATACGTCCGCCCGCAGAACGATCCCGTCATCCATGGCGATCGGGACATCCCAATCCATGCGAGTGTTAGCGCGGACCTCGCTGGGCACACTGGCAGTAGGCGTCACAACATCTCCTCGGACTGGTTCGCTCGGGCCTGTATGGCGCGGGCCGTGGGTTGCCGTGGACACGCTAAGGCCCGCCTGCAACACAACCCATGATTTGTTCCTCGCGCATGCCCAATACAACCGTCCGGGTCAAAGGGAGGACCCGGCGATCCTGTCCACGGGCTGCGCGGTACGGAGGTGTGGGGAAACGCGACGCGGGCGGAGTCGCCTCAGCGCGCCGTGTAGCCACCGTCGGCGAGCAGCCCGCTGCCGGTCAGAAACGATGCTTCCGGGGGCCTGGAACGAGCTGCTCGGCAATCCAGAGATCGCCCCCTCCAGCACGTCCCCCGGGTCGTCGCGGTCGGCGGCGGCTTCCCGCTGATCGACGGCGACCAGGTGGTCGGCGGCCTCGGCATCTCGGGAGGCGACTACGCCCAGGACCAGAAAGCCGGCGAGACTGCCCTTGGATCCGTCGGCTTCGATCTTCCCGGGTAGTCGACGGGGATCTCTCAATTGCGGGGGCAGGACTCGAACCTGCGACCTTCGGGTTATGAGCCCGAGCCGGAGACTATGCCGAGCTATGTGCGTCTCACCGCGTCACGTCGTCGACCGTAGGATCGCGCCGGGAGACGCCAGGCAGAGCCCGCGACCGGCAGGGATCCTGGTTTGTTTGCGTGGCGCCGGCCCTCAGGTTCGCCGGAGAAGCCTTTGGTGGAACACCGTCGGACAGGAGAGAGCCAAGTGCACCCGGACGAACAGCGTGGGCGCCTACTCGGTCGGGAGACTCCAGGGAGGCCAGTACAAAGTGCTCTTCTCGCTCGAAATAGAAGAATTCGTTCACCAGATCCCGCCATTGAAAACCGAAGAAGACGGCTTCCCGACGCGGTACTGGAAAGAAGGTTCGTCCTGGGCGCAGGCCGATGTCCTCACGCTGACGGCTCCGACCGTGGCCACCGACATCGACGCTCAACTGGGGCCGCCACTAGGTCATCCGCCCTCGATCGTCGCCCGGATGTCCTTGATCAGGAGCTGCAGGTTCATCGGATCCGACGGAGAGGGTTCGAAGCCGTAGTGGAGATAGAAACCCCTCGCCTCCTCATCGACCGCATGGACCAGGAGCAGGCGGATCCCGGTCTCTTCGGCGACCAGAAGCGTCCTCTGCATCGCGTCGGCCAGAAGCATCGCCCCGACCCCCTCCCCTTGGACGTACTCCTCGACCGCCAGTCGGGCCAGGAGCATCGCCGGGATCGGGTGGCGGGGCATTCCTCGCGACGCCCGGCCGGTCGCCTCCTCGCGCTCGAGCGAGGCGACGGTCAGCGCGTGGTAGCCGACGGTGCGGTCCTGCTCCTCGTCGATGACGACGTAGGAGCGGGCCGAGCGGGCGGCGTCGGCGCCCGTCGCGTGCTCGACCAGCCAGGTGTCCAGCGATGCCACGCCGCAGTAGAAGCCGTCGCGGGTGTCCTTGCGCCCGAGCGGTCTCGGACCGCGTAGCGTCGCCACGCGGACCTAGGCGTCTGAACGACGCGAGAAGAACCTCGCGAGCTTCGGATTCGGCTTCGCCTTCCGATCCATGATCGCGACCAGCTCCTCCCAGGCATCAGGGGAAAGCTGGAAGCGGGTGCGGTCGGCGAGCAGGCGCTCGGCGCGCTCACGTCCCCCGGCGACCAGGAACTGCGTCAGCGTCTCGCGGTTGGCGTCGGCGGCGCGATCGAAGAGCTCCCGGTCCCTGTTCTCGACGCGAAGGCTGAGCCGCTGGCCTTTGAATCTCGGGGTTTCCTCGGTGGTGCGAGCCATGAGATCAATGTACACACGTTGTATGTCAGTAGCAAGTCTCCAGTTTGAACCGGGCTCCTCGGATATCGGGCACTCATAAGCACGAGTGCCCGAATCGCTTCATATCCCTGCATATCCGCATGTACATCGGCCTCTGGGCTCCGACAGGAACCAGCCGCTTCTCCGCTCTAGAATGCGGAATTGCCGCCCAGGGGAGCGGCTCGCGAGCCTGGATCGCACCCAGGAGGTCGGCGGTTCGAATCCGCCTAGCTCCATCGGAGAAGCAGGGCCCGGTGGTGCAGACCGCATCGACCAGAGGAGGGGCGCTCGGACCGGTCCTGCACCGGATCGATGACGACGTGGTGTTGGTTGCCGGTTCGTCCTGGTCCCTGGGGTACCTCGCTTCAGTCCTGGGGTAGGTTCGCGAAGTCCCGTTTGGCCTTTCGGTACCACCCCATCCCCGAGATCGCGTGCTTCCAGCGATTCTTCATCTCCGAGAGTGCCTGCTCGTGCGCCGTATCGCCTTCCGCGACCACCTCTTTGAGGTGACGATCCTGCGCTTTGATCACCTCGTTCGCATTCCCGCCGCGATGGGCGTGGTCGCAGGGACCGCCCAGTTGCCTACACATCATCGTCTTCATCGGTCTCTCTCCTTTCGTGGACCAGGGTCGCCTCGAACGCGATCGGCTCTTCGGTCAACCGACCTCGGTCGCGACGCTAATCACCACGGACCACGGTCGCTTCTCGATTCCTGACGAATTCAGGGAATCATCCTCCTTTACGCTAAAGTAAAGGGGATGCCACGGATCTCCACGAAGCACCAGGTGACCCTGCCGGTCGAGAGCCTCGAGGCGGCGGGTCTACGGCCCGGGGACGAGGTCGTGATCGAGGCCGAGGGCGCCGATCGCATCGTCGTCCACCGCGCGGCGCCGGACCTAGAGTCCGCCCTGGGGGTCTTCGACGGGCTCTACGAGCCCGGCCACCTGGAGAAGCTCCGCTCCGAAGAGCGCGGCTGAGCCCAGAGTAGGCCGGTGGCGATCTGCGTCCTCGACACCGATGTCGTGATCGCGGCACTCGACCGGGCAGACGCACACCATCCCGCCGCGCGGGAGGCCTTCAGGCGGTTCGCGTCTGCGGGGACCGAGCTGGTGATCTGCACGATCAACTACGCGGAGGCGCTGGTGCGTCCTGCCGAGGACGAGCGCACCCTCCGCGCCGCGGTCGACGCGATGGCCTCGCTGGGCATCCGGACGTCGGCCCCCGACGCCGCGGCGGCCCGCCTGGCGGCCCGACGTCGCGCCCTCGGCGTCAGCCTCGCCGACGGCTTCGCCATCGCGACCGCCGAGCGGCTGGAGGCGGACGTGGCGAGCTTCGACCGACGTGTGCGCCGCGCCCTCGAGGAGGTCGGGCCACGGCTGAGCAGCGCCCTGCCGGCTTGAGCTGGACCTGGGTGACCGGGCACCGGTCTCAGGCCCGTCGGCAGTGGAGGTCCTGCTACGGAAGGTGCGAACGACGCGCCCGCAGAACCCCGGAGGAAGACCGAACTCGCAGTTTGAACCGCGCATCGGCATTATTGGGCACTCACCGCTACGAGTGCCCAACATCGCCGTATATCGGTGCATATCGGCGCGTACATCCGCCTCGGGCCTCCGACAAAAACCGGCCGCTTCTCCGCTCTAGAATGCGGAATTGAGCGTTTGAGACGTCGTTCGCGAGCCCGTATCGCACCCAGGAGGTCGGCGGTTCGAATCCGCCTAGCTCCATCGCCTCGAAAGCCCTGCAAAGGGGCCATCTGGGGTCCAGGGCGTCCGTTTAAACCGCCTCCCTTCTTTCCCCTCATCGAGCCACCAGTGGCTGAGATGAGGGTGGATATGCGGCGATAGGCGGGGATTCCCGCGATTACGCACTCGCTTCCTCCCCGGTCCAGAGCTACGGTCGCGCCGCGTCATCGCCAACCAGCCCTCCGGCGCCGGCGGCTGAGGATCAGGCCGAGGGCGGCGACGACATATCGGCCAGCACCGTGTCCTCGCCGGCCTCGGGATCTGGCACCAATCCAAGGTCCGGAAGTTGGCCGTGCCGGCGAATTAGTGCGGCCCGCGGCACCGGTCAGCCGGACGCGGCGGCGACGTTGCGGAAAACCCGACGAGAGGCGATCGCCGAGCTTGCCGGGTTCGGTCTGGTCTTCCGAAAGGGCGGCCTGGTGATCCCGAGTTCTGCCGCCCTCCATTTCGACCTTCTGCTGGAGGGGTACTGATCGTGCCCGCCGCCCCGGAGAAGCCGGCCACGATCGTCGTCTGCGAGGGCGAGGGAAGATCGCTTGATCTGCTCTGCGAGGAGTTGATCGGCGACGGGCCTCGACGTCCTCGCCGCCGCGGACGCCACCGCTACGACGATCCCGATCTGATGCGTTTCGGCCCCCCACAGGGGGCCGGGTAGGCGAACCTGGACCTTCCTTGCCCTATCTGGGTTCGTCGTGGTCGGCGCCGGTGACGCCGTCACGGTAATCCTCACGAGGAGGAGCGAAGACCTCGAGCAGGATCGCCGGGCGATCGCCGGGGACCCGGGCGCCGTGCAGTGAGTCAGGTGCGAAGTAGAACACTCCCGACGGCCCGAGGGTCTGGCGCTCGCCATCGATCTCGAACTCGATGGCACCGTGGAGGACGACCACCATCTGCTCATGGGGATGTCGATGGGGGGCGAATTCCGCCCCGGGTTGGACTTCCGTGCGGACGATCTGCACATGGGAGCCGGTCAGGGCCTGGATGCGTAGATCAGTACCTATGTCGATAGGCGTGAGATTCGTGAGCTCGGTGAATTTCGCGGGCATCGACCGATTCATCGCGACGCCCCTCCCTTCGAGCCGATCAAGGCCCGCCCGATGATCTCCCGCATGATCTCGCTGGTCCCGCCATAGAGGCGGGTGACGCGCGCGTCGACGTACCGCTGGCCTATGGGGTACTCGGTCGTATATCCATACCCGCCATGAAGCTGCAGGCAGCCGTCGACGACTCTTCCCTGCATCTCGGTGGCCCACAGCTTGGCCACAGCGGCGTGCTCGGGCATCAGCCGGTTCAGGACGAGATCTCGAATCGCCTGGTCGATATATGCCTGCCCCACTTCGAGATCGGCGAACATCTGCGCCAAGGAGAAGCGTGACGCCTGGAAATCCGAGATGGGCCGGCCGAATGCCGTACGGTCACGCACGTAGTCGATCGTTTCGACCAAGGCGCCACGAGCAGCGGCCACCGCGGCGACCGCGATCGTCATCCGCTCCTGCGGCAAATGGGAGAGGAGCATGCCAAAGCCCTCACCCGCTCCACCGAGAACGTTCTCGTCCGGGACCCTGACGTCGGTGAAGATAAGTTCGGCGGTGTCCTGGGCGTGGAGTCCGATCTTCGGTATGAGCCCGCCGACCGAGACACCGGGCATCTCGCGCTCGAGGACCATCAAGGTCAGTCCGCCGAGGCGGTCTTCGGGATTCGTCCTGACCACGGTGATCACCAGATCGGCGCTCCCGCCACAAGTGATGAACGTCTTCGCGCCGTTCACCACCCAGCCACCATCCTCGCGAATACCGCGGGTGCGTATGCCGCCGAGGTCGCTCCCCGCCCCTGGCTCGGTCATCGCGATCGCCGTCACCAAGTCTCCTTTGACGACTCCCGGCAACCACCGATCCCGCTGTTCCTCGGTCCCGTGATCGAGGAGGTAGGGAAGGCAGACGTCGCTGTGATTGGTAAGTCCCACCCCGAAGCTCGCGACGCCCGCACGCTGGGCCTCTTCGCCGATGACGGCGTTGAAGCGGAAGTCCTCGACCCCTGCGCCGCCGAAGCGCTCATCCGCGGCGAAGGCCAGGAAGCCAAGTTCACCAGCCCGGCTCCACAGCGCCCGGGGAATGATGCCGGCGCGTTCCCAATCGCGATGCGCGGAAGCCACCTCCTCGTTCAGAAACCGGCGAAAGCTCTCCCGAAAGGTCCGGTGCTCGTCGTCGAATAGCTCGCGATGCTCGAAGCCCTGGGCCGGCTGCAGCGAACTCACATCGCCCTTTCGACGATCTCGGTCGAAGTCAGGGCGACCAGGATCTTCCCGCGCACAGTCGGATCGGCGAGCAAGGCATAGGCCTCACTCACCCGCTCCAAAGGCAGGCTGGCTGCGATCGGGAAGGTCAGGCTCCCTTCGCCCACAGACTTCAAGGCTTGGTCAACAGCCTCGGTCAGCAACTCGGGATCCTCGGTCATGCCGCTGTAGCCACGCATCGACAGGCTCCGTCGATAGAAGCTGACGCCCTCAAACCCGGTGCGCGTCGCATCGCCGGCGGCCCCGTAGAGAACGAGCCGCCCGCGTGCCGGCATCGCCTCGATCGCCGCCGTCGTCCAGTCGCCCCCGAGACCGTCCAGAATGACGGTAGGCGCCAGACTCCGGACGGCCTCTCCCAGCTCGCCGGGCTCGGTCACCCAAAGCGGTTCGACACCTGATTGCTCGACCACCGCCACGCTCTCCGGGGATCTCGCCTGTCCGACGACGGTACTGACCCTCGAACGAAGCAACTGGCAGAGCGCCTGGCCGACCGCGCCGCCGGCTCCCAAGACGAGGAGCCGATCCGCGGCAGCGGGCTGGGCCAGCTTGGCGACCCGGACCGCCGTCGCTCCGACGACTCCGCAGCACGCCGCCTGGGGAAGGTCGGCACCGGACGGCACGGGTCGGAGAGCGGACCGAGCAACCGCCAGTCGCTCGACCAGGGTGCCATCGGATTCCAGGCCCAATCCTCTGCCTGAGACCAGGACCGTTTCTCCATCGCAGAATCCGACGCCCTCCAGGCCGACGATCCGGGGGAGCGTCGCATCGCGCCCGACGTTCCCCTCGCTGACCCGCAGGTCCACGGGGTTCAGGGCGGCGACGACCATATCGACCAGCACCGCGTCCTCGCCGGCCTCGGGATCTGGCACCGATCCAACGACCGGAAATTGCCCGTGCCGGCGAATTAGTGCGGCCCGCGGCACCGGTCAGACGGACGCGGCGACGACGTTGCGGAGAACACCGACGCCTTCGACCTCGAGCTCGGTGACGTCGCCGACGTCCAAGAACGGCCCGTCCAAACCGGTCTCGAGTGCCGTACCGCTCGGAGTTCCCGAAGCGAGGATGTCGCCAGATTTCAGGGTCAGGAACCTCGACAGGTGCTCAAAGGTCTCGCCGAAAGTGAAGATCATTTCTTTCGTGTTTCCCCGCTGGCGGAGCTCGCCATTGACGCGCAAGGAGATGTCGATCTGGTCGACATCGAATGGCTCGTCGACCACGACCCAGGGGCCGATGCTGCTGCCCGTATCGAAATTCTTCTGCAGGCTCCACGCCATCGGTCCGGCGTCGTAGGGCTCGCCCAGCTGGAAGGCGGTGTCGCGCAAGCTGAAGTCGTTGAAGGCCGAGAAGCCCCAGACCTGAAGCTCGGCGGCGTCGAGAGCACGACCCCCGGCACCGAGGATCACCGCCACCTCACCCTCGTAGTCGACCTTTTGGATCCCCTCGGGCGCGCGAATCTCCGTGCCCGGGCCGGCCAGCGTGTCGGGAAGGACGATGAAGCCCCAGGGGCCTTGGGCACGGCGTCGTGCCAGGGCCGCGCTCAGGTCGTCATCGATCCCCAGAGCCACTCTCGACGCATCCTGGATGTGTTTATCGAAGTTGCCGCCCAGGGCGAAGATCCGACTCGTCGGACTGGGAAGCGGGGCGGCGAGCACGTCGTCATCGAGCTCGTGCAGTGCGCCTCCGAGATCGCCGTTACCCGTGCGTTCGAGAAGCTCCGCGAGGGGATCGCGCAATTCGTCCCATCCATCGATCAGAGGGCGCCAATCCCCGGATAGCGAGTCTCCGAGGAGACGAGGTAGCGCACTCAGACCGTCGATATCGAGCGCCGCGGGCTGCTTGAGCGCCCGTCCCACGTCGAGCACGCGCGTCTCCCCTCCTGCGCTCACTGCGATCGCGAGCGATCCTCCTGCCAGTCGGCCTAGTCTCATGTAGAGTGCATAGTACCTGATCGACGGCAAGAGTGAGAGGAGGCTGCCCCGTGGCTGACCCCGCGAGCGGGTACATCAGATTGGCGAGAGAAGGTCCTGTCGGCACCCTTCTCATCGATCGAGCCGAGCGAAGTAACGCTTGGCTCTTTCAGATGTGGGGTGAGGCGACGGACGCCATCGCGCAGGCCGACTCCGACCCCGATGTGCGAGTGATCCTGATCAGGTCATCGAGCGAGTCCGTGTTCAGCGGCGGAGCAGATCTCGACCAGCTTGCCGAGATGACGTCGGCAGACGACGCCGGCGCCCGCGTGGACGCCCACCTCGCCGCGGTCGAGGCCTTTCTCTCCTCGCTCGAGAATTCACCCAAGCTTGTCGTCGCGGTCATCGACGGCGCCGCTGTCGGCGCCGGCCTCGAGGTCGCCTGCGCCTGCGACCTGCGGGTCGCCTCCGACCGCGCACGATTCGGCATCCCGGCGGCCAGACACGGGATCGTGATCGCGCGCCCCGATGTCGCGCGCCTGGCACGGGTCGTCGGCTGGGCATTCGCATCGGAGCTTCTCTTGACGGCCCGCACGATCGAATCGGAGGAGGCGATGCGGCGAGGTCTGGTCTCGAATCTCGTGTCGACAGGCGCCCTCGATTCCGCGGTCGACCAGCTCGTCAAGCGGGCAGCGGGTCTGTCCCCGGGATCGATCGCCGAGATGAAGCGTCACCTCCAAGACATCTGGCCGAGCCACACCGGTGACGATCAGGGTTTCGCCACGAGTCGCGACGCCCTCCTCTCCCCTGAGCTACGTTCGGCGCTCGCCGGGCGTCCACGTACCGAAAGTATTCGAAGGGACCCATGAACGCCGAGAGATCAAGGACCATGCAGGCAGCGATCGTGCGAGACATCGGGACGGCACCAGAGGTCGGCGTCATGCCGATGCCCAGCCGTCCCGCCGGCCACTGCCTCGTCCGCATCGAGGCTGCCGCCCTCCAGCCGGTCGAGCTGTTCATCGCCTCCGGCCGTTTCTACGATGGACCACCCCAGCTCCCCTACGTACCGGGCCTCGAGGGCGTCGGCACGGTGGTCGAGAGTGATGAGCTCAGCCCCGGAACCAGGGTCAGGGTCGAAGTTGTCCATCCCGGGTACGGTCAGCAGGGGTGTTTTGCCGAGTACGTCCTCATCCCCGAGGGAGCCACGGCGCCGTCCCGCGCTTCGCGGTCGCGCGTCTCGCCCGCCCGGACGGACCTCTCTGCTGAGCTGATCGCGGCGGCAGGCTCTTCGGGGGCGAGCGCAAAGCTGCTGATCGAGCGCGCCATCGCCGAGTCCGGCCCGCTCGCCGGCAAGCACGTGGTCGTACTCGGCGCCACCGGCGTGGTCGGCGAGTTCCTCGTGCAGCTATGCCGACAGGCGGGTGTGGCCCGCGTCGTCGCGGTCGGCCGCAGCCGCGCGCGCCTTGACCACGCGTCGAACCTCGGGGCGGCAGCGACGGTCCGACTGGGCGAGGACGACAACGCGGCAACCACGGCGGCGATCCTGGCCGCGTCCGAGGGACAGGTCGACGTGATCTTCGACCCCCTGTGGGGCGAGCCGGCGGCGGCGGCACTGGACGCCGCGAGCACCGGTGCCGTCCTGATCAACTTCGGTCAGTCGGCGGGTCCTCGCAGCCTGATGTCGGGGGTGCCGCTGCGAGCGCGCGGGGTCAGGATCATCGGCCACTCGGGGGCGCGAACCTCGGCGGAGGAGCTTCATCGCGCCACCGAGGAGATCCTCGACGACATTGCTGCCGGCACCGTGACCATCAGCCATGAGCCCACGCCGCTCTCCCAGCTGCCGTCCGCCTGGCAACGCCAGTCGGAATCTCCGGGCACCAAGCTGGTCGTCATTCCTGGGGCGTAAGGCACGGGACGTACCTGAATCTCCGCCGATCCGGCAGAGCCCTCAGTCGAACGCGGCTGCCAGCTCGGTACGCGAGATCTTCCCCATGGCGTTCCGGGGCAGCGCCTCGAGAAAGACGAAGCGGCGCGGCTTCTTGTAGCCCGCCAGGCGCTCGGCGCAGTGGACCGAGAGCTCCTCCGCGGAGGGCGGGTCCGCGGGATCCGTCGGCACGATCGCGGCGGCGATCAGCTCGCCCCACTCGGCCGAAGGCAGCCCGCAGACCGCGGCCGTCCGAACCGCGCCGTGCTCCTCGAGCACCTCCTCGATCTCGCGTGGATAGACGTTGTAACCGCCGGAGATGATCAGCTCCTTCAGCCTTCCGACGATCGAGAACCGACCGGTCGTGTCCACCGAGCCTAGGTCCCCGGTGCGGAAGAATCCGTCCTCGGTAAAGGCCGTCGTCGTCGCCTCTTCGTTGCCGAGATAACCCTGGAAGACGTTGGGCCCGCGCACCTCGATCTCGCCGGTCGGCCCACCACCCGCGAGGCGGGCCTCGACCCCGGGCAGTGGAAAGCCGACCGTGCCCGGGACACGCTCGCCCTCGTAGGGGTTCGACAACAACATCACGGTCTCGGTCATCCCATAGCGCTCGAGGATTGTCTCTCCGGTCAGTTCCTCGATCCGGCGCCACAGGTCGGCGGGCAAAGGGGCGGAACCGGACACCATGATGCGAAGAGACGCCAGCGCCGTGGCCGTCTCGGGGCGCTCCTCGGCGAGGGCGGCGAGTCGCTGATACATCGTCGGCACCCCGAAGAACATCGTCGCGTCCGCGCGCCGCGCCGCCTCCGTGACGGCGACCGCGTCGAACGACCCGACCAGCAGGATCCGGGCTCCCGCGGCGAAGCTCCCGTTGACCCCGACCCCGAGGCCATGCAGGTGGAAGAGCGGCAGGGCCAGGATCAGCCCGTCGCCGCTGCTCCACTGCCAGGCGTGCCCGACCCCGACCGCACTGGCGAGAAGGTTTCCGTGCGTGAGCATGGCGCCCTTCGGGCGACCGGTCGTGCCGGACGTGTAGGCGACCATCGCCAGGTCTCCCCCCGCCGCCTGGTCGAGCGGCGGACGATGATCATCTTCGGGGGCGGAGGCCGCCTCACGAGGCATGATCGATGGCAGGCCGAGCCACTCTCCGCGCGTCTCATCGTCGATCACAGCGAAGGATGCTCCGCTGTCGGTGGCGATGTGGGCGAGCTCTCGCTCACGGTATCCGGTGTTGGCCGGAACGACGGTGGCGCCCAGTCGCAGCGCGGCGACGTAGAGAAGCAGGTACTCGACCGTCGGCTCGCCGCTGAAGAGGATGCGGTCCCCGGCAGCCACGCCACGACTCGCGAGCAGTCCCGCCAGGCGCTCCGTCCGCCGGAGAACCTGGGCGGCATCGATCTCTCGCCCGTTGTCGCCGAGATCCACGAGCGCGATCCGATCCGGGTCCTCGCGCCAGCGCCGAACCCACAGTCGCGGCAGCGAACCCGCCGCG
>JBOGYZ010000334.1:0-5054 GCA_050697015.1 Solirubrobacterales bacterium
GGACACGGCCACAGCCTGCCAGGGCCGTGTCCGAGACGCCCGGGACGTAACTCGGACGGCCGGAGCGGCCGCAACCCCCTACCGCTCGGCGACGAGGAGGGTCTGCAGGGCGCGGCCGAGGCGGCCCCGCGCGTCGCTGAGGACCGACTCGGCGGTGGCGTTGCCGCGCTCGCGCGGCAGGGTGACGGCGTCGACGCAGACCCACTCGCCCTCCGGCAGTCGCTCCAGCTGCACGGTCAGGTCGACGTTGACGAACAGGAAGCGGCGGAAGTCGACCGCGTTTGAGATCCCGTTGCCGACGTCGGCGGCGATCAGGGTCCGCTGCAACGGGGTCGGCTCCTCGCCCTCGACCAGCGGGTGGCGCATCCGCAGCCAGGCGCTCGCCGGGCCGATCTCGGTGAAGGCGCCGGAGACGAACCGGATCTCCATTGCCGTGTGGTACCCCTCGTCCT
The DNA here is from genome assembly GCA_050697015.1 of Solirubrobacterales bacterium. Taxonomy (GTDB): domain Bacteria; phylum Actinomycetota; class Thermoleophilia; order Solirubrobacterales; family 70-9; genus VAYN01. The sequence continues at coordinate 453 of JBOGYZ010000334.1, forward strand.
CCCCGGTCGGGAAGAAGTTGTACGGGCCGGGCTCCGCCGGCAGCGTCGGTCCCGGCGGGATCGCGACCGCCTCGGCGGGCAGGTCGACCGGCGCCGTGCGCAGCCGCCAGGCGCGCGCCATCATCAGCACCTCGCTGTCGACCCGCAGCTCGGCCTCCAGCATCTGCACTCGCCGTCCCGGCCGCACGATCCGCGCCTCCACCTCCACCGGCCCGATCGGGATCGAGCGCAGGATCTCGAAGGTGACCCGGCAGACCTGAAAGTCCGCGGCTTCCGGCAGCAGGTCGAGCTCGCGCCCGAGAAGCGCCGCGGGCGGCCCAGCATGCTGCGCCCCGGGGTCCCAGGGTCCGCGGGTCAGCCCCGTCGCCAGATACCCCTTGCCGTCGTGCTCATAGAAGGCGGGCAAGCCGCCATCCTAGGCGTCCCCCCACCGGCTGTTCTTTATGCGCCTATGAGGCGCAAAAGGCACAGCGGGCGATCAGCACTTGTGGCTGCCGAAGTCCTGCGTCCAGACGGCGGCGTCTTCTTCGCCTTCGACCTCGCCGTCGCGCATGCCGATCCCGATTTCGCGGTACGGGCCGAGGATGTTGGCGTGGTGCTCCGGGGATTCCAGCCAGGCGGTGAAAATCGAGCCCACGGTCGCGTAGCTGCCGGTCCCCCAGGCGATGTTCTCGGCCGCCCGCCAGCACCCCTTCAGGTAGCCGTAGCGCTGGATCCAGAACTGGAAGGGACGGCCGCACGCTTCGTGGCTGAATTCGTCACAGCCGACGATGTCGGCCGACTTCTGTTCGGCGGCGCGCCCGAGCTGGCGGTTCAGCGCCAGCGGGACGAGGCCGTGGGCAGCGCGCGCGTAGTTCGTCATGCAGAGCATCACGCCCGCCTGTTCGTCGGCGGAGAGGTTCATCGCGGTCTGCCCCGGGCAGGTCGAGGCCGGGGCGACTTCTTCGCTGCTGAAGGCGAAGGACTGCTGGGCGCGCGGACCCTTGCTGATCCCGCGGGCGCTCGCGGCGCCGGCGAAGACCAGCACCGCCACCGCGACGGCCGCGAAAACCAGGAATGAGAAGCGCATGCGCATCCCTACCTAGGTCGGCCGGCGTCACAAGCTCGTAAGGAAGACGGCGTACCCTGGACTCAGAGACGAAAGGAGAATGGACGATATGGCCACGAAAGTGGAGAAAACTGATGAGCAGTGGCGCCAGGAGCTGACCCCGGAGCAGTACGAGGTCACCCGCAAGGCCGGCACCGAGCGCGCCTTCACCGGTCCCTTCTGGGACAACCACACCGAGGGCAGCTACGACTGCGTCTGTTGCGGCACGGAGCTGTTCGACTCCGACACCAAGTTCGACTCAGGCACCGGCTGGCCGAGCTTCACCGAGCCGAAGAACCTCGAGCACGTCGAACTGCGCTCCGACAACAGCCTGTTCATGCGCCGCACCGAGGTCGTCTGCAAGAACTGCGACGCCCACCTGGGGCACGTCTTCGAGGACGGACCGGCCGAGGCAGGCGGGATGCGCTACTGCATCAACGGCTGCGCGCTGGACTTCAAGCCCAAGGATCCGGCCTAGGCCGTCCCGCCGGCCCCGAGATAGCTGAACTTGACGGCCAGCGCGACCGCCTCGGTCCGGGTATCCACCTCGAGCTTGGCGATCGCGTTGCGCACGTGAGTGTGGACGGTCGCCGGGCTCAGCTGTAGCCGCTCGGCGATCTCTTTCACCCGTAGGCCCTCGGCGAGCAGCTCGAGGATCTGCCGCTCGCGCGGCGACAGCTCGAGCAGTTTCTCGACCTCCGACGGCTTGCCGCCGGCGAAGTCGCCGCCGAGGAAGGTCCCGCCGCCGGTCACGGCTTTGACCGCTTTGGCGATGTCCTCGGCCGGCGCCGACTTCAGCACGTAGCCGGAGGCCCCGGCGCGCAGCGCCAGCGCCAGCAGGTCGGGCTGGGCGTGGGCGGTGAAGATGATGACCTTGGTCCGCGGGCGCACTTTCAGCACCTCGCGGGTCGCCTCGATGCCGTCGCGCTTGGGCAGCTCGACATCGATGATCAGGACGTCGGGCTCCAACTCCTTGACCACGTCGACCACATCGCGGCCGTTCGAGGCCTCGCCGACGATCTCGACGACGCTCGAATCGGACATGCGGGCCTTGATCGCCTCGCGGACAATCTCGTGGTCGTCACAGAGGACGACGCGGCGTGCTTCACGGACGGTAGTGCTCATTGCGCCGAAATTCTGTCAGGCGCGCCGTAGCTATGCAAAGAACTGGGTAGCGAAAAGCTCCCGTCCGCTTCCTGTCGATTCTCGATCAAGGCGATGATCGTCCTTCCCACTGCCGTAGCGGTCCCGTTCAGAGTATGCACCGCCTCCGGAGATTCGCCGTCGCCGGGTCGATACCTACAACTCAGCCTACGCGCCTGGTAGTCGGTCGTGTTGGAGCACGACGTCACCTCGCGGAAACGGCTCTGGGACGGGATCCACGCCTCGCAGTCGTACTTCTTCGCCGCGGGCGCGCCGAGATCGCCCACCGCGATGTTGACCACCCGGTACGGAATCTCCAGCTCGCCGAGGATCTTCTCCTCGATCGAAAGCAGACGCTCGTGCTCGGCCTTCGACTCCGACGGCGCGACGAACGAGAACATCTCGACCTTGTCGAATTGGTGGACGCGGAAGATCCCCCGAGTGTCGCGGCCGGCGGCGCCCGCCTCGCGGCGAAAGCAGGTTGAGAAGGCGCAGTAGCGCAGCGGCAGCTGGTCGGCTTCGAGGATCTGGTCGGCGTGCAGTCCGGCCAGCGCGACCTCGGAGGTGCCGGTGAGGAAGAGGTCGTCCTTCTCGATCTCGTAGATCTGGTCGCGGGCCTCGGGGAAGTAGCCGGTCCCCTCCAGCGCCTCCGCCCGGACCAGCACCGGCGGGATCACCGGCTCGTGGCCCTCGGCGCGGACGATGTCGATCGCCAGCCGCACCAGCGCCAGCTCGAGCAGCACCAGATCCCCTTTCAGGTAGGCGAAGCGCGAGCCGGAGAGCCGCGCCCCGGCCTCCATGTCGATCACGCCCAGCTCGGTGCCGATGTCGAGGTGGTCGCGCGGCTCGAAGTCGAAGCTCGGCTTCTCCCCCTCCTCGCGGATCACCACCGCGTCCTCCTCGGCCATCCCGTCGGGCGCGTCGTCGTCGGGGATGTTGGGCAGCGCCAGGGTCAGCTCGCGCAGCGCGCCCTCGATCGCCTCCAGCTCCTCTTTGCCGGCGTCGATCGTCTCCCGCAGGCGCCCGACCGCGGCGATCTCCGCCTCGGCGTCGCCGCCCTCGCGTTTGATCTCTCCGATCCGCTTGGAGGCGGCGTTGCGCTCCGCCTGGGCGTCCTCGACCTGCGGCAGCAGCTCGCGCCGACGAGCGTCGAGGGTCAGCAGCTCATCGACCTCACCGCCCGCGCCGCGCCGCGCCAGAGCCGCCTTGACCCGCTCAGGTTCGGAGCGGAGCAGCTTCAGGTCGAGCATCGGTCGGGCTCTACGGTTCGGCCGGGCCGGTTTCCACGCCGGGGCGTGGAGATTCCTTGGCGTCGGAACCCGCGTACTTGGCGACGAATTCCGCCACCTCTTCGGCTTCTTTGCCGACGACGATGTTCTGCGGCATGATCGCGCCGGAGAAGCCGCCGTTGCGGACCGCGAAGAGCACGTCGTTGACGCTCTCTTCCCGCTGGTTCAGGTTCGGGCCCTGGGTCCGCTCGCCGCGGTTGCCGCTGCCCTGGGTCCCGGCCGCGCTCAGCGTGTGGCAGCCGGAGCAATGCTGGGCGAAAAGCACGGCGCCGTTGTAGTTGGCATCGCCCGACTTCACAGCAAGGCCTTCTTCGCCATATCCACAGGCGGAGATGCCGAGGGCGGCGGCGACCACCGCGGCTATCAGGATCATCGTCTTCGGACGCACGCGGCGCGGATCATATTGTTTGGCGCCGATCCAGATCGTCCGCCAATGACCGCACCCACTCCAGACCGCTTCAGAACCGCGATGGCAAGCCTCCCGACCGGGGTCACGATCGTGGCCACCCACGGTGAGGACGGTCCCGCCGGGGCGACCGCGAACGCCGTCTGCTCCCTCTCGATCGAGCCGATGCTGATGCTCGCCTGCCTCGATCGGGGCTCCCGCACCCTGCTCGCCGTCCAGGCCGCCGACCGCTTCTCCGTCAGCGTCCTCCACGACGGCCAAGAGCCCGTCGCCCGCTCCTTCGCCACCAAGGCGCCGCCCGCTGAGAAGTGGGCCGGCGTCGCCTGGACCGATCGCGACGGCCTCCCCGCGATCGACGACGCCCTCCTCTGGGTCGCCTGCGACCTCCAGGACGTGATCGCCGCCGGCGACCACGTGATCCTCACCGGCGCCGTCACCGACCTGACGACCGCCGACGGCACCCCCCTGGTCTTCCACGGCGGGGAGTACAGGCCGTTGGCGCGGTAGGGGCGCTGGTGGCCGGCGCCCGGAAGGGATGGGGCGTTGGGAAGCTGGCGCCCGGGGAAAGGGATGAGGCCTCGCAAGCTGGCGCCCGGGAAAGGGCTGCGGCCGTCTCGGCCACGGCCCCTTGAAGCTGGCGCCCGGGAAAGGGAAGGGCCGTCTCGGCCACGGCCCTG
>JBOGYZ010000335.1:0-10346 GCA_050697015.1 Solirubrobacterales bacterium
CGCGAGGGCTTCGCGGACGCGCGGATCGCAGAGGGTGGCCAGCTCGGTGCGGCGCTCGGCGTCGTATGAGCTCGGCACCGGGCCGGCTGCCGGGTGGCAACCGAGCTCACTCCAGCCCGGTGGCAGCGATGCGAGGAGGGAGATGAGGGCGGCCGGAGCGATCGCTTCGGGATAGGGCGTGCCCTTGCCGTCCTGGCCGTAGAAGCCGCCCTCGAAGGGAACCTCGCGGTTGCGGAGCGGGACCGACAGCTCGGTCGCGAGGGCGACGACGACGCTCGCCGCCGGCTCGGAGAGGTGGACATGCTGATGGGAGTCGAGGTGGCTCGGATCGCGGCCGGTCAGGGAGCGGAAGAGGTCGACCTGGGCTCGGCACTCGGTCTCGATGGCGTCAGGCCTCTCGGTGTCACAGCGGTGGTAGGCGACGGTCCATTCGCCGTCGACGTAGTCCCACTGGCCGAGGTCGAGGTGGAGGCCCATCGCGAGGGACGGGATCGAGGCCGCTCGTCTCGCCGCCGCGGCCGCGGCCGGTTGGCGGACCATCAGGGTCGCGCTGGTCACGATGCCGCTCTCGTGGGCGGCGAAGATGCCGTCGTTGACCGGTTCGCACAGCCCGAGGTCGTCAGCGTTGACGATGAGGAAGCGAGGCTCCACTCAGAGCTCCAGCCCTTCGGCGATCTCGACCGCTTCGGCGGTCCAGTCACGGCGCTGCCCCGGGGGCGGCTCCCACTCCGGCGGCGCCCAGCCGAGCCACTGGACCGCGACCTGCAGGCGCGCCAGGTCGAGATCTCGGGCGGCGAGCTCGCGGCCACTGCCGCGACCGTAGGCGCGACGCATCGCCTCCCGGTCGGCCGCCGGCCAACCGCAGACCAACGCCGCCAGGTCGAGCGCACCGGGACCAGGGCCGGCGAGCTCCCAGTCGACCGGGACGACCCGGATCGAGCCCGCCTCCCCGGCGGCGACCAAGACGTTCGACGCGTAGAACTCGCCGTGGAGGATGGTCGGGCCCATCGCGGTCAGCTCCTCCACCACCTGCTCGTGCCTGGCCCCGAGCCAGTCGAGCGCCGCGCCACCGCCACGCCCAGAGGCGGCGAAAGCACGGGCCCGCACGAGCCAGAGCCGGAGGAAATCGGCGTCGCGCTCGACCAGCGGCGCCCCGACCGGCAGACTGCGGAGCGCTCCTTCGAAGGCGGCATGGAAGCGACCCAGCCAGCCGGCGGCCTCCTCCCAGAGCTCCCGCTCGCCGACTTCGAAGAGGACGCGACCGTCGATCCACTCGATGAAGAGCCGACTCCCGTCCGCGTCACGCTCCGCCCCGAAGAAGCGCGGCGGCCCGGCCGGACCGCGCGGCAGAAGCCGCTCGTAGACAAAGGCCTCGCGCTCGTCGGCGTGGAGGAAGAGCGGCTTGGCGAGCAGCGCGGCCTCGTCCAGCGCCTCGCGGTCGAGCCGCTTGCAGACGACCGTCGAGCGCCCCTCCCCAGGCAGCTCGACCTCGAGCTCCTCGATCGGGAAGCTGGTCCGGTACTCGGAATCGCGGCGGCTGAGGACCCGAGCCTTCAACGCGCGACCTCCCGCTCCGGGACCGCGAGCCGCTCGAGCAGGAGGGGCAGCACCCGCGCCGCGTCGAGGTACTCGACGGCGATCTCACGGGCGGCGCGGCGATGCCGGTCGAGGTCGCCCTCGACCGACTCGATCGCGGCCGCGGCGGACGCGACGTCGTCGAAGGCGAGCAGCCCGGCCCCGGTCGGCAAGGCGGCGCCGAAGCCGGTGTCCTGGGCGACCACCGGCCGACCGCTGGCCAGGTAGGCGGCGCTACGGTCGCTGAACCAGCCGCCCCGACTGGCGACGTAGCCCTGCTTCGCGATCCCGAGCTCGGCCCGCGAGCCGCGCACGAACCGCGCGTAGGCGCTCGGCGTCGCCGCGACCGCGAGCGGGTCGACCAAGCTCCATCCGTTCTCCTCCAGGGCCGCCAGGTCGTCGCGCTCGTCGGGGTGGATCCCGAGCGCCATCTCGAAGCGAGCACCGCTCCGCCGCGGCAGCTCGATCAGCTCCCGCATCGAGTGGGCGCGCTGGCCGTAGCGCAACCCTTCGTGGGTCGGCGAGCCGTAGCTGCGCCAGTTGCCGACGGTGGTCCACGCCCGCCCGGCCCCGTCCGCCGGCGGCCAACTCGCCGGCGTGACCGGCGGCAGGATCGGGATCCAGCTGCGCCCCAAGGTCGGAACCGCGCAGTCCGACTCGCCGATCCGGGTCCCGACCGAGACGCAGTGCGTGTGGCGGTCGAGCCCGAAGTCGAAGCCCTCCGCCGCCCAGACCTGGTTGAAGCCCGGATCGAGGTCGAGGAAGGCGCGGACTCCGATCGGCTCGAGGAGGCGCTCGTCCCGCAGCATCCCGGAGACGTTCAGCAGCAGGTCGGCCTCTCGGGCGAACCGCTCGATCTCTCGGTAGGACAGGCCCAGCGTCTCGGTCCCGCCGCGCGCCAGCAAGGCGGCCCGACCCGCGAGCGGGGCGAGCGAGGCGAAGTAGGTGACAACCGGGCCGTCCGGGCGAAGCGCCGCGGACTCGACCGCCTCGACCACCAGCACCTCGTGCCCGAGCCGGCGCAGCCCCTCGACGTACTGCAGCACGGCGGTCGTCGCTCCCCCCTGCCACGGGTCGCCCGCGACCATGCCCGCCAGCAGGATCTTCAGCGTGTCGCCGTTCACGACACCAAGGAGCCGAGCCCGAGCCGTTCGAGCAGGTTGCCGAGTACGAGATCGGAGTCGAGGTAGGTGCGGGCCAGGTCACCGGCGGCGTCGGCGTGGCCCGCCTGATCGGCGAGCAGGCGCCGCGCCGCCTCCTCGGCGCCGGCGAGGTCAGCGAAGGGGAGCAGGCCCTCGCCGACCGGCAACGCGGTGCCGATGCCGGTGTCCTGGACGAGCGCGGGCCGGCCACTCGCCAGGTAGGCGGCCGTGCGATCGCTGAACCAGCCGCAGCGGGAGACGGCGTAGGCGCCCTGGGCGACGGAGAACTCGGCACCGGAGCCGCGCACGTAGGCGGCGAACGCCGCGGGCGTCGCCGCGACCTCGGCCGGCGACACGACCGTCCACCCCGCGCCGCGCAGGGCGTCGAGGTCGGTCGCGTCGCCGGGGTGGATGTCGAGCGCGAGCTCGAAGTCGGCCTCCTCGACGCGGCCCGGGAGGTCCATCATCCGGCGGAATTCGTGGTGCTTTCCCCCCGCGATGCGGCCGTCCACCGACAGCTCCCCGTAGGGGCTGCGCCAGGTGGCGACCGTGGTGAAGCGGAACGGCCCGCCCGTCGGCGCAGGTGCCTGCGGCCACCGATTCAGGACGACCGGCGGCGGCGTCGGGATCCAGTCGACGCCGCCGGCCGGCAGCCGGCAGTCGCCCGATCCGACGGCGAGCCCGACGGTGACATGACGGTCGTGACCACCGACCGAGAAGGACACCCCTGGATCGGCGTCCCACAGCTGGGTGAAGGCGGGATCGAGATCGACGTAGACGCTCGACCGCGGGGCGTCCCGCAACGGGCCCGGCGGCAGGTGCCCGCTGTGGTTGAAGAGCACCTTCGCCTCGGCGCTGAGCGCGTCGACCTCATCACGCGGGACGCCGGCGACGCCGGCGCCGCGCTCGTCGAGGAGCGCCCAGCAGTCACCGAGGCCATGCTCGGCCATCGCCGCTTCGAGGTGCAGGCGCCCCTCCCGATCGACCGGCCCGGTCACCCGCTCGACGAAGAGGACGTCCCAGCCCAGCCGCCGCAGCCCGAGCAGCCAGTTCAGGCGCACCCAGGCCTCGCCGCCGTTGCGCGGCTTGTTGGCGATCGCGCCGGCTAGGACCGCGAGTGGCACAGGATCCGTCCCAGCGGCTCGCGGGTCTCGTCCTCGAGCACCGCGAAAAGCTCGAGCAGGCTGTGCCCGTGGCCCTCGCCGGCGAGCTCGATGCGGAAGCCGCAGGTCGCCGCGGCGGGCCGGTCCGGATATTTCTCGGCGACGTCGGGGCGCTCGACCGCCAGCGGCGCCGCGGCCGCCTGGGTGCCCTCGGCGACGACCACGACCTCGCTCACGATCGCCTCCTCGCCGAGCGCCCAGCCGACGATCTCGAGCCGGCGCTCGCTGCCCATGACCCGAAAGTGGCCGTCGAGGCGCTCCCCCGTCTCGCGGGTCACCTCGAGGATCTCGAGGCTCTCGGCGGTCACCGACCGGTCCTGGTAATCGATGCTCATCGCGCCTCCAGTCGGTCGAGCAGTCGCCCCAACACGAGGCGCGCGTCGAGGTGCTCCTCGGCGAGCCGCCGGGCCGCGCGCGCGTGCTCGCGCGGGCGCGCCGAGACCTGTTCCACCGCCGCCGCGGCGCCGTCCGGGTCGGCGAAGCTCAGCAGGCCGGCGCCGGTCGGCAGCGCCGTGCCGAACCCGGTGTCCTGGGCGACGACCGGCTTGCCGCTCGCCAGGTAGGCGGCGCTGCGGTCGCTGAACCAGCCCCCCTTCGTCGCCACGTAGAGATGCTTGGCGATCGCAATCTCAGCGGCCGACTCCCGCAGGTAGCGCCCGTAGGAGTCGAAGTCGCCGAGCGCCCCGAGCGGATCGACGACCCCCCAGCCGCCGCGTTCGAGGACGGCGCGGTCGGCCGCGTCGGCGGGGTCGATGTCGAGGGCCACCTCGAAGCGGTCGCCGACCAGCCGCGGCAACGCGGCGAAGCGGCGGAACTCGTGGACACGGAGCCCGAGCGTCACGCCTTCGTGCTCGAGCGGGCCGAACGGTCCGCGCCAGCTGCCGACGCTGGTGAATCCCCGACCGCCTTCGACCGCGGGCCAGCGCTCCAGCGGCACCGGCGGCAGCGTCGGGATCCACTCGCGGCCGACCAGCGGCACCGTGCAGCCGGGGCCGCCGACGTTGGTCCCGACGGTGACGAAGTCGTCGTGTCCGGCGAAGGTGTCGGCGAGCCCTTGGGCGGCCCAGATCTGGCCGAAGCCGGGATCGAGATCGAGGTAGACGCGCCGCCGCGCCGCGCCCAGCAGCTCCGGGTCGGTGAGGAAGCCATTGATGTTGAGCAGCAGCTCGGCCCGCTCGAGCTGACGCCGGAGGGCGGCCCGGGAGAGGCCGACGGAGTCCCCCTCCCCGCGCAGCAGCGCCCAGCGTCCGTCCAGCCCGGCGACCGTCATCGCCTCGGCGAGCCAGCCCGCGTCGCCGCCCTGGTCGAGTCGGTCGATGAAGACGACCTCGTAGCCGAGTTCGCGGAAGCCGAGCGGGTAGGCGAGCAGGGCCCAGGCGTGCCCGGGCCGGCGCGGCCGCTGGGCGATCGATCCGGCGATGACGATCGTCGGCATCACGCGTAGCCGAAGGCCTCCAGCTCCGGCGCCAGGAGCTCGTTGGTTTCGGCAGCGAGGTCGTCGGGCAGGTCGCGCCGCCAGCGGCCGATCGTCTGCTTCGGATCGCTCACCGTGCGGTGCGCGTCGAGGTGCTCGGTCGGCTGGTTGGCCTCGTCGAGGACGGCCCGCACGGCGGCCTCGTCGGCGTCGATCTCCAGGTACTCGAAGATGCCGGTGAGGGTCGCCTCCGGCTCGAGGATCAGGTCCTCGTAACGGACCAGGTGCGCCGCGTCGCCGCGCCGCCGCCAGCGGTCGATCAGGTCGTCGGCGTCGCCGCGTACCCGCTCGACCAGGTACTCCGCCTTGCTCATCTCCGCGTCGTGGCCGAAGCCGTGGTCGCCGCGCTTCTCGTTCCAGGCGAACACCGAGCTGAGGCGATCGCGGAAGTCCCGCACGAGGATCAGCTCCTTGGCCCCGGGGAAGACTTCGGTGGTGAGGTCGAGCAGGATCGGGTCGAGCAGGAACTTCTCGGCGAAGTAGCGCACCCCGTCCGCTTCGCCGGCGCGCCGCGCGACCTCGAGGTAGTAGGCACAGGTCCGCTCCTGGCACATCGCCGCCACCTGCCGCACGGAGTCGTCGCCGAGCCAGTCGGCCATGCCCAGGTCGACCGGCGCCGGCAGGGCGACGGCGCCATCGCCGAGGAACCAGCGCGGCTGGTCCCAGCGCTCGGTGTGGAGCTGGCGCAGGTAGCTCTTCGGCGCGCTCAGCTCGCGCAGCACGGTCATCCAGTAGGTGGCGACGCGCGGCTCGAAGACGAGTGGCTGGAAGGCGAGCACCCCGGGATGGCAGCTGAGGAGCCGCGCCATCCACTTCGAGCCGCTGCGCCCGATCGTCGTGATCATCGCCGGGTCCAGCTCCGCCGCGCGCGGGACAGCGAGCGGCTCGCGCGAGCCGGCCACGGTGGCGAGCGGCGCGGCGCTGCCGTCGCCCAGCACGGCGACGACCTCGACCTCGAAGCGCGGCGCCAGTTCGACCGCCCGCACCAGGGCCTCGAAGCCGACCGCGCCTTCGTGCTCCTCCCCGGCCGCGCCGGGCGGCCGGTTCGGCGTCACCTCGGCGCTGACCCGCTCGCCGTCGAGGACGCGGAACGCCGCGATCTCGGCGCCGTCCGGCGCCACCGCCCACCCGCGCACGTTGAAGGAGAAGACCTCCGCGCGCTCGCCCGCTGCCGGGGACACCAGCCCGCCGACGAGGCCGTTGTCGTCGCGTCCCCTCACCTGCTCGATCGTCACCACTGCCATCGCTCGGCCCTCCTCAGGCGACCGCTGCCGCGTGCAGGTCGAAGCGCTCCATCACCGCGGCGATCGCCTCGCCCCAGAGCTCGGAGTGGAGCCACATGTTGTAGTCGCTGAGGCCGCGCCGGGCCTCGGCGACGTAGGACTGTCCCTCGAGGTGGTAGAGCTCGGCCGTCGGCAGATACCAGTTCTCGTACCCGGCCTCGGCCAGCCGCAGACAGAGCTCGGAGTCCTCGTAGTCGCCCTGGACATAGTGCAGGGGCAGCCCGCCGACCTCCTCGTAGCGCTCGCGATCGACCAGCATGCAGGCGGCGGTCACCGCCGGCACCGGCTGGGCGACCTCGGCGCCCGGGAAGTTGCGGTGGAGGCCCTTGAAGCGGTGGGCGTTCTCCCAGACCCCGGTCCCCGGCGGTTGGTGGAAGTAGAGGCCCGCGTGCTGCAGCGAGTCGTCCTCATAAAGCAGCTTCGCGCCGAGCGCCCCGATCCCCTCACCATCGTCGTAGAAGCGGCACATCTCCCCCAGCCAGCCCGGCCGGTCGGGGATCACGTCGGAGTTCAGCAGCAGCAGCTTGCGGCCGGCGGCCGCCTCCACCCCGTGCCGGTTCGCGCCAGCATAACCGCTCCCCGCGGTCGGGTTGACGACCTTGAACGGCAGGCGGTAGAGGGCGAAGAGTTCGCGCGCCCGGGCGGCCAGCTCCTCGCGCTGCTCGACCGAGTCGAGCACGTAGATCAGCTCGGCCTCGGCCAGCTCAGGGTCGACCGAGAAGTGCAGCAGCTGGTGCTCGAGGAAATCGAGCCGGCGGTAGAGCGGCACGATCACCGACACCTCGGGGGACTTCGGCGGCTCGCCGTAGACGTCGACCTCGTCGATCTCCGCGACGCCGACGATCTGCTCCTGCAACCGGGTCAGGGCGTAACGGCCGTGCTCGGCGGCCAGCGGCCCGGCAAGCGGACCGCGGGCGGCGATCTCGCCAAGGATGCTCGCCCGGACCGTCTGCGGATCGGTGTTGACCGGCGGGCACCCGACCTCCACCGCGGCACCCGCGGCGGTATGGAGCTCGACCACCCAGCCCGCCGAGAGCCGGCTCGCCGCGGGCAGCTCGAAGAAGGCGGTGAAGCCGTGATCGCGGTCGTCGGCCCGTCCCAGCCCGGAATAGAACTGGACGACGTCGGGGCGTTCGAAGCGGAACGCCTTGTCGCCCAGCTCGACCCGGCACCCCTCGGGGGAGATGACGACGATCTGCCCACCGCCCTCCTCCTCACGGGCCCAGCCGTTGATCCAGAACGAGCGCTCGTCGATCCCGAGGATCTGTTCGACCGTCAACCCGATCGGCTGGCGCTCGTCGACCACGCAGATCGGCAGGCGCTCGCGCAGCACCTCGCGGACGCCGTGGAGGCGCGCGCTCAGTCCCGGCGACCCGCCGTTGCCGCCCGTCGTCGAGCTCGCCAGCCGCTGCAGCAGCTTGGCCCGCTCGTCGGCCGCCAGCCCCGCGTACTCGTCCCGCAGCAGCTCCTTCAGCTCGTGCTCGTCGGCGTCGAGCGCCTTCCGCAGCCGTTTCTCCGCAACCGTCGCCCTAGGCACCGAGCACCACCGCCTTCCTGCTGTCGATCGTCTCCGAGTAAAGGTCGAGCAGTCGCTCGACGTGCTGATCCATCCCGTACGGCTCCTCGATCCCCGCGCGCAGCTCCTTCCACAGTTGCGCGCTCCCGCTTCCGGTCGCCCGCTCGATCGTGCGCGCCAGGCTCCAGGCGTCGCCCGCCCGGAAGTGGATGCCGTCGACGCCGTCGCGGACTTTCTCCGCCATGCCGCCGACGTCGCTGCAGATGATCGGCCGACCGTGGAAGAACGCCTCCTGGATCACCAGTGGCGAGTTCTCCCACCAGATCGACGGGACGATCACCCAGTGCAGGTCCTCCATCAGGCGCGGCAGCTCGTCGTGGTCATAGGGACCGCGGAAGGTGATCCGGTCGCGCAGCTCCTCGCTGCGCTCGGCGAATTCGGCCTGGAACTCCTCCGACTGCAGGTCCAGGTTCGCCCCGTTCAGCCACAGGTGCGCTTTGGTGTCGGGATCGAGCATCGCCATCGCGTCGAGCATCACCTCGGCGCCCTTGAAGCGGCTCAGCTGGCCGAAGAAGCCGATGTTGGTCGGCGAGCGCGTCTGCTTGGGATCGGCCGCCCGCTCCGCCGGCGCCAGCCGGCCGTACTCCTCGACTTCGATCCGCTCCTCGCCGATCCCCCAGCGCACGTACTTGTCCATCAGCTGGGCGCTCGGCGCGAGGAAGCGGTCGACGTTGGCGAAGTGCCCCTTGACGAAGCGTTCGCGCAGGAAGAAGGCCTGCGGGCTCAGCTCCGGGAAGCATTCGTTGCAGCGGCGCGGCGAGGCTTCCGTGCAGAGGTCGTCGTCGAAGGTGCGGACCATCTGGCCGTCGCGATGGCAGATCGGCAGGAACTCGTGGAGGGTGTAGACGATCGAGGCGTCGGGAAGGACGCGACGGATCTGGCTGAGCAGGTCGAGGCCGATGAAGTGGGTGTGCTGGAGGTGGACGACGTCGGGACGATGGGCGAGCAGAAAGTCGGTGAGATGTCGCGTGTAGAGCGCCTTGTCACGTGAGGTGAGGGTGAAGAAGTCGAAGTGCTCGGTCTCGGTGAAGACGAAGTACTGGCCGGGATCGCCGTTGACGGCGCTGAACGGGGTGCCGGGGTGGGCGACGCGACGGCGCGCGACGTTGCTCCCGATCCGGGCCAGCAGCAACGGCTCGACGCCGGGGGTCTCCCGCATCGCCTCGTATAGCTCCAACGCGTAGGCCTCGGCTCCGCCGGGGTGCAACGTCGGGTGGTTGTGCGCGACATATAGGACACGCAGGTCGCTCATCGCTCTCCTCTCTGCTCGAACGCGAAGACCCGCGCCAGGTGGCGTTGGTCCACGACTTTGGTCAGGTCCTCCTCCAGCACCGCGTCGACCGCGGCGTGCTCCGCCAGCCAGGGGTCGGCGACGCGCAGGGCGACGACGTAATCGGCGCCCGCCCGCCCGCGCTCGTGCAACTCGACGATCGCGCTGGTGGAATCGAGGCCGGCGAGCGGCAGCGCCGTCGCCCGCAGTGGCGCCAGCGCCGCGGCGACCGCCTCGCCGTGCTCTTCGAGCACCACCAGCTCGGCGCCTTCCGGCAGCAGCAGGCCGAGGTACTCGCGCAGCTGCTCGATCGAGGCGCGCGGCGGGCCCATCGGGGTCAGCAGCAAAGGCGGCGAGGGCTCCGGGCCGAGGCTGAAGATCGTGCAGACACCGGGCGCGTCGACGACCAGGCGGCCGTGGCCGCCGAGGTGGGTGCCGAGTCCTTCGTAGTAGTCGAGCCACCACTGGACGGTGGCCGGGATCACCAGGTACTCGGCGCCGCGCCGGCGCAGCTCCTCGAGTTCGCCGATCACGGCGGCGCCGTCGCGTGGGTGGTGGCCTGCATAGCCGCCTGTCTCCGACTGCGGGAAGTGGGCGGCTCGCAGGCCGGGGAGCTCGAGCAGCGCGGCGTCCCCCTTGCCGGCGATGAGGACCGAGGCGCCCCCGGGGACGTTCGCGAGCACCGCCGCCTGGACCCGGCCGACCAGCTCCGCGTACTCCAGCTCGCCGAGCCGGCCGCTCATAGGCCAACCTCTCCCTTGTTCTTCTGAGATTGAGAGGCCGAGCGCAGCGAGGCCGTCGAAGATCCCGGGGGAACGCATAGAGGAGCCGACCGCCGTCGGGAGAGCGCCTGCGTCGCTAGC
>JBOGYZ010000336.1:0-5559 GCA_050697015.1 Solirubrobacterales bacterium
GGACGAACCTCCCGCAGTTCGTGAGGGAAGGAGGCCGCGCCGCCCTCCCCCCACACCGCCGCGCTCAGTAGATGTAGTTCCGCAGTTTGTTCGGCTGCAAGACAGTGACTCTTCCACGCCCGGAGCGGACGACCCCCGCCCGCTCGAGCTCCGCCAGGAAGCGGCTGACCGACTCGCGCGAGGTCCCCGCCAACTGGGCGAGGTCGGTCTGGTTCATGCGGATCGTGACCTCGGTCATCTCGCCCTCGCCGTCTTTGTTGTCCTGGCCCTCGCGCGAGAGCTGGGCGAGGATCCCGGCGACCCGGCTCGGCACCGTCTGGAAGGACTGGCGCGAGAGGCGCATGTTGGCAGCGCGCAGGCGGCGCACGAGGCCGGCGACCAGCTTCAGCGCGATCTCGGGGTTGCGGGCGAGCAGGCTGCGCACGTCGTTGGCGGGCAGCGCCAGCAGCGTCCCGTCGGTGATCGACTCGGCCGAGGCGGAGCGGGTGTCGCCATCGAGCATCGCCAGCTCGCCGAAGATCTCCCCCGGCCCGAGCGTCGCCAGCGTGATCGCCCGACCGTCCGAGTGTTCGCGGGTGACGCGGAAGTTACCTTCGCTGACGATGTAGCAGGCGTCGGAGCTGTCGCCCTCGTGGAAGACGCGCGTGCCGGCGGGGAAAGACCGGGGCACGGCGACCTGGGAGAAGCGCTCCAGCTCTCCCTCCTCGAGGCCTGCGAAGAGCGGCACGCTCCTCAGCAGCTCGACCGCGCTCTGCTCAGTCGTCTCAGCCACCCTCATCGATTATGGCAATGGGCCGCGAGAATGATGTTGCGAAGGCGACACAAGGCCCATTCGGGCGGGGTTGAGTTCGCAGTTATCCGCGATATGCGCGGCAAACTGCGAACTCAGTGGGCGGAGGCGGTGAGTTTGCGCGGGCCGCGGCTGAATCCGGCGCCGATCAGGGCCTCCTCGTGGCCGGAGCCGATCACCGCCTCGCCGTCGAGTTTCTCGATCGCCAGTTTGGGCAGCTTCCCCGCAGTGACGGCCTCGGCGAGCGCCCGCATCGCGGCGCCGAGCGCCTCCTCATCCATCGAGCGCAGCCGTAGCAGGCCGCGCCCACCACGCTCGACGAAGACCTCGGGCTCGCCGTCGCGCTGCAACAGGTAGGCGCCTGGGGTCCGGCCGGGACGCCGGCCGCCCTCGAGTTTCGGCCAGGGCAGGGACGCGCCGTAGGGATTCGCGGGGTCGGTCGCCGCCAGCACCAGGTACTCGCCCTTGGCTTCGGGCAGCGACCGCAGGCGCTCGACCGCCCCCGGGAGCGCGAACTGCGCTCCGCCGAGCCCCTCGACGAAGTAGCCGCGCCGCGCCGTCCCCAACAGCTCGAGGTTGCCGAGCTCCGAGTAGAGGGTCGAAAAGCCGCCGGGGACGCCCTCGGCGAGGACCGTCTCCCGGGTGACGATGCCGTAGCGCTCCATCATCAGCTCCGCCTGGGCACGCAGGCGCGCGCCGGGCCCGGGGGCGCCGGCGAAGATCGGCGCGGTCAGGGACCAGCGTCCCTGCACGGCGGCGCCCGCGGTCGAGCGGCGGCGGGCGAAGCGGCGCCCCGCCCGTTGCGAGCTCGGCACGGCCCGCAGGCGCGGCGCGCGCAGCGGCGAGAAGGCGTCGTTGGTCACCTCACCCGCCCAGGCGAGGTCCCAGAGCGCATTGTGGAGTTCCTCGGCGGGGTGGGCGATGTCGGCGACGAGGTCGAGCCAGAACAACGGCCCGGCCGCGAGCCGCTCGCGGATCGCGTCGTGGACCTCCCCCTGCGGGATCTCCAGCTTGCCGTTGGCGGGCGGCGGCCCGGCGAGGCGCACGTCCTCGCGGAAGTAGAGCGCGACGCGGCCGTCGCTGCGCCCGAGGCTCCCGGCGCCGATCCAGATCACCTCGCCGCTGGTGCAGAGCTGGTCGAGCCAGTTCTGCGAATACGCCCCGAGCCTGCGGGGCAAGATGTCCGTCTCCCACACCTTCGGGGTCAGCGCGACGCCCTGCAGCGGCACCAGCGCCTCGCGCAGGCGGTCGGGGCCGGCGCCCGCTTTGCGGAAGGCGTCGACGTTCTGCCAGCTGGGCAGGAAGCGGGCCAGCTCGGTGCGGTCGGCCGCCTCGACCTCCTTGCGCAGCCGCGCCAGCGAGGCCCGCCGCACCCGCCGCAGCACGTCGGAGTCGCACCACTCGCGCTCGGTGCCGCCGGGGAGGAGCTCGCCACGGACCAGCGCCCCTTCGTTCTCCAGCTCGCGCAACGCCGGGCCGGGATCGACGCCGTAGCGCTGCATCAGCTGCCCGGTCGGGAACGGGCCGTGGGTGCGCGCGTAGCGGCGGACCAGCGCCCGCATCGCGTCGGGATGCTCCTCGAGGAACGTCTCCGGCAGCCCGGGCGGCGGCGGCACGCCGAGCGAGTCGCGGTAGAGCCCGGCGTCCTCGCTCGCGATCCAGCGCTCCTCCCCCGCGATCCGCACCTTCGCGATCCGCCGCTCCGCCGCCAGCTTCTCCAGCATCGACTCCGCCGAGTAGCCCGCCGACACCCGCTCGGCCGCCTCCTCCGTGGTCAGGTCGCCGATGTTGCGGAGCAGCTGCTGGAGCGCATCGCGGTCGCCGGCCTGCCCCGCCTCGGTGCGGTGCTGCAGCTGTTCTTCGACTTCCTCGAGCGCCTCCGGGTCGATCAGTTCGCGCAGCTCCTCCTGGCCCAACAGCTCCCGCAGCAGGTCGCGGTCGAGCGCCAGCGCCGCCGCCCGCCGCTCGGCGTTCGGCGTGTCCCCTTCGTACATGTACGTCGCCACGTAGTCGAAGAGGAGCGAGGAGGCGAACGGCGAGGCCGTCGGCGTCTCCACCTCGACCAGGCTGAGCGAGCGTGCGTGCAGCTTTTCCAGGATCTCGGTGAGCGCCGGGAGGTCTAGCACGTCCTGCAGGCACTCGCGGTAGGTCTCGAGGATGACCGGGAAGCGGGGAAAGTCGCGCGCCACTTCGAGCAGGGACTGGGACTTCAGCCGCTGCTGCCAGAGCGGCGTGCGTTTGCCGGGGTAGGCGCGCGGGATCAGCAGCGAGCGTGACGCGTTCTCGCGGAAACGCGCGCCGAAGAGCGCCGAGCCGGAGAGCTCGCCGACGATCAGGTCTTCGAGCTCCTGCGGATCGACCAGCACCAGGTCGGCGGGCGGCGGCTCGTCGGCGTCGGGCAGGTGGATGACGATGCCGTCGTCGGACCAGATCGCGTCGGCCTCGAGATCACGCTCGTTGCGGATTTTCGCGGCGAGCGCGAGGCCCCACGCCGCGTGCACGCGGCCGCCGTACGGGGAGAGGATGCAGAGGCGCCAGTCGCCGATCTCGTCGCGGAAGCGCTCGACCACGATCGTCTCGTCAGAGGGGACGACGCGGGTCGCGTCCTGCTGTTCGCGCAGGTAGGTGACGAGGTTGTTGGCGGCGCGTTCGTCGAGGTCGTACTCCTTCGCCAGCTCGGCGGGCTCGCGCGAGACCGCCTCGCGGGCGAACGCGCCGATCGCCTTGCCGAGCTCTGCCGGGCGGCCGACCCCGTCCCCGCGCCAGAACGGCACCGCGCCGGGGGCCCCGGGCGCCGGCGTGACGATCACCCGGTCGCGGGTGATTTCCTCGATCCGCCAGGTCGAGGCGCCGAGCAGGAACGTCTGCCCCGCGCGCGCCTCGTAGACCATCTCCTCGTCGAGCTCGCCGACCCGACGGCCGTCCGGCAGGTGGACGCCGTAGAGACCGCGGTCGGGGATCGTCCCGGCGTTGGTGACGACCAGCTGGCGCGAGCCTTTGCGGCCGTGGATCGTCCCCTCCATGCGGTCCCAGACGATCCGCGGGCGCAGCTCGGCGAAGCGGTCCGACGGGTAGCGCCCGTCGAGCATGTCGAGGACGTTCTCCAGCTGCTCGCGCGAGAGATCGTGGAAGGACTGGGTCGCGGTCACGACCTTCTCGACCTCGTCGACCTGCCACTCGTCCAGCGCCGCCATCGAGACGAGGTGCTGGGCGAGCACGTCGAGCGGGTTCTGCGGGATCGTCGTCTCCTCGATCTCCCCTTCGCGCATCCGTCGCGCGACCACCGCGCACTCGAGCAGGTCGCCGCGGTATTTGGGGAAGATCCGGCCTTTGGAGGTCTCACCGATGCCGTGGCCGGCGCGGCCGATCCGCTGCAGGCCGCGGGTCACCGACTTCGGCGACTCGACCTGGATGACGAGGTCGACCGCCCCCATGTCGATGCCGAGCTCCAGCGAGGAGGTGGCAACGAGACACGGGAGTTGACCGGACTTGAGCAACTCCTCCACCAGGGTCCGCTCCTCATGCGAAAGCGACCCATGGTGAGCGCGAGCAATTTCCACGTACTCGGGAGTGGCCTCTGGGGATGACTCGGCGGAACCTCCCCGCTGTTGTTCCGACGAGTTATCCCCAGAGGCCACTCCCGCATGCCCCGCATGCTCGGTCGCCGGCAGCTCCTGCTCCCCTTCGCCGTTGGCGAGCTCGTTCAGCCGCTTGGCGAGGCGCTCGGAGGCGCGCCGGTTGTTGACGAAGATGATCGTCGAGGTGTGTTCCTGGACCAGCTCCAGGAGCTTCGGGTAGATCGCCGGCCAGATCGAGCGCACGTGGGCGCTCGGCTCGATTTCCGAGGGCTGGGCGGTACCGTCCTCCGAGGGATAGGCGGGCGCGCCCGGGTCGGCCATGTCCTCGACCGGCACGACGATCTCCAGGTCGAGGTCTTTCCGCATCCCGGCGTCGACGATCTTGCACTTGCGCTTCGGCCCGACAAGGAACTGGGCAATCCGCTCCAAAGGCCGCTGCGTCGCTGACAAGCCGATCCGCTGAATGCCCGACGAGGAGGTCGCCGGGGATGACTCGGCGGAACCTCCCGGCTGTTGTTCCGACGAGTCATCCCCGGCGCCCTCCCCCGCCATGCGCACCATGTGATCCAACCGCTCCAAAGTCAGCGCCAGGTGGCTCCCCCGCTTGGTCTGGGCGACGGCGTGGATCTCGTCGACGATCACCGCCTCGACCCCGGTGAGGATCTCCCGTACCGAGCTGCTCATCATCAGGTAGAGCGACTCGGGGGTGGTGATGAGGATGTCGGGCGGCGTTTTCGCCATCGCCCGGCGGTCTTTCTGGGAGGTGTCGCCGGTGCGCAGGCCGACTCCGATCTCGGCGCCGATCCCGCGCAGCGGCGCCCGGAGGTTGCGCTCGATGTCGTACGAGAGCGCTTTCAGTGGCGAGATGTAGACGAGCTTGACCCCGGTGCCGAGCTCCGGCTCCCGCGCCAGCTTGTCGATGCCCCAGAGGAAGGAGGCGAGCGTCTTGCCCGAGCCGGTGGGCGCGCAGATCAGCGCGTTGGCACCGCCCGAGATCGCCTTCCAGCCGCCCGTCTGGGCGTCCGTCGGCCCCTCGAAGGAGGCTTCGAACCAGCGCCGCGTGGCCGCCGAGAACGGCGCCAGCGGGTCAGACTTCGTGCGTTGTTTCGATGCGGTCGCCAACCCATCGATCTTACGCACCTACAGCGACGGGCCGAAAACCGCGCTATATCAGCGGTTCTCGGCCCGTCA
>JBOGYZ010000337.1:0-5709 GCA_050697015.1 Solirubrobacterales bacterium
CGCCGGCGTCGACCGCGCGGTCGATCAACTCGACCACGCTGTGGTGCTTGGTGACGAGGTAGTCGGCGAGCTCGCCGACGGTTGGGGCGCTCTCGCCGGCATGGCCTTTGATCGCCAGGAGCAGCTGATGCTGGGCGGGGGTGAGGTCGGCGCCGCGCGCCTGTTCCTCGCTCCAGGCCAGGAAGCGGCGCAGGGCCGTGCGAAAGCCGAGCAGTTCTTCGTAGTCGCGCCGGGTCGGGCGATGCGCCGGGCTCATGGCTTCCCGGCCACCGTCGGCTCGCGGCCGGCCCGGAGCAGCTCCAGGGGCCGCAGGACACGGGTGCGGTGGCGTTCCTCGTCGAGGTCGCGCAGCCGTCCCTCGAGGAGCTGCTCCAGTCGCACCGTCCCGATCGGCGCCTCGGGGAGGGCGCGCTCGGCGACCGGCAGCTCGGTCAGTCCCGAATCCGCCATCACGTAGGCGACGTGGCGGAGCGTGTCGTCGGTGAAGACGATCGGGCCCTCGCCCACGGCTGGTCCGGAATCCCCCATGACGTCGCCGACGAATAGCACCTCCAGCGGGTCGACGCTGTATTCGTGGTTCACGTGGACGCCGCGGCGGGCGATCTTCTCGGTGAGGATCGAGCGGCGCAGGATCAGGATCGAGATCGCGTAGGCGGCCGCGGCGCCGATCAACAGCGGCAGCAGGGCTTCGTAGCGGTGGGTCAGCTCGACCGCGAAGACGACGCCGGTGAGGGGTGAGCGCATCGCCGCGGCGAGGATCGCGGCGAGCCCGACCAGCGGCCAGAAGCCAGGGCCGACGGCGGGGAAGACCTGCGCCTCGAGCGAACCGAGGGCGGCACCGATCATCAGCAGCGGCGCGAGCACTCCGCCGGAGGTGCCGGAGCCGAGCGAGAGCGACCAGATCAGCGTCTTCACGATCAGGATGCCGACGAGGAGGTGCAGGGTGATCGAGCCGTTCAGCTCTTCTTCGATCACGTTGTAGCCGACCCCCAGCGCCTGCGGCACGATCAGGCCGCCGATGCCGATGATCAGCCCCCCGATCGCGGGCCACCACATCCAGTGGATCGGCAGGCGGGCGAAGCAGTCCTCGGAGGCGTAGACGAGTGTGGTCGCGACCAGGGCGAGGAGGGCGGCGAGCGCGCCGGCGACGACGCAGAGCGCGTAGGTGCCGGCGTCGAGGTGGAGGGCGCCGGTCGGGGTCGGGAAGACGGGGCCGCCGCCGAGCAGCGGGACGCGGACGACCGCCGCCACCGCGACCGCGGCTGCGACGGGGACGAAGCTGCGCGGGCGCCACTCGAAGAGCAGTAGCTCGATCCCGAGCAGGACGGCGGCCAGGGGCGCGTCGAAGACCGCCGTCATGCCCGCGGCGGCGCCCGCGACGAGGAGGGTCTTGCGCTCGTCGGCGCTCAGGTGGAGGAGCTGCGCGCAGATCGAGCCGAAGGCGCCGCCGGTCATGATGATCGGCCCCTCCGCGCCGAACGGACCCCCGGTGCCGATCGCGATCGCGGAGGCGATCGGCTTCAGCAGCGCGACCCGCGGCTGCACCTTGCTGCCCGAGGTGAGGACCGAGTCCATCGCCTCGGGGATGCCGTGGCCGCGGATCTTCTCCGAGCCGAAGCGGGCGATGAGGCCGACCACGAAACCACCCGCGATCGGCGCGCCGAGGATCAGGAAGGGCGAGTGGTGGATTTCGCCGGGGGCGACGAGCGCGGTGCCGAAGCGTTGGTAGAAGACGAAGTTGGTGATCAGGCCGATGAGGCGCAGCAGGCACCAGGCGACCCCGGCGCTGAGCGCCCCGATCGGCAGCGCGAACGCCGCGATCGCGAGGAGCCGCGGGCTGACGTCGAAGTCACCGAGGTGGCGGAGGTCGGTGGAAGGCACGGCGGAGAAAGTATCGGAACACGATACTTCTTGGGCCGACAGGGGCGGCCGGCTAGAGTTCGCGCGATGAACGACTTCAACGCGCAGGTCATCGAGGAATTCCGGGCCAACGGCGGGTCGGCCGGGGGTATGTTCGAGGGCAAACCGCTGCTGCTTCTGCACAACGTCGGGGCCAGATCCGGCGCCGAGTACGTGACCCCGCTGGTTTACCTCGGCGAGGACGGGCGGACCTTCATCTTCGCCTCGAAAGGCGGGGCGGACAACCATCCCGGTTGGTTCCACAACCTGAAGGCGGAACCGAACGTCTCGATCGAGATCGGCGACGACACGCGGGAAGTGGTCGCGGCGGAGGTCACCGGCGAGGAGCGGGACCGGTACTACGCGATCCAGGAAGAACGCGAGCCGCAGTTCGGCGGTTACGCACAGAAGACCGACCGGACGATCCCGGTCATCGAGCTGGCACCGAAATCCGCCTGAGCGCGGTCCCGCCGTGGGTAAACGGCTGATCACTTAAAGGTCCTTGCTGAGTCTGGGAAACTGAGCCGCGACCAGGCCCCGAGCGTCGGATAGCTTGAGCGCGTGGAGGCGCTCGACCACCTTCTCGCGCCGCTCGAGCTCGGCCCGGCGACTCTGCCCTGCCGGATCGTCTCCACCTCCCACCAGACCACCCTCGTAGAGGACCATCTGCCGACCGAGGACTTCGTCGCCTACCAGGGGGCGCGTGCGGCGGGTGGCGCCGGGCTGATCGTGATGGAGGCGGTCGCGGTCGCCCCCTCCGGTCTCCTCACCGCCCACACCCTCGCCGGCTACTTCGACTCGACCGCCGACGGTTACCGGCGGATCGCCTCCGCGGTGCAGCCGCACGGCACGAAGCTCTTCGTCCAGCTCTTCCACGGGGGACGTGAGGTGATTGCCTCGGCGCCGCGGGCGGAGGTCGTCTCGGCGAGCGCGCGGCCGAGCCAGCGCTTCCAGACCGAGCCGCGGGCACTCCGCACCGACGAGGTGGAGGAGCTGGTCGCCTCCTACGGGCGCTGCGCCGCGATCGCCGCCGAGGCGGGGCTCGACGGAATCGAGGTGACCGGCGCCCACGGCTACCTGCTGGAGCAGTTCTTCGACCCGGAGCTGAACGATCGCGGCGACCGCTTCGGCGACCCGGCCGCCTTTGTGACTGAGGTGCTCGGCGCGGTGCGGGCGGCGGCGCCGGGCCTGGCGCTCGGCCTGCGCCTCAGCGCCGACTCGCCGGCGGCGCGGGCGATCGCCCCGCGGGTCGTGGGCATGGTCGACTCCCTCCACCTCGCGATCGGCCACTCGGCGACCTTCGTGAGGAGCACCGGCATCGCGCCGCCCCCGCCGACCCCGCGCAACGCGGCCGCCGAGCTGACCGGTCCCTTCAAGTTGGGCGTGCCGGTCCTGGCGACGACCCGCATCGTCGACCCGGTCGAGGCGGACGCCCTGATCGCAAGCGCCGCCGCCGACGCGGTGGGCATGACCCGCGCCCTGATCACCGACCCCGACCTTCCCCGCAAGGTCCGCGCCGGCCAGGTCGACTCGGTGCTGCGCTGCATCGGCTGCAACGCCTGCATCGCCCACTACCACGCCGAGACGCCGATCCGGTGTTCGATGAACCCGCGCGCGGGCCGCGAGCTGACCTTCCCCGTGCGGACCCCGGGCGCAGCGGCTCGCCGCGTGGTCGTGGTCGGCGCCGGCCCTGCCGGACTGGCCGCCGCGGCCGAGGCGAGTGCCGCGGGCGACGAGGTGATCGTCCTCGAGCGCCACGAGCGGATCGGCGGCCAGGCCCGCCTCTTCGGTGTGGCGCCCGGCCACGAGGAGACGGCCCGGACCCTGATCGCCAACTACGAGATGCTGCTCGACCGCGACAACGTCGCCCTGCGCCTCGGCACCGAGGCCGACCCGGCGACGATCGCCGGCCTGTCCGCGGACCTCGTCGTCCTCGCGACGGGCGCCCGCCCCTACGCGTCGGTGCCGGACCTAGGCGACGTCCCCGCCATCACTGCCTGGGCCATCCTCGCCGGCGCCCGACCGGCGGGCCGCGTACTGGTCGCCGACTGGGGCGGCGAGCCGACTGGCCTGGACACCGCCGAGCTGCTGGCCGAGGAGGGCTCCGAGGTCACCCTGGTCACGGCCGCCCCGATGCCCGGCTTCTCCGTCCACCAGTACGCCCGCCACCAGTACCTGGCCCGCCTCGAGCGAGCGGCAGTCACGATCGCCTCCGGCCTGGAGCTCGACTCCGCCGGCCCCGGCGAGGTCCACTGCCGCAGCATCTTCGCCCCCGAGCGCAAGACCACCTTCCCCGCCGACACCGTCGTCACCGCCCTCGGCCGCGTCCCCGACGACACCCTGGTCCGCTCCCTCCATAGCGCCGGCATCCCCCACGAGACCGCCGGCGACTGCCGCTCCCCCCGCGGCCTCGAGGAGGCGATGCTCGAGGGCACCCTCGCCGTCGCTCGTCACGCCGCTGGGCGGCGCTAGCTCGCCGAGTAGCAGCCGTCGACTTTGTAGATCGGGTCGATGACTCGCTTGCCGGTGCTCGTCAGGACGGTCTGCGCGCCGAGTTGGACGGGGACGCCATCGGCATTCCAGCAGCCGTCCGGCTTCGCCTGGACGTTCCAGTTGAAGCTGACCCGGGTGTTGGGGCCGTCGACCAGGAAGCGCACGGTGCAGACCCAGTCGCTGCCCGCGCCCTTATAAGGGTCTTTGGCGGTGGTGCGATGGCAGTCGGCCTTGGTGTCGAGGTCCTTCGCCGCCGGTTCGCCTTCCAGGTTCCGCTTCCACTGGTACAGGCGTTCGAAGGTCGGGGCCACCGAGGCGTTGAGGCGGGAAGAGGTCACCCCGGTGGAGCCGCAGCCGGTGAGGGCGAAGACGAGGGCGGCGAGGAGCAGGGCTCCGAGCGCGAGGCGCCGGGCCGTGGTCAGGCGTCCGGTCATGCAGCCACCGCGTCGCGACGGCGGATCACGAGGGCCAGGGCGAGCATCCCGAGTGCGGTCCAGCCGACCGCGACGATCACCGCGGTGACCAGCGGCGCCGCGTGCGCGGGCGTCTCGAACAGTCCGTGCCAGGCGTCGAGGGCGGCGGAGGGGAGGGCCTCGCGGACGGCGGGCGGTCCGTCGACGAACCAGGCGAGCTGGAGCAGGATCCCGAGCACCGCGGGTACCCCGATGCCGATCACCGAGTTGCGGGTGCGAGCGGAGAGCACCACGGCGAGCGAGGTCCAGGCGAGCGCCGTCGGCAGGGCCGCGAGCCAGGAGATCGCGACGAGGCGGAAGGCGTGGCCGGTGGGGAGGAGCTCGCCGGTCAGTCCGGGCAGCGGCCCGCCTTCGGCCAGGACCAGGCCCGCGACGCCGGCGGAGATGGCCAGCGCGGCGACGAAGACGACGGTGCAGACGACCGAGACGACGATCTTGCCCGCGACGATCGCGCTCTGCGGACGGGACCGGGTCAGCAGGGTGGGCCAGGTGCCGAGGCGGTCCTCGCTCGAGAAGGCGTCGCCGCCGACCAGGCTGCCGAGCAGCGCGAAGGCCCAGGAGGCGGCGAAGGTGAGGGCGACCAACGGCAGCGCGGCGCTCGACTCGAGCATCCACTGGCCGTAGAGGGTGTCGGCGGGGAGGCTGTCGGTCCCCTTGACCGCGAGCTCGAAGAGCCACGGCCCCAGCAGACAGGTGGCGAGGAGGACGCGCGGCTTCACCTGCGAGGCGAGCTTGCGCGACTCCACCGCGCAGACCGCGAGCACGTCGGCCAGGGTGGGACGGTGGCCGCGGTCGCGTCGCGCGCGGGTCGCCGGCCGGGGGGCGACATCGGCCGCCGGAGCGC
>JBOGYZ010000338.1:0-2070 GCA_050697015.1 Solirubrobacterales bacterium
ACCCCGGACCCCTCGCGGGAAGAGTCGGCCGACGCGGCGATCCTCGACACCGTCCTCGCCCGCCAGGAAGCGGCGGTCGAAGCCTTCCGCCACGTCGGCCCGGCGCTGCCGCCGCGCCTCGCCCACATGGCGGCCTACTTCCGCGCCCAGGAACAGGAACACGTCGACGCGGTGCTGAAGGCGTTGCGCGGGCTGAGCAGCCCCGCCGAACCGACCCCGGAACCGCTCGACACGAGCGACCTGAAGAGCGACCGCGAACGTCTCGTCTTCCTCTACGAAGTGGAAAGCGCGACGATCGACGAGGAGCTGAGCGCGATCTCCAAGCTGGAAGCGAGCTGGCCGCGCTCGCTGCTTGCCTCGACCGTGGCCGATCAGGCGCAGCACCTGAGCCTGCTGCGCCGGACGCTCGGCGCCGGTCCGCTCGCCTCGATCCCGGCCCCGTTCGAGAACGGGACCGCCGAACCGCCGGCCGAATAGATAACCGACCGTCATTTAAAGCCCCCAATTTTGCGGTGGTGGGCGTCCGTTAGGTAGGGAATACTGCGCGGCGATGACCGGGCCCCTCTATGCGATCGGTCGCTGGTGCTCACGCCATCATTGGCTGGTCATCGGTGTCTGGATCGTCCTCGCGGTCGCGCTCCTCGCGATCAGCTCCGCTACCGGCTCGAAGACGAGCGAAAATCTGACGCTGCCGGGCACCGGCTCGACCCAGGCGACCGAACTGCTGGAAGAAAACCTGCCCGAGCAAGCGTACGGGTCGAACCCCTTGGTGCTGGAAGCGCCGGCCGGGTCGAAGCTGACCGAAGCCAAGTACGCGAAGGCGGTCGAAGAAACCGCGAAGAACCTGGAAGCGCTGCCCGACGTCAATTCGGCGATGAGCCCGCTCGCGCCGGGCGCCCAGACGCTGAGCCAGAAAGACCCGAACATCGGCTACATCCCGGTCGTCCTCGGCATCGGCCCCGGTGAAATCGCCGAAGACCAGTCGCAGGACATCCTCGACGCGGCGAAGCCCTTCGAGGCCGCGGGTGGCAACGCCTCGATCGGCGGGTACGTCGGCAACCAGCTCTCCAAACCGTCGACCGAGAAGTCCGAGCTGATCGGCCTGATCGCGGCGGTGATCATCCTGCTGTTCGCCTTCGGCACGGCGACGGCGATGATGCTGCCGATCGTCGGCGCGCTGTTTGGCCTCATCTGCACGCTGTCGATCATCAAGCTGCTCGAGCACGTGCTGGAGGTACCGGGGGTGGCGGCGACGCTGGCGACGATGATCGGCCTCGGCGTCGGCATCGATTACGCGCTCTTCATCGTCACCCGCCACAAACTGCAGCTGAAGGAAGGCATGGAGCTGCGCGAGTCGATCGCCCGCGCCACCGCGACCGCGGGTGGCGCCGTCGTCTTTGCCGGCTTCACCGTGGTGATCGCGCTCTGCTCGCTCGCCGTCGCCGGGATCCCGCTGGTGACGACGCTCGGCTTCACCGCGGCGATCGCGGTGGTGATCGCGGTCTTCGCTGCGGCGACGCTCCTGCCCGCCATGCTCGGCGCGCTCGGCCCGCACATCAACAGCCTCCGCTTCCACATCGGCAAGACGCACCCCGATGACAAGGAGCCGCACGGCTGGCGGAGCTGGGCGGAACGGATCGTGCGGATGCCGTGGCGCGCGACGATCCTGTCGCTGGTCGTCCTCGGCATCCTGGCGCTGCCGATCTTCCAGCTGCAGCTCGGCCAGAACGACATCAGCGCGCTGCCGAAGGAAACGACCTCGCGCCAGGCCTACGACGGGTTGAACGCGGGCTTCGGCCCGGGTGTCAACGGCCCGCTCCTGATCGCCTCGCAGTTCACCTCGCCCGAAGAAGCGCAGAAGGTGCTGCCGACGCTGCAGAAATCGATCGGCGGGACCGAAGACGTCGCCGCGGTCACCGAACCGACCCTCTCCGAAGACAACAAGGTCGCCGTCTTCACGGTGATCTCGAAATCGGAGCCGTGGGCCGATGAGACTGTGACGCTGGTGGAAAACCTGCGCGACGAAGTGATCCCCGGCGCGCTCGAAGGGACGAAGGCGCAGTCGTTCGT
>JBOGYZ010000339.1:0-22597 GCA_050697015.1 Solirubrobacterales bacterium
CTCGTGAGCTCGCCGTGCGCCGCCGCGGCCGGGCCCTCGGTGAGGCGGGAGAAGAGGATCCGCAGCGGCGAGGCGCCCGGGGTCAGCGAGCGGATGCCGATGCCGGCCCGGCCGAGCTCGACCGTGAGGCGCTCGACCGTCCCCTCGGCAGCGGTCACGCGCAGGCCTTCGCCCTGGTCCTCCGCCGCGACCCCGAGGAGGCGGAGGTGCTCGGCCGCGACGGCGTCGTCGGCGGTTCGCAGGACGTGCTCCGGGGCCGGCGCGAGCGCCCGCAGCTCGCCGATCGCTCCCGACCAGGCGACCTCACCCGCGCGCAGGACCGTGATCTCGTCGCAGACCTCGTCGATCGCCATCAGGTCGTGGCTGGAGAGCAGCACCGCGGCCCCGTCGGCAGCCAGCTCGCGCACGACCTGCCAGAGCTCGTCGGCGCCGGTCGGGTCGAGGCCGTTGGCGGGCTCGTCGAGGAGCAGGACCGCCGGGCGGCGCATCAGGGCCGCGGCGAGCCCGAGGCGCTGTCGCATCCCCAGCGAGAAGCCGCCGACCTTCTGCCTGGCCGCCTCGGCGAGGCCGGCGCGGGCGAGCAGGGCGTCGAGGTCGGGCGCCTCGCCGCCGTCGAGGCGCGCCAGCAGCGCGAGGTTCGCGCGGGCGCTCAGGTAGGGGTAGAAGCGGGGGTCGTCGACCAGGCCGGCGAGGCCGCCCTCGGCGCGCGCGGCAGCGGCGGTGCGGTCGCCGCCGAGCACCTCGATCGCGCCCGCGTCGGGCCACACCAGGCCGAGGACGCTGCGCAGGATCGTGCTCTTGCCCGAGCCATTCGGCCCTACCAGCCCGTGGATGGAGCCGGCCCTGACCGCGAGCGGCAGGTCGCGCACCGCAGTGGTCGAGCCGAAGCGCTTGGTGAGCCCCTCGATCTCCAGCGCGGGCCCGGAGGTTCTGGGCCGGGCGGTGGATGTGCTCGCGAGCGACTCGACGTGGGCCATGCGAAAGCCGCACGGAATCACGCGCCGACGCCAGAGAAGTTGTCGTACTGTTACCGAAAACTGATGACACTGAAGTACCGAAACTGGTGCGGTACAGCCATCACGAGTTGGTAACAGGGAGCCGGTTTTGCGGGGGTAGCTTCGGCCCGCGGCCCAAGGTCCGCGACCGCAACACCATCAGTCTCCATGCCCCGTGCCTTCCCCCGCGCGGGGTGAAAACCTGAAGAAAGGCACCCCCCATGTTCGCTCGCTTCCTGCGGCGCGCCCGCCGGCGCCCGCGCCTGCTCGCCGCCGGCTCGGTAGTCGCGCTGTTCGCCCTCTGCGGCGTCGCCGGCGCCGCCGCATTCGGTGGACCCTTCGGCAACGGTCAGGCCGAAAAGAACCCGTTCCGCAATCGCCGGGTGGGTGAAGTCGTCGAAGGCAAGTTGTTGGTCGCCGACAACCAGTGGATCGAGCCGCCGTCGGACACCAAGCGGGTCGAATTCAGCGACCAGGACGCGCTCGGCGGGACGATCAGCCCCGACGAAGAGAACTTCGCCACGGCCTCCGGCGGCGGCGGCACGGGCTCAGGCCTGCGGATCGTCGACCTGAGCAACGGGGAAATCCTTCAGAACGTGCCGACGGTGAACAGCACCGGCACCGGCGGCATCGTCTACTCCGCCGACGGCGACTCGCTCTGGGTCTCCGAGCCGCAGGACGTGCTGCGCTTCCAGGTCGGCTCGGAAGGCATCGTCACCAACCCCGAAGCTCCCGTCCGCATCCCGCTGACCAGCTCCGCCCCGAGCGGCGCCTACGCCTCCGGGCTGGCGCTCTCCGCCGACGGCTCGAGGCTCTACGTCGCGATCAACGGCAACAACGCCCTCGGCGTGATCGACACGGCGACCAACGAACTGACGAAGGAAATCCCGGTCGGCAACGCGCCGCGGGAAGTGGTGATCACCGGGAACAAGGCATTCGTGTCTGACCAGGGCGGTCGCGAGGCCACTTCGAGCGACACCACCAACAACTCCGACGGCACCGCGATCGTCTCCGATCCGTCCACGGGCGCGGCGACCACGGGGACCGTCTCCGTCGTCAACCTCTCGACCGAAGCGGTCGCCGACACGATCAAGGTGGGCCTCTCGCCGGACTCCGAGACGCTGAACGGCAACGCCCTCTTCGTCACCAACTCCAACAGCGACACCGTGTCGGTCATCGACACGCGGACCGACGGCGTCACGCAGACCTTCAACGTGGAGCCGCTGCCGGGCTCGACCGTCGGTGCGGCGCCCAACTCGGTCACGATGCCCGACCCGCACCACCTGCTGGTGAGCGTCGGCCGCGACAACGCGCTGGCGGTGTTCGAATACAACGGCCCCGTCTACCCGGTCAAATACCAGGGCCTGATCCCGACCGACTGGTACCCCAACCAGGTGCGCTATGACGGCAAGCTGAAGAAGCTCGTCGTGACCAACCTGAAGGGCATCGGCTCCCGCGGCCCCGAAGTGACCGACAACGCCGGCGAAGCGACCGAGCCGGCAGGCCTCGCGACCGGCCACGAAACGCACGCCCACGTGGGCACCCTGGACATCTTCAAGATGCCCTCGAAGTACGACCTCACCGACATGACCCACGAAGTGTTCGCGAACAACGGCTGGAACCGGCTGCAGGCCGAAGAAAACGTCCACGCGAGCTTCCACGGCAAACCGCCGGCGGTGCCGAAACGCCTCGGCGAACCATCGCCGATCAAGCACGTGTTCCTGATCGTGAAGGAGAACCGGACCTTCGACCAGGTGCTCGGCGACCTCGGCAAGGGCAACGGCGACCCGGCGGACGCGCAGTACGGCGAAGAAATCACGCCGAACGAGCACGCCCTCGAGAACCAGTTCTCCACCTTCGACAATTTCTACGACGACGGCACCCAGTCGGCCGACGGCCACGACTGGATCGTGCAGGCCGACGACAACGACTACAACGAATGGAACTCCGACGAGTGGCTGCGGAGCTATCCCGCCGAAGGCGGCGACGCCCTCTCCTACCAGCGGGACGGCTTCCTCTGGAACGCCGCCGAACGGGCCCGCAAGACGGTCGCCGACTATGGCGAGTTCGAGGCCTTCCTCGGCGGTCCCTCGCCCTTCCCCTCGTGGAAGGAATGGTATGAGGACTCGAAGGTCCTGGAGGGCAAGAGCAGCGAACCGCTCGACGTGCCGCTCGACAAGTACAACTGGTACTCCGACGTGCCGTCGCTGAACAAGATCAGCAACCACGAGTACCCGCTGTTCAACCTCGGCGTCCCCGACCAGTACCGCGTCGACATCTGGGAAAAGGACTTCAAGGAAGAGGAGAAGTCCGGCAACCTGCCCAACCTGACGATCATCTGGCTACCCGACGACCACACCGGCGGGTACCCCGACCCGACGCCGATCGCCTCGGTGGCCGACAACGACCTCGGCCTCGGCCGCATCGTCGACAACGTGTCCCACAGTCAGTTCTGGAAGAACTCGGCGATCTTCGTTGCCGAGGACGACTCGCAGGCCGGCGTCGACCACGTCGACGGCCACCGCGCCCCCCTCTGGGTCGCCAGCCCGTACGCCAAGCGCAACGCGGTGAACGACGAATACTTCACCCAGCTGAACATGGTGAAGACGATCGAGCAGATCCTCGGCATCCAGCCGATGAACCAGATGGACCGGGCCGCGATGCCGATGTTCAGCGCGTTCACCAACACCCCCGACGACACGCCCTACAACGTCCTCCACAACCAGATCCCGCTCACCCTCGGAGCCGAAGGCACCGAAGCGGAAACCGAAGAAGAAGAAAAGGAAATCGCCGAACTCGACGCCAAGGCGGGCATGCCGAACTACGTGCCCGAGGCGTTGAAGAAGACCGCGGTCCCTGCTTCGGAGAAGGGCACGGCAGACGCCTGGTCCCATTGGATGACCGCCAAAGCCGACAAACACCTGACCGGGGTGCACGCGGCGGTCGACTCGGTGAACCCGGAGCTGCTCAACCGTTACGACTGGTACACGTCCCACGGCTGGAACAAGCCCTACCCGGGCGACGGCAAGATCCTGACCCCCGACGAGGTCCCCGGCCACAACCTGCCGGCCGGTTACCTCGGCGAAGACTGACCCACCGAGGCGTAGGTACCGACGACAACCAGCGAGGGCCTGCTTCGGCGGGCCCTCGCTGCCTCGCCTACGGTCCGGCCGGCCAGGTGATCAATCCTCGGTCCAGTTGATCATCAGCTGATAGATCAGCACGATGTCGAGGATGATGATCAGGAACGCCCACAGCGGCGCGGCCGTGAACCAGACGACCTGAAGGACGGCGTTCAGGCCGAGCAGGAAGACACCGGCCCAGCGACCGGCGGATCTGCCGGTGAGCAGGCCGAGGCCGGTGAGGACGATGAGCGCCCCGAGGATCAGCTGGACCCAGCCCCAGGCGGTGAGGTCGAAGATCAACGCGCCGTGGCCGCCGACCACCACGACTTCGTCGTTGAAGATTGCCGCGAGCCCCCACATCACGTCCAGGGTGCCGAGGATCACCATCATCACCCCGGCGAACGCGATCCAGGTCGATCGTTCGCCCCCGGAAGGGGGCCTTGAGCCCTGATGAGCCGCCATCTTCCACTCCTTTGATTGGCCCCGGAGGGCCTTTTCCCCAGATTGGACGCCGAGCGAGCCGTCCGATTAACGAACCTAAACCGGTTCTCGGGATCAGTAAAGCCCCTACAACCAAAGTTTCACCGGGTGTACTTCGACTTGGTCCGGCGCGATGCTGCTCCCAGACCATCCACGCATCTTCCAAGTAGGAGAAAACGATGAACAGCAACACCGACAGCGTTGCGCCGATCGCCCTTGCCCCGGGGGAGGGCGAGGCCCTCTGGTTCCTCGGCGTCCTCGCCACCGTCAAGTCCTCGGCCGAGACGACCGACGGGGCCGTCGCCGTGATCGAGCACCTGGCGCCGCGGGGATCCGGCTCGCCGCTCCACCTCCACAGCCGCGAGGACGAGTGGTTCTACGTGATCGAAGGCGAGCTGACCTTCTGGGTCGGCGGCGAGACGATCGTCGCGCCGGCCGGCAGCTTCGTCTTCGGGCCGAAAGGGATCCCCCACACCTTCACGGTGAGCTCGGAGGAGGCGCGCTTCCTCCTCGTCGCCGAGCCCGCCGGCTTCGAGAAGTTCATGCGCGCCGTCGGCGAGCCGGCGGCCCGGCTCGAGATCCCCCCGGCCCCGACCGAGCCCCCCGACGTCGCCGCCCTGACCGCGACCGCCGCAACCTTCGGCATCGAGATCACCGGCCCTCC
This sequence comes from Solirubrobacterales bacterium, assembly GCA_050697015.1. Classification (GTDB taxonomy): domain Bacteria; phylum Actinomycetota; class Thermoleophilia; order Solirubrobacterales; family 70-9; genus VAYN01. Next base: position 5,265 of record JBOGYZ010000339.1, read on the forward strand.
CGGGATCCCAGGCTGAGCCCGCGGGGCCCTTGCCGGGACCGTCAAAGACACGGCTACTCGGCTCGGGACGCGCGGGGACCGCTCCCTTGAAGGCGCCGCGGTGTCCCGGCAGAGGACTCCCCCGGCACCGAGGAATGGCTCCGCCATGGGCGCCCCCATCGCGACGACGGCCCGGCTGCCTCATATCCCTGATGGTCGGCGGGTCTGGTTCCGCGAGGGTGCCAAAGTATGTGATGACTGGGCTCGACAGCGCGTTTAAGCGGCAGCGGCGTTTAAAGCGCGAAGTGCGGGTATTTCTCTCGCCGTGAGGGCGGCGCTGGTAAGAGGAGCGCTCTTGACCGCGATTGCGGGTGTCTGCGCTTTCGGTGTCTCCGGCTGCGGCGATCTCTCCCGCGGCGAGCTCACCCGCGGCGTCGAAAGCCTCGCCGCGATCGCCGCCGAGGGGGGCCTGGTCGCAGACGGCGTCGCCGAAGACGCGACCAAGTCGACCTACGCGCGGGTGATGGCGAAGACGCTTGGCGGCGAAGCCGAGCACGAGGCCGAAAAGCTCGCCGACGCCGAACCCGAAACCGCAGTCGAGCGGGAGCGGGGCGAAGCGGTCGCCGTCGCCCGCCAGCTCGCCGAGCTGTTCGCCGAACTGCAGACCTATCCGGGCGACGAGCGCGACGGCGCGATCGTCCAGAAGCACATGGCAGAAGCCAAAGACCGGGCCGACGCGATCGCCGAACGGCTGACCGGAGAAGAACAATGAGGCCGATCGGCCGATGAAAGCGATCCTCAAAATCGCACTCGGGATCATCGCCGCGGTCGGCGGCTTCCTCGACATCGGCGACCTTGTCTTCAACACCCAGGCCGGCGCGTTCTTCCGCTACGACCTGCTGTGGGCGGTGGTGGCGGGGACGCTCGGGATCGCGGTCTACGCTGAGATGTCGGGCCGGGTCGCGGCTGTCTCCGGCCGCCCGGTCTTCGACGTGATCCGGATGCGCCTCGGCTTCGGTCCTGGGCTGATCGCCCTCGTCGCCTCGAACCTCGTCAACCTGCTCACCGTCGCGGCCGAGCTCGGCGGCATCGCGATCATCCTCGAGCTGCTCTTCGACGCCGCCTTCTCGATGTGGGTGATCGTCGCGGTCCTGGCGCTGATCGCGGTCGTCGCCCTGCTGCCCTTCGGCGGCATCGAGCGGCTGTTCGGCTACGGCGGGCTGCTGCTCCTCGTGATGGTCGCCACCGCCGTCCAGCAGCAGCCCGACTGGGGCGCGGTCGCCCAGGGCTTCGTCCCCTCTTTCAGCTCCTCGCCGCTCTACTTCTACTTCGTCGTCGGCGTCTTCGCTGCGGCGCTGATGCCCTACGAGGTCCACTTCTACTCCTCGGGGGCGATCGAGGAGGGATGGAAGGAGGAAAACCTGAAAGAGAACCGGCTGAACGCGGTGATCGGCTACGCGCTCGGCGGCGTCCTCGCGGTCTCGCTGGTCATCGTTTCCGGCTACCTCTTCCACCCGCTCGGAGTCGAGCCGAACAACCTCGGGACCGTCGCCCTGCCGGCGCAGAGCGCCTTCGGAGAGACCGGCCTGCTGTTGGCGCTGGGCGGAATGCTCTGCTGCGTCGGCGGCGCCGCGATCGACTCCAGCTTCGCCGCCTCCTACAACCTCGCCCAGTTCCTCGGCTGGGAGTGGGGACGCTATCGCGGCCCCAAGAAAGCCCCGCGCTTCACCGCCTCCTGGCTTGCCTTCCTCGCGATCGGGGTGATGATCGTCGAGAGCGGCGTCAACCCGGTCGAGATCACCGAGTACAGCGTCGTCTTCTCTGTCGTCGCCCTGCCGCTCACCTACCTGCCGATCCTGCTGATCGCCGGCGATCGCTCCTTCATGGGCGAGCACGTGAACGGCCTCTTCGCCCGCACCCTGGGCTGGCTCTACTTCGTGATCATTCTGGTCTTGGCGGTCGCGGCGATCCCACTGCTACTGGCCACCAACGGAGGCGGCGGATGAGCGCGAGGGGCGGCCGCGAGGGTGAGACGATATTCATCGTCCACCGCCTCCTCGACGAGCAGCTGCTCGACGCCGAAGGCCGCCGCTGTGGCCGTGTCGACGACATCGAGCTGCGAGGCAACCCACCCCGAATCACCGCTCTGCTGGTCGGGGTCGGGCTCTATCCGCGCCGGCTGCCGCGTGGACTGCGACGGCTGGCCCGGCGCTGGGTCGGCCCCGAGACCTGGGGGTCGAACGCGGTGCGGGTGCCGTGGGAGGAGGTCGACCAGATCGGTGCCACCGTACGGCTGCGGAGGAAGGCCGAGGAGATGGGGCTTGGCGAAGGCGACGATCCGGAACGCTGGATGGTCAGGAGGCTGCCGTGGAACTGAGTGACGTCCCGACCGGTGTGGCGCATCTGCTCGGCGCCCGCGTCTATGACCAGAACGGCAAGGAGCTCGGCCGGATCCACGAGCTGCGTGGCCATCACGAACGCGACGGCACGGTCGTGATCGACGAGCTGCTGCTCGGCCCGAAGGCGCTGCTGAAGCGGACTCGCGGGCCCGGGCCCGATGTGCGGGGGATCCCGTTCGAGGCAGTAATCGAGCTGAGCGCGGAGCGGGCCGTGGTGCGGCGCTAGGTCGCACAGACCGAATCGATGCGCCTCACGTCTTTCGCTCGAGATCGGCAACTTCCTCGGCCTTCTGGTCAGCCTTCTCCTGGGCGCGCCCCAGCTCCTCCTTCTTCTCGCCCTTGCACTCCTCGCGCTTGCCCTCGTGAATCCGCTGAAGCGACATTTGGCTCTGCGACTGGCCTCGCGCAGTGCCCCGAGCTGGATTCGAACCAGCGGCCTATCCCTTAGGAGGGGATCGCTCTATCCAGCTGAGCTATCGGGGCTCGGGCGGGATTGTGGCCTACGCCTCGGGCCCGGCGTCTTCCGGCTCGGCGTAGAGGCTCTCGGACGCCAGCTCCATCGCGCGGCGGCTCCAAAGCTTGACCTCCATGAAGATCTCGTCCCCATAGCCCTCGAGGGCGTCGAGGGCGATCAGGGTGAAGCGGTCGCGATTGATCTCTTCCTGGTCGACGGTCTCGTCGAAGAGCTGGGCGGTGGCGGCGACGGCGCCGCGGACGAGAGGGCGGCCCCAGACGAGGGTGACCGCCCCGGCGCGACCGTTCTCACCGCGCCAGCGGCCGATCACGTCATCGTTGAGGTCGATTTTCCAGTCCGGGTTGGCCTCGGCGAGGACGTCGGTGAAGTCGGCGGTGGCGCGGAAGTCGGTGGCGTCGCCCTCGCCGACCGGCAGGGCGTAGGAGACGTGCCCGAAGAGCTCGAGGGTGCCCTCGTCGCTCTCGGTGCGCGCCGAGCAGGGGATCCAGACGCGGCCGCCCCAGGTGCGCTCCGGAAACCAGTCGACCTCCTCCGGCACCGCCGCGCCGACGGGCAGGTCGGCGATCTCCTCGATCGCGGCGACGAAGGCCTCGCGCAGGCGCGCGGCGAAGCGGCCGCCCGCGATGCTCTCCTGGCTCGTGTCGGCGATGAAGCGGGGGATCGGCCGGGGGTTGGGTGCCACGGCCGCTGACCCTACACGGGTCAGGCGGTCTGCGGGACCGCCTCGGGGCGGCTGCGCAGCAGGGTGACCGCGGCGGCGGCGCCGATGAAGCAGAGGCCGGCGCCGACGAGGAAGGCAAGGCGATAGCCGCTGGTCAGCGCGTCGAGCTGCGCCGTCCCGCCGCCGATCAGGTGGTTGGTGTGGGAGGTGGCCAGGGTCGTCAGCACTGCCAAGCCGAGCGTGCCGCCGACCAGGCGCGAGGTATTGACGACGCCGGAGGCGAGCCCGTTCTGCTCGGGCGGCACGCCTTTGACCGCGACGATCGTCGCCGGGACCAGCGACCAGCCGGCGCCGAGCGCGGCGAGCATCCCGCCGGGGAGGATCGCCACCTCGTAGGCGCTCGAGGCTTCGACCGTCGCCAGGATCAGGAAGCCGATCGTCGCCAGCGACATGCCGATGCCGAGCGTCGTCCGCACACCGAGGCGCGCGACCAGCTTCGGCGCGGTTGCCGAGCCGGCGAAGACCAGCAGCGTCATCGGCAGGAAGGAGATGCCGGCGAGGAGAGCGTCGTCGCCTTTCACTTCCTGGAGGTAGAGCGAGACGAAATACCACATGCCGAACACCGCGGCAAAGAGCAGTGCGACGACCAGGTTGGCCGCCCGCAGCGCCGGCATCTTGAAGACGTCGAGCGGGATCAGCGGGTCGGCCGCCAGCTTGCCCTCGACCAGCGCGAAGAGGCCGAGCAGGACGATCCCGAGGGCCAGCGGTACCAGCACGCCGAGCGCCCCCCAGCCGAGCGAGTCGGTGCGGACGATCCCGTAGACGATCGCGGTCAGGCCGCCGCTGATCAGCACCGCGCCGGGGACGTCGAGCTTGCGCTCGTTCGCCACCGCGGTCACGCGGGGGATGACGCGACGGCCCGCGAGCACGACGGCGATGCCGACCGGCACGTTGATGATGAAGACGGCGGGCCAGCTGAAGGCCTGGGTGAGGGCGCCGCCGAGCAGCACGCCGGCGGACCCGCCGACGCCACCCATCGCCGCCCAGAGGCCGAGCGCGCGGTTGCGTTCGGCGCCCTCCTTGAAGGAGCCGGTGACGATCGAGAGGCTGGCGGCGGAGATCACCGCGGCGCCAAGGCCCTGGATCGCGCGCGCGCCGATCAGGACGTCCTGGCCGTCGGCCAGCGCGCAGCCGAGCGAGGCGAGGGCGAAGAGGCCGACGCCGACGAGGAAGACCTGGCGGCGGGGAAGGAGGTCGGTCGCGCGCCCGGCGAGCATCAGGAAGCCGGCGAAGCTCAGCGTGTAGGCGTTGACCACCCACTGCAGGCCGGTGTCGGAGAAGCCGAGCGATTCGTGGATCTTCGGCAGCGCGACGTTCACGATCGAGATGTCGAGGATCACCATGAACTGCGCGAGGCAGACGGTGAGGAGGAGGGCGTCTTTCTGGAGTCTCTTCATAGTTCGACGATCACCGTACCACAAAGTTCGATGAACGTCGTATCATGAGCACATGACCTTCGAGCACCCCGACCGCGTCGACCTCGATCTCTCCGCCGTCCTCCACGCTCTGAGCGATCCCCAGCGCCGCGGCATCGTCGCCGAACTGGCTGCGAGCGAAGTCCCGCGCCCTTGCGGCAGCTTCGCCCCGGCGATCACGAAATCGACCCGCACCCACCACTTCCGGGTGCTGCGCGAGGCCGGCCTGGTCGAACAGTGGAAGGAGGGGACGAGCAAGATGAGCCGCCTGCGGCGCGACGATATCGACGCCCGCTTCCCCGGCCTCCTTGACTCAGTGCTCGGCTCGGTCCCCGTCGCCTAGTGACCTGAGTCGAAGATCCGCTTCCACCGCGAGGCGGCGACCGCCGGCCACGCCGGGGACGGTAGGAAACGCGGAAATCGCTCGGGTGGACGCTTTTCGTCCTTATGGAGCCAAAAGCGTCCATCGAAGGGTGCGACATACAGGTTGCCTGCGAACTAACGACTCAGGTCACTAGATGCACTCGCGCAGGTCCGCGGCCGCCTGCTCCGGCGGATAGATGTTGATGTCCACACCCGTGCCGAGCTCGAAGCCGGCCTTGATCGTCAGCCGCGGCGCGATGTCCACGTGCCAGTGGAACTGCTCGGCGCCACGCGGCGCGGTCCGCACCCAGAGGTTCAGCTCCGGCGGCGAGCCGAAGCGCTTCGCCAGCACCCGCATCGCGGTCGCGATCATCCCCGCGCCGACCGCGTCGTCCTCAAACTTGCCGACCTCGCGCCGCGGGACCACCCGCAGCTCGAACGGCCCGCGCGACGCCCACGGGCAGATCAGCGCCGCCTCGTCGTCGATCGCCACCAGCCGGGACTTCCGCCGCACCTCCTCGATCAGCACGTCGGCGAGGAGTCCCGCCCCGGCAGTCCGTTCGGCGTAGGACCCGGCCCGCTCGCGCTCGCGCGCGATCGCCGCGGGGACGAAGTCCAGCGCGTAGAGCTGCGCGTGGGTGTGCTCGAGCGAGGCGCCCGCGCCGCCGCCCTCGTTGACGATCAGCTGCAGGTAGGAGGCGTCGTGGTGAGCCCGCATCCGCTCGCGCCAGGTCGCGACCGCGTCGGCGAACTCGGTGTCGTCCAGTTCCGCCATCGCGGTGACGTGCCGCGGCGAGTTGATCAGCACCTCGTGCGCGCCGGTCGCGGGCCGAGCGCTGAAGAGGTCCGGTTCGCCGGAGCGCCGCGAGGTCAGGAGCGGATCCCCGCTGGAGGCGAAGGAGCCCGCTTCGGCCTCCGGGCTGCCCCCGGATCCCGCCCCCTCGGGCGCCCCGAGCGCGGGGTAGAGGTTCGGCACCACGCGGGTCCGCCAGCCGGGCGTGTTCGGCTCGCGCCCCTCGGCGCCCAGCGCGAAGAGCTCCGGCGGCGTCTTGTCCTCGTTGCCTTCGCAGAACGGGCAGCCCTCCGGCCCCTTCGGATCGGCCCGCCGCGCCGTGAAGTTGTCCGGCCGCGCGGCGCGGCCCGCGGCGAGGATCGTCCTCAGCCCACTGAGCTGATCGATCCTGATCTCGGGGGTGGCGGGCGTTGCGCTGATGCCTAGATCCTCGGCCGGGTCTGACCGGGACCGTGCTCGGCCAAGCAGATCAAGGACGCAGGGCGCCGCCTTTGCTGGTGGCAAAGGCAAGCCCGAGGACGCAGAGATGCGCAGTGTGCCGGGCGCGGGACCCGGGCGGGGCTGGCCGAGGATCTAGGCATCTAGGAGCGGGAGGGTGGCAGATCGCTGTCGGCCGGAGCCTCGTCCTCGGGCGGCGCGGAGACGCCGGGTGCCGGCCGCGAGCCGCCGCCGGGCGACGTGGCATCCACGGCCGGGGCATCGTCCTGCGCCGGCACGATCGGTCCGGGACCGGGGTCGGGCTCCGACGGCAGGCCGGACCCTTCGACCCCCGGCACCGGCTCGCCGCCGCCGGGAGGCGCCGGCGGCCGCGGTTTCGCTTTGCTGCCGCCCGCGTTGTGGTCGGCGCGCCCGAGGAACGGCTCGATCACGTCCATCGGCAGCGGGAAGACCACCGTCGTGTTCTGGTTCGACCCGATTTCCAGCAGCGTCTGGAGGTAGCGCAACTGCAGCGAGGCCGGGTTGGTGCTGATGATGTCGGCTGCGTCGGTGAGCTTCTGCGCCGCCTGGAACTCGCCCTCGGAGTTGATGATCTTCGCCCGCCGCTCGCGCTCGGCCTCCGCCTGGCGCGCCATCGCCCGCTGCATCTGCTCGGGGATCTCGACGTCCTTGATCTCGACCGCGGTGACCTTCACGCCCCACGGCTCGGTCGACTCGTCGATGATCTTCTGCAGCTCTTCGTTGAGCCGCTCGCGATCGGCAAGCAGCTGGTCGAGCTCCGCCTTACCGAGCACCGAGCGCAGCGCCGTCTGCGAAATCTGCGAGGTCGCGACGAGGTAGTTCTCGACCTCCACGACAGCCCGGTTCTGGTCGACCACCCGGAAGTACGCCACCGCGTTGACGCGACACGGAACGTTGTCGCGGGTGATCACCTCCTGCGGCGGGATGCTCAGCGTCACCGTCCGCAGCTCGACCTTCACCATCCGGTCGATCAGCGGAATCAGCAGGATCAGGCCGGGGCCCTTGGTCGCGATCAGCCGGCCGAGCCGGAAGATCACGCCGCGCTCGTACTCGCGCAACACCCGGACCGATAGCCCGACGCCAATCAGGGCGAAGAGGAGGATGACGATGATGACGGCGCCGACGACTGCCATTTCAGCTAGCTCCTTGGTGTGGGTTGGTGGCCTGGGGTGGCTGGGCTGGAGCGACGACCGGTGCCACCACGAGCGTCAGCCCGTCGACCGCCTCCACCTTGACTCTATCCCCGAACCGGGCCGGCGAAGCGCCTTCGCTCAGCCGCGCTGACCACAGCGTGCCGCGCATGAAGACCTTGCCGGCCGGGTCGATCGCCGACCGCGCCTCCGCCTCGCCGCCGACCATTTCCTCCGTCCCCGCCAGCTTCGGCAGGTCCTTGGTGGTGTGGATCACCTTGCGGCTGATGTAGAGGAAGCTGATCCCGGAGAGGACGGCAAGGGTGATCAGCGCCCCGCCGATCCAATCGGCGGCGTTGTCGTTCGAGCCGAGCGCCAGGATGCCGCCGGTCACCAGCCCGGCGATGCCGAAGAGCGCGAGGATCCCTCCCGTCGGCAGCAACAGCTCCGCCGCCAACAACCCGAACCCGATCAAGGCGATGATGGCGAAAGCTTCCATGCTTCAGATTATGCGCCTCCGAGCGCGTAATGCCTGATGTCTTCTTCCAGTTCGGAGTCGTGCGCGTACTGGCCGAGCTTCACGTAGAGGAGCTTTCCGTCGCGGTCGTAGAACGCGGTGTCGGGCGGCCCGGGGGCCTTGTAGGACTGGGCGACTTCGAAATCGGGGTCGTAGTAGCTCGGGTATGGGACCGGGTGGTCGGCGAGCCAGCTTTCGGCTTCCTTTTCGGAGTCTTCGGAGTCGATCCCGATGAAGGCGACCTTCTTGCCCCACTTGGCCGACGCTTCCTGGAACATCGGGAACTCGAAGCGGCAGGGCCCGCACCAGCTCGCCCAGACGTTGGCGACGACCGGGTAGCCGAGCGAGGCGACCCGCTTTTCGAAGGCGTCCTTGCCGCCGGGGAGGAGCTCGTTCGCTTCGCCGTAGAGCTTCTCCAGCGGCGCCGGTGCCCCGTCCAGCGCCTTCTTATAGTCGGGATGCGTCGAGTCCCCTCCCGACGAGGAGGAGCCACAACCGACCACCACGGCGGTCAGCGCGAGGGCCGCCGCCAAGGCGAGCGCGAGTTTGAATCGCCATCGCATCCGCTCCGTGATTACAATACGCGTACGTTCGGTTCGCGGACAGCGGACCTCTTTGAGTTCTCGGGGAGAAGGAAACCCGGCTTCCCGTAGCCCTCGTTCATCCTTGCCCCAGACCTCTCCAGTTGCGGTCGGGCAGACACACAAAGCCTTCTATGGCCAACACCACCGATGTTGCCGCTGGCGCGGCAGTCCCAAGTAGCGCCGATATCGAGCGTGCGTCGTCGTTCGCCCGCGAGCCCTTCCTGCTCGACGGCGAGGGGCCCGAGGCGCTCGCTCCCGGCACCGCCCGGCGGCAGGCGCTCGACGCCGCGCTAGCCGAGCTCGAGGGAGGCGCCGAGGAGCCCTCGATCGAGTGGCGGCGCAACTACTCGCTGCTGCTCGGCCTGGAGCGCTTCCTCGCGGTCGAGCCGCCGACCCTGCGCGACGGCGCCGAGCTCTCCCCGCATCAGGTCGACGCGCTCTCCGGCACCCTGGCCGAGCTGATGGCCCAGGCCCAGGTCGGGTCCGCCGAGGCGGAGGTCGAGCTGGACGACGACGAAGCCGCGCTCGACGAGCCCGATACCGACGAAGTCGAGATCGCCGACGATCCCGCGCCGGAAGGCGACGAGGAAGACGAGGCGCCCGAGGAAGCCGAGGAGCCGGAAGACGAGGAGCCGCAGGACTGGTCGGAACCCGGCCCCGAGGACGAAGACGAGGTCGTCGAGGAGGCACCCGACGATCCGGGCGCGGCACGCCGCTTCTGGTTCGAGCACGCGACCGGCGCCGGCAAGACGGTCGCCGCGGTCGGCTTCATCGAGGCGACCCGCACCGGCGGTGTCCTGATCCTCACCCACCGTCGCAACCTGGTCGACCAGTTCATCGGCGAGATCTCCGATCGCGGCTACAAAGAGCGCCTGCGCCCGCCGCTGCTCGGTAACCGCGACGACGCCGAAGGCCCGGTCACGGTCGAGACCTACCAGTGGTTCGTCCGCAACCACAAGAAAGTCTCGGACGCCTACTCGGTCGTGATCTGCGACGAGGCGCACACCGCGCTGGGCGAGAAAACCAGCGCCTGCATCCGCGCCTGGCCCGGCCCTGTCTTCATCGGCATGACCGCGACCGGCGCGCTGATCGCGCGTCACGTCGCCGACCTCTTCCCGACCCAGACCTCACGCTTCGACCTCGCCCAGGCGGCCCGCCGCGGCGTCATCTCGCCGCTGCGCTGCCTGCGCATCCCGCCCGGCCCGGGTGTGCGGACGATCGCCAAGGTGCCGCTGCGCAAAGGCGAGGTGGACCAGGACTTCGACCAGGAGGAGCTGGCCGCGCTGCTCGACCAGGGCCCGTTCAACTTCGCGATCGCCGACCTCTACAAGTCGCGCTTCCGCAAAACGCCGGGCGTCCTCTACACCGCGGGCGTCCAGCACGCCCACAACGTGGCCGAAGCGTTCCGCGCGGTCGGGATCAACGCGCAGGCGGTCTCCGGCCAGACTCCGAAGCGCGAACTGGCCGAGATCCTCGCCGGCTTCGAACGCGGCGAGGTCGACGTCCTTTGCAACGCGCAGCTGCTGGCCGAGGGTTGGAACAGCCCGCGGGCGACGATCTGCATGCACCTCGCCCCGACCGCCTCGAAACGGGTCTACCAGCAGCGCGTCGGCCGCGTGACCCGGCGGGCCCCGGGCAAGGAGGCGGGCCTGGTCATCGACTTCGTCCACCCGGCGACGACCCATGACGAGACGATCGTCACCCTCCATAGTCTGCTCGACCGCGACGTCTACCGCGGCGGCGCGATCGTTGTCGGCCCGGTGCGCCGCGGCCGTGGCCGCAAGGTGCGGGTGGAGCGGCGGATCGTCCCGGTCTCCGATGTCGAGGAGAAACGGATGGAGGTCCTCGAACGTGAGATCTGGCGGATCGCGGTCGAGAACCTCGACTACCCCGAGCAGCACGCCTGGGCGGCGCTGGCCGGCGCCCGGGTCAACACGCAGGGCTGGCGACGCGCCCGCGCGATGCTGCAGAACGATCGCACCAAAGAGCTCCGCCGCCGCTTCCTGCTGACCTGCGTGCAGCGCAACCGCAATGCACAGCTGCGGCTGAAAGCGCTGGGGGAGATCGCCGACCTCGGTGACCCCGACGCCTTCGACGACGCGATCGACATCGTCGGCACCTGGAGCCGCGAGGACAAACGGGCGGGGACGAAGACGATGCTGCAGGCGCTGATCGACAAGCGGATCGGCCGGCGCGACCAGGCGCAGGCCTGGGTCTGGCGCCTCGCCGAGTACACCCGGGAACTGCACGAGGAGTACGCGGTGCAGCGTTGGCCGGAGACGAAGCGCTTGCTGGGCCTGCTGGTGAACTCGAGCGGCCGGGCGCACGGGCGCAACGCGCGCCGGCTCGTCCACGCGGCGCGCAAACAGGACCGCCGCCTGGCGGTCGGGTTGCTCGCCGCCGCCGTCTCCCACACGCCGGAGGGCGAGGAGGTCCTGCGCGGGGCGCGGATGCGGATGGCCCGGAAACCGTCGGCCGTCGCCCGCGAGCTGCTGCGGAACTTCCCCAAAGGCGGCAAGCGTCGCCGCAAGCGCAAACGCGGTGGCAACGGCGAGAACGGCAACGGCCGCGACAACGGCAGGGCCCAGGAGGCGGTGGAGACCGACGAGATCGCGACCAACGGCGGTGCCCCGGAGGAGAGGCCGAAACGTCGCGGGAGGCGGCGGAAAGCGAAAGAGGCAGAGGCCGAGGCCGAGGTGAAGACGGAGCCGACTCCCGAAGCGGAGGAGGCGCCGGAGAAGCCCGCCGAGAAAGCCAAACCTAAAAAAGCCAAAGCCAAAGCCGCGAAACCGAAATCGGCGAAAAAAGAGAAATCGGCGAAAAAAGAGAAACCGGCGAAAGCCAAAGCCTCGAAAGAGAAAGCGGCCAAACCCAAAGCCGCGGCCAAAGGCAAACGGAAACCGAAAGCCTCGAAAGCCGATTCAGAAGCTGATCAGATGAACATCCCCGGCACCGAGGGCGACCCGGTCGCCGTCGGCGAGTCGGACGAGTAGGTAGCCGCGCTCGTCGACCCCGTCGGCGACCCCGGTTCCCTTGTCCCAACTGACCTCGCGCCCGATCAGCGCGTCCCGCGCCCGCCACGCCCCGAGCACCGCCTCCGCGTCGGCCTCGAGCCACACCGCGAGCCGCTCGCTCAGCGTCCCCGCCGCCACCTCCGCCCAGCTGTTCCTTTTGGACGCCACAGGTCCATAAGGAACAGCGGAAGCGCTTCCGAAGAGGGAGATCGCCCGGTCGCGAAGGTCCTCCGGGAACTCGTCCTCGCCGATCGTGAGGTTCAGGCCGACGCCGAGCACCGCCCAGCCGTCCTGGGGACGCGCCTCGATCAGGATGCCGGCCAGCTTGCGGCCGTCGAGGTGGACGTCGTTCGGCCACTTGACCTGGCACTCGATGCCGGGTCGAAGCACCTCGGCGGTCTCGCAGACCGCGAGCGCGACGGCGAGCGGCAGGACCGAGTGGCGTGGCTCGATCGGCCGCAGCACGGCCGAGTAGAGGAGCGCCGAGCCGGGCGGCGCGGTCCAGGTCCGTCCCTGCCGTCCCCGCCCCGCCGTCTGCTCGGCGGCGGTGACGACGGTTCCGTGCGGCGCCCCCGCCGTGGCGAGGTACCGCGCCACCGTGTTCGTCGACCCGACGCGGCGGAAGTGCCGGTGGGGACTGCCGAAGCTCAATTCGTCGCGGCGTCGGCGAGGAGGGCGGTGAGGAGGCCGTCGACGTCGTGGCGCTCGGCCTCGACCGCGACCTCGAGGCCCGCCTCGCGCACGGTGGCGCTGGTGATCGGGCCGATCGAGACGATTCGCGCCTTCGCCGGGAAGCGGCCGCCGAGCGCCTCGGTCAGGTTGGTCACGGTCGAGGACGAGGTGAAGGTGACGTAGTCGGCGTCCTGGGCGGCCGCGACGGCCGCGTCGTCGGGAGCCTCGCGCACGGTCTCGTAGAGAGCGACGACGTCGACCTCGCCGCCGCGCTCGCGCAGCGCGTCGGGGAGGATGTCGCGGGCCTCGGCGGCGCGGGCGACGAGCACCCGCTTGCCCTCGATGTCGACGTCGGCGAGGGCTTCGACCAGCGCCTCGGCGACGAAGCGCTCAGGCACGACATCGGCCGTGATGCCGTGAGCCGCAAGCGCTCGCGCAGTCCCCGGGCCGATCGCGGCGACGATCGCGCCGCTGAGCGCACGGGCGTCCAGCCCGCCGGTGGTCCTCGCCTCGATTCCCGGCACCGTCGTTCCGCCGGGCGCGCGGCCGTCCTGCCCCGAGGCGGCGAGGGCGTCGAAGAACAGGTTCGCCCCGTTCGGGCTGGTCAGGCAGATCAAGTCGTAGTCGGCGATCTTCGCCATCGCGCGCCGCACCTCGTCGCTTTCGATTCGGGACTCGATCCGGATCGCGGGCAGCTCGACCACGTTCGCGCCGAGGCCGCGCAGCGTCTTCGCCAGGCCGCTCGCCTGGGCGCGTGCCCGGGTCACGACGATCGTGCGGCCGTGCAGCGGCCGCCGCTCCAGCCAGGCGAGCGCCTCGCGCCGCGCCGCGACCGCGCCGACGACGATCAGCGCCGGCGCCTTGATCGCCTCGCGCTCGACCGCCTCGGCGATCGTCCCGAGCGTCGCGCTCACGGTCCGCTGCCCGGCCCAGGTGCCGCTTTCGATCGCCGCAGCGGGCTCCGTCGCGTCGCGTCCGGAGGCGATCAGCGACGCCGCGTTCTCGCCCAGCCGTTTGACCCCCATGTAGAAGACGAGCGTGCCGGGGAAAGCGGCGAGGGCGTCCCAGTCGAGCGCGGTCTCGGCCTTCTCCGGGTCCTCGTGGCCGGTAACGAAGGCGACGGCGGAGGCGTCGTCTCGGTGGGTGACGGGGATGCCGGCGTAGGCGGTGGCCGCGACCCCGGCGGTGACGCCGGGCACGACCTCGAACTCGATTCCAGCCTCGCGCAGCGCTTCGCCCTCCTCGCCGCCGCGGCCGAAGACGAACGGGTCGCCGCCCTTCAGCCGCACCACGCTCTGGCCGGCTCGCGCCGCCCGGGTCAGCCGCTCGCCGATCTCCCCCTGCGGCACCGAGGGCACCCCCGGCTGCTTGCCGACGTAGATCAGCTCGGCGTCCTCGCGCGCCCCGTCTAGAGCCCCCGGCGGGATCAGCCGGTCGTAATAGATCGCGTCAGCATCCGCAATGAGTTCGAGCGAGCGCCGAGTCATCAACCCCGGATCCCCCGGCCCCGCACCGACCAAATACACGACCCCACTCCGCGCGCTCATGAAGCCTCCATGTTGATGGGCCGAAAAACCACGATATGGCGCACTTTTCGGCCCATCAACCTTCGGCGTCGGCGGCGCGGGCGAGGAGCTCGGCGGCGCCGGCGCCCAGCAGGCGTTTCGCCAGTTCGCGGCCGGCGGACTCAGGATCGGCGGGGTCGGCATTCAGCTCGTCGCGCACCCACTCGCTGCCGTCGGGAAGGCCGACGAAGGCGCCGACCCGCAGGACCGCGCCGTCGCACTTGGCGTGGACGCCGATCGGGGTCGAGCAGTCGGCCTCCAGACGGATGAAGCAGGCCCGCTCGGCGCGTAGCTCGGCAAACGCTCGGGCCTCGCCGATCGCCCGCACCGCCGCCGCGGTCTCCTCGTCGCCGGTCCGCACCTGCAGCGCCAGCGCGCCCTGCCCCGCGGCCGGGACCATCCGGTCCTCGGGCACGCGGAAGCCGATCTCGTCCTCGCGTCCCAGCCGCCGCAGCCCGGCCGCGGCGAGGATGATCGCGTCGTAGTCGCGGGCGGCCAGCTTGCGCAGGCGGGTGTCGACGTTGCCGTTCAGGTCGAGGACCCGGAGGTCCGGCCGCGTCGACAGGAGCTGCGCCTTGCGCCGCAGGCTGACGGTCCCGACCCGCGCCTCCTCTGGCGCGTCCTCGAGCGAGGTCCCGGCACCGATCCAGGCGTCGGCCGGGTCCTCGCGCGGCGGCACCGCGGCGATCTCCAGCCCCTCGACCTCCTCGCCCGGCAGGTCCTTCGCCGAGTGGACGCCGATGTCGGCGCGCCCGTCCAGCACCGCCTGCTCGACCGCCCGCACGAAGCGCGACTTGTCGCCCGGTTCCCCGTCGGAGGAGACCTCGACCAGCTCGGCGCCGCCGAGCATGTCGGCGACCATCCCGGACTGAGTCAGCGCGAGCTGACTAGCTCTGGTGGCGATGCGCAGCGCCACGCACTTCAGCCCTGATGACCGGGAGGGCGCAGCTCGGTGACCTTGCCCGCCGCGTCCGCTTCGGACTCGACCTCGGTCTCGATGTCAAGTCCGAAGAGCTCGCGCAGGGCGCTTACGTACTGGTAAGCGTCGTCGGAGCCGGCGGCACGGCGGATGCGCCGGGTCGGCTCGTGCAGGATCCGCGAGGAGATCGCCTTCGCCATCAGCTCCACCCGCTCGCGGTCGGCCTCACTGAGGCTCTCCCAGCGGTTCTCGTTCTCCGCCAGCACCCGGCGCACGACCTCGTCGCCGCGCTCGCGCAGCGCGGCGATCGTCGGCACGACCTCCAGCGAGGCGACCCACTTCTGGAAGCGGTCGAGCTCGGTCTCGATGATCCGTTCCGCCCGCGTCGCCTCCGCTTCGCGCACTCCCGCGTTCCGTTCGACGATCTGCTGGACGTCGTCGATGTCGTAGAGGCTCACCCCGGAGACCTCGCGGCACTCGGGCTCGATGTCACGCGGCACGGCGATGTCGATCAACACCAGCGGCCGCGCTTCGCGTTCGGCCATCACCTGTTCGAGCCCATCGCGCTCGATGATGTGGTGCGGCGAGTTGGTGGTGGAGACGGCGACGTCCACCTGGGCCAGCTGCTCGGGCATGTTCTCGAAGCGGATCGCCTCGCCGTGGAAGCGCTGGGCGAGGCCGAGCGCGCGGTCGTGGTGACGGTTGGCGACGAAAACGGTGTCGACGCCGCGGGCGACCAGCGCCTGGGCGACGAGTTCGGCGGTGGCGCCGGCGCCGATCATCAGCACGGTGCGCTCGGAGAGGTCGCCGAGCGCGCGCTGCGCGACCTCGACCGCCACCGAGGGGATGGAGACGCCGCGCTCGCCGATCGCGGTCTCGTTGCGGGCCCGGCCGCCGGCCGCCAGCGCGCCGCGGAAGAGGCGGTTGAGGATCGGCCCGGTGGCGCCCTCGACCAGCGCCAGCTCGTAGGCGCGTTTGACCTGGCCCTGGATCTCGGCCTCGCCGACGATCATCGAGTCGAGCCCGGCGGTGACCCGCAGCAGGTGGCGCGAGGCGTCGATGCCGCGCAGGCTGTAGAGGTGGCCGAGCAGCTCGGTCGGGCGGGTGCCGGCCTTGCGGGTGAGCACGCCGAGCGCCTCGGACTCGGCCTCGACCGGGTCGGAGACGACCAGGTAGAGCTCGGTCCGGTTGCAGGTGGAGATCGCCGCGGCCTCCTCGATCGTCGCCGCTTCGGTCAGCTCGCGAAGCGCCGCGACGGAGCGTCCCTCGGTCAGCGACAGGCGCTCGCGGAGCACCAACGGCGCCGTCTTGTGCGACACCCCGAGTGCGAGGATCTCGCTCAAGACTTGACCTCCGCGGGCGGCACCTCGGCCTCGGCGGCCGCGCTGTCCTTGCGCTGCTCGGCGATCTCGGCGACGTCACGCAGGCCGCGCTCGATCCGCGCCAGTTTCATGCCCATGATCGCGACGTAGATCAGCAGCAGCACGACGAAGACGATGTACGCACCGGCGACGTACTTGCCGCCGACGTCGTTGGGGATGGCCGGCGCCGCGACGAGCCAGTTGACGAGGGCGTCGGGCATCAGCGGACCTCTGGGGCGATTCGGGAAGTGGGCGGGCCGGTCGGCGCGTCGAGAGCGCGGCGCAGGCGCTTCAACTGGCCCTGGGCGCTCTTCGCCGAGAGCTCGAACTTCACCAGCGTCGTCCAGAGCAGCGCCATCGAGGCGATCGAGCAGAGGAAGGTGAGCATCATCGAGCCGGGCAGGCCACCTTCGGCGGTGGCGAAGACGCGCGGGTGGACCAGCGAGGCCGACAGCCGCACGGCCATGAAGTTGAGCGGGACGAAGGCGCCGGCGGTGATCGCGAAGACCGAGGCATAACGCGCCTGGCGCTGGCGGTCCTCGATCGCGTAACGGAAGGGGTAGTAGGTCGCGTACAGCAGGAAGACGATCAGGAAGCTGACCAGCGTCGGTTCGTTCCAGACCCACCAGTGGCCCCAGGAGCCCTTCGCCCAGATCGCGCCGGTGATCAGGCCACCGACGGTGAAGATCACCGAGATGTGGATCGCGACGTAGGAGTAGGCGTCCCAGCGCGGGTCGTCGCGGCGCAGGTGCAGGATCGCGAAGATCCCGCCGATGACGTAGCCGCAGAGCGCGATGATCGCCAGCGGCACGTGCAGGTAGAAGATCTTCTGCAGGAAGCCCTGGTCAGCTTCGATCGGCGCGTAGAAGAAGACCAGCGAGAGGGTGATCGCCCACATCACGACGGTGGCGATCGATAGGGGTCTTAGTCCTTTGCCGTACATACAGGGGAACACCCGCCATAGCAC
>JBOGYZ010000340.1:0-5061 GCA_050697015.1 Solirubrobacterales bacterium
GCCCCGGAGTTCGCCGAACTACCCAAGGAGGCCGAACTCGGCGCGGCGGTCCTCGGGGACCAGGTCGCGGAACTCATCGTGCTCGGCGATGTAATCGCTGACGAAGGAGCAGAACGGGACCACCGCCAGCTCCTCGGCCTGGGCGTCGCGCAGGGCGCGGTCGATCATCCGCCCCGCCAGGCCCTGGCCTTTGTGGCCATCGAAGGTTTCGGTGTGGGTGAAGGAGACGGTGTCGGGCCCCTTGACGTAGTCGGCGATCGCGACGGTCTCGCCGCCCTGGCGAACCTCATAGCGCGACTGCTCCTTGTCGTCAACGACCTCCGGCTCGGCGCTCACTCTTCCGCCCCCAGCCATTCGTAGACCCGCTTGCCGCCGCGCAGGCCGGAGAGGTCGCCGTCCTCGAGCATCCGCGTCGCGACGTCGCCCAGCGCCTCGGTCGCCGCCCAGGTAAGCGAGCCGCCGACGCTGATCCGTTGCGCGCCGGCGTCGGTGATCTCCCGTACCGAGAGCGACGGCCGCGCCAGCACGTTGACCGGCCGGTTCACCGCCGCCGTGACAGCCGCGATCTGCTCGGCGTCGGCGAGCCCCGGCGCGTAGAGCACGTCGGCCCCCGCCTCCTCATAGGCGCGCAGCCGCGCGATCGTGTCGTCCAGATCCGGGTTCCCGCGGATGTGATTCTCGGCCCGCGCGGTGAGCATGAAGGGGAACGGCTGCGCCCGCGCCACCTCGACCGCGGCGGCGATCCGCTCGGCCGCGTGGCCGACGTCATAGATCCCCGCCTCCTCCTCCCAGTCCTCGATCGAGCCGCCGACCGCGCCCACCGCCGCCACCGCTTCGACCGCCCGCGCCGCGTGCTCCGGCGCCGCGCCGTAGCCGTTCTCGAGGTCGACCGAGACCGGCAGCCCGCAGGCCTCGACCAGCACCTTCACGTGCTCGAGCACCTCGTCCAGCGTCACCCGCCCGTCGGCGCGGCCGAGCGTGAAGGCGAAGCCGCTGGAGGTCGTCGCCAGCGCCTCGAAGCCGAGCGCCTCGAACACTTTCGCGGTGCCGCCGTCCCAGGGGTTAGGAATCAGGAAGCAGGGACCCTCGTGCAACTCCGCGAACCTGCGCCCGCGCTCCTCCTGGCTCGGTGGCGTCGTCATACGTAGACCGTAGCTCAGCGGCGGATGAGCATCTGCCCGCCGAGCAATTCGGTCACGGTGACGAGACGAAAGCCGCGGCGCTGGAGGCCTTCGACGATGCCGGTGATCGCCTCGACCGTCTCCGGGTGGCGACCGCCGTCGTGGAGGAGGATGATCGAGCCGGGCTTCGCGCGGCGCACCACGTGGGCGCGGATCGGGCCGACGCCGGGGTGCGTGTCGTCTTCGGAATCGAGCGTCCAGAAGACCAGCTCGAGGCCGTTGGCGCGGGCCGCCGCCTTCTCGGTCCGGTTCAGTTCGCCGTAAGGTGGGCGGAAGAGGCAC
The DNA here is from genome assembly GCA_050697015.1 of Solirubrobacterales bacterium. Lineage (GTDB taxonomy): Bacteria > Actinomycetota > Thermoleophilia > Solirubrobacterales > 70-9 > VAYN01. The sequence goes on from JBOGYZ010000340.1 coordinate 1,464, forward strand.
GGGGTGAAGCCGGTCGCGGCGCGGATCGCTTCCTGGGTCGAGGCCAGCTCCGCCTCGCCGGGGTCGACCGGGTGGTGGAAGGAGTGGTTGCCGATCTCGTCACCGAGAGCGAGGATCTGGCGCATCGTCGCTTCGCGGCCGCGCACGTGGCGGCCCTCCTCGAAGAAGGTCGCGTGGGCACCGAGGCGGTCGAGCGTTTCCAGGATCGCCGGCGTCTGGGTGCGGCTCGGGCCGTCGTCGAAGGTGAGCGCGACCTCGCCGGCGGCCTTCGCGGCCCGCGCCCCTTCCCGCGCGATCGCTCCCGGCCGCGAGGTGCAGCCGAACGGTTCTTCCCCCGCCCCGACCACGGTGCCACCGTCCGAGGCCTTCGCCGTCGCGGCCCCCAGCAGCCCGGCCACGACGCAGGCCAGCGCCAGCAACTTCACGTCGCGTCGCTGAAGCATTTTGGTCCCATGACGACCACCAGGCTTCAGCGACGCCTCAGACCAACTGGTCCATCTGTTCGCGCAGGCCGTCGATCAGCTGCGGCGCTTCTTTCGCGCGGGGGATCAGGCTGTGGTCGAGCAGGAACGCGTCGGCGACCAGCCGCACGTCGACGCCGTGGTCGGGCCGGCCGGAGACCTCGATCTTGTCGCCCGCGCCAATCTCGCCCTCCTCGAGGATCTTCAGGTAGGCGCCGGGCCGCGAGGCCTGGGCGAAGCGCCGCACGAAGGTCGGGTCCTCCATCTTCAGCGCGAGCTTGAAGCAGGGCAGGCGGGGCTGGACGACCTCGAGCAGCGTCGTGCCGATCCGCCAGCGCTCGCCGAGCACGGCGCCGGAGACGTCGACCCCTTCGGTCGTCAGGTTCTCGCCCCAGGCGCCGACGCCGAACGGCCGCCCGAGCTCCTCCTCCCAGCTGCGTGTCTCCTCGATCGCGTAGGCGTAGACCGCCTTGTTCGGCCCGCCGTGCACGGTGAGGTCGGCCTGGCGGTCGCCGTCGAGGTTGACGCCGCGCACCTTCACCCGCCCCTCGACCGGGTCCTTCCAGATCGCCGTCTCGACGATCCGCTGCCCGGTGTCGACCCGCTTCGGGGTGCCGACGTTGACGCTGATCAGACGACCGCGGGGCGGGTCGCCGTCGTCCTGGTGGCCGTCCATGAGGCGACATCTTCGCAAGCCCGGCGGGCCCGCTTGGCGCGGTAGAGCTCGGCGTCGGCGCGGGCCATCGCCCGGTCGAGCGTCTCGCCCCGTTCCCACTCGACCACGCCGACGCTCCACCCGGCCGCGGACGCCGTGCGCAGGCGACCGAGCGCCTCCTCGGCGCCGGCGGCCCCAGCCCCGGTCATCACCAGCGCGAACTCGTCGCCACCGAGGCGGGCGAGCGCCTCGGAGCCGCGCAACTCCGCCCTCCAGGCGCGTCCCAGGGCGACCAGCAGCTCGTCACCGGCGGCGTGCCCCTGCTGGTCGTTGACCCGCTTGAACCCGTCGAGGTCGATCAGCGCGATCGAGACCGGCCGGCGGTCGCGGTCGGCCAGCGCCCGCACGCGCTCGGAGGCGACGGCGAAGCCGGAGCGGTTCAGCAGGCCGGTGAGCGGATCGGTCGTGAGCTGGAGGCGCAGACGCGAGTTCACCCGAGCGAGTGCCTCGCTGGCGAGGACCGAGGAGCCGGCGACGAGCACCCAGGCGGTGACCAACCCCGGCAGGCCGCTCAGTTTGAGCGCCACACCGGAGGCGACGACGATCACCGCGGCCTGGACCCGGACCGCGCGCTGCTCGAAGAACTGACCCGCGTAGATGCCGATCCAGAGGTAGGCGAAGCTGTTGAGCGCGGCGCCGTAGTTGGTGGCGCAGGAGGCGACGAGGACCGAGTTGGTGAGCGTCCCGGCAATCGCGATGACCTGCAGGGCGCGCGGCGAGAGCCGCCGGCCGAAGCAGAGGATCAGCGCCGCGCCGACCAGGCACGCGGAGCCGACCAGGCGCGCCAGGACGACCGGCGTTTCGGGGCTGATCGGAAAGGCGGCCGCGAACAGGCACATCGCGCCGCCGATGGCGTAGATCATCGCCATCGCCCACACCGGCGCGGGCAGCCCCCGGAGTTTGCGGACGATCCCGATCATGCCCAGGAGATCGGCCGGGAGGCCCTCCTACTTGAGCAGCTGAAGCGCGAATTCCATGACCGCGGCCTGGCGTTTCGGCGGCAGGCGGTCGGGATAGAGCAGCGCGTGCAGGCTGATCCCGTCGATCACCGCGCCGAGCAGCTCGAGAATCTCCTCGCGATCGTGCTTCTTCGCGATCGCTTTGTCCTTCTGCGCCTTCTCGACCAGTTCGCGCAGCAGCGTCCGCAGGGTCTCCGACTCCTTCTGCTGGATCTCGTGCAGTTCCTCGTTGCGCAGCGCCCGCGCCCAGAAGCTCATCTCGATCCGCGTCTCCAGATCGCGCTGCTCGTCCATCGGCAGGTTGTCGATCAGGATTGCCTTGAGGGCGTCGGGGGCGGCCGGCGTCTCCTCCACCTCTGCGTCGTAGCGTTTGCGGATCCGCGTGTGGGACAGCTGCAGCGCGTGGGCCAGCAGGTCGTCCTTGTTCTTGAAGTAGTGGGCGAGGACGCCGGACGAGTAGCCCGACTCGCGGGCGATGTCGCGGATCGTCACCTCGTCGATGCCGTTCGCCGCGATCACCCGCCAGGCGGCGAGGACGAGCTCTTCGCGACGCGCGTCGTGGTCGACTTTCTTAGGCATGCGTGCGGATTCTCGCAGTCGCCAAGGCGGCCTCGGAAGCGATCTTGTCCATTCGGCAGGTGCTCCTTTCTCATTCGTGTTGGAGTTGGGCTGCGGGCAGGAGCCGGCGACCGGCGAAGAGTGCGGGCAGGGCGGCGGCGGGCGCGCCGATGGCGAGGATCACGCCGACCCGCCGGCCGCCCGCCTCGATCAGCGCCCACGGGCCCCGACCGCTGTCCGGAGTAGTCGATTGGGAGTACACAGTTCGGGTGCGGCCGCGGGGTCCCAAGTTTGCTCGGACGCCCGATCTAGATTAGCTTAGGCGCCGATGACCAGCCGCCACCCGCGCCCCTTCCGCTTCGGAGTCGAGATGATGGAGCCGTTCGAGGGGATGACCTGGGCCGACTCCGCCCGCGAGCTGGAGGCGCTCGGCTACTCGGCCCTGCACGCGCCCGACCACTTCGACGAGGGCCTGGGACCGATCACCGCGATGGCCAGCGCCGCGACCGTGACCGAGAAGCTGATCGTCGGCACCGCCGTGCTCGCCGCCGACTTCCGCCATCCCGCCGTCCTCGCCCGCGAGCTCGCCGCGATCGACGTCATCTCCGAGGGACGCCTCGAGGTCGGCCTCGGCGCCGGCTACAACGTCGACGACTACCGCTGGTCGGGGATCGAGATGGACCCGCCTAAGGTCCGCGTCGATCGCCTGGTCGAGTACGTCGCCGTCCTGCGCGGCCTCTTCGCCGACGGTCCCTTCACCTACGACGGCGAGCATTTCCAGATCGACGCCCTCGATGGCACCCCCCACCCACACACCCCCGGCGGCCCGCCGATCTTCGTCGCCGGCGGCGGCCCCCGCATGCTCCGCTTCGCCGCCCGCCACGCCGACATCGTCGGCGTCAACC
>JBOGYZ010000341.1:0-9632 GCA_050697015.1 Solirubrobacterales bacterium
CCTGCCAGGGCCGTGGACGAGACGGCCCTTCCCTTTCCACGGGCGCCAGCTTCAAGACGCCCCGTCCCTTCCGGGCCTCGACCCCTCAGTCAGGAGACGGCGTCACGCAGGTCGAAGGCGCGCAGGCCCTCGGGACCGCGATCGGTGCAGTCGAAGAAGCGGCGGTTGACGCAGTCGTAGGAGTCGCCGTCGCCGTTGTAGGCCTGCTCGACCGTGAACTGGCAGTGAGGCAGCGGCGTCCCGGTCATCTTGACTCCGCCGAAGCCCCCCTTCTCCAGCACCGCCGCGAGGTCCACCTGGGCGCCGAAGACTTCCTGCATGCAGCCGACGTACTGGCGACCGTCGAGCCGGTCGACGTAGCTGTAGAGGAAGCGGCAGCCGAGCTCGATACAGCCACGAGGCTCAACCATCTTGTCGCAGAAAGAGCGACATTGGCGGCACTCGCCGACCTCGGTGCGGGTTACGGACATTCGTTAAGTCTAGGGAGGTCGGACCGCGGAACAAAGCGGTTTGGACCGCTGAGCGGAGCCCTCAAGCGACGAGGGCTTCGGCGCCCAGCAGCTGCTCGATCTCGTATCGGAGATTGGGCGATTGCTGGACCTTGTACTTCGCGCCGAAACGGAGCTTCTTGGGGCCGCTGGAGGTCTGCACCACGAGGTGGACGTCGGATTCCCCTTTGTTGTCCTCGAAGAGGGCCTTCAGCTCCTCCATGACGGCCGGATCGGCCATCTTGGCGGCAGGGATCGAGAACTGGAACGGCCCGCCGGACATGGCGCCTGAGGGGCCGCCCGAGGAAGCGCCTGGTGGGCCGGGCGGCGCCGCGTTCCTGGCGGCGCGCTCGATCTCCACGGCATCCGGTTCGAAGCGCTGCGCGTCCTGCACCACCAACTTCGTCTCGCCGCGGTCCTTGTGGTCGATGCGACCGCGGACGATGACGATCGCGTCGGGTGCGATCACCTGCGCGCTCTCCGCCTCGTCGGCCTTGAAGACGAGCATCTCGACCTGACCCTCGACATCGTCGAGCGTCGCGAACATCATCTGGCTGCCGCTCTTGGTGCGGATCTTTTTGCACTCGACGACGATCCCGCCGACCGTCACCCAGGCGCCGTCCGCTTTGCCGTCGAGCTCGGAGATCGAGCAGTCGACCTTGGCGCGCAGCGCCGGGCCGACCTCGGTCAGCGGGTGGGACGACAGGTAGGTGCCGAGCGTCTCCTTCTCCATCGCCAGGAGCTCGGTCTTGTCGAACTCGGCGGCGGAGATCGGCGGGCGCGCCTGCGCCGGCGCGGAGGCGCCGCCCGTCGCGTCGTCGCCGAAGTCGAAGATCGAGCCCTGCCCGAGTTGGGCGTCTTCCTGGGCCTTCTGACCGGACGCCTGCGCGGCCGGCAGCGCCTCGAGCATCCCCTGGCGGGTCGCGCCGGATTCGTCGAAGGCACCGCACTTGATCAGGCATTCGATCGCCCGTTTGTTCACGGCGCGCGAGTCGACCCGTTCGCAGAAGTCGTAGATCGAGGAGATCGGCGCGTCCTCGCGGGCCCGCAGGATCGCCTCGACCGCCGCGTGGCCGACGTTCTTCCCCGCGTCGAGGCCGAAGCGGATGTTGTTCTCGGAGACGACGAAGCTGTGGTCGGAGGTGTTGACGTCGGGCGGCAGCACTTCGATCCCCATCTCCGCGCAGCGGTTGACGAAGAACGGCACCTTGTCTTTGGTGTTCATCACCGAGGAGATCACCGCCGCCATGTACTCGGCCGGGTAATTCGCCTTGAGGTAGGCGGTGCGGTAGGAGATCAGCCCGTAACAGGCGGCGTGCGACTTGTTGAAGGAGTAGTCGGCGGCGGCTTCGTTCAGTTTCCAGAGGTCTCTGGCGACGTTCGGCGCGGTGTTGGACTTCTGCAGGCCTTCCATGAATTTGTCTTTCATGGTCGCCATCAGGTCGCGCTTCTTCTTGCCGATCGCCTTGCGCAGATCGTCCGCCTCGGTACCGGAGAAGCCCGCCATCGAGCGCGAGATGTCCATCAACTGCTCCTGGTAGATGACGCAGCCGTGCGTCTCCTCGGTGATCCGGCGCAGGCGCGGGTCGGGGTAGCGGACCGTCGAGGGGTCTTTCTTCCCCTTCGCGTAGGCGGGGATGTAGGCCATCGCGCCCGGTCGGTAGAGGGCGCCGAGCGCGACGAGGTCGCGGAACTCGGTCGGGCCGACCCGTTTCAGCGCGTCGCGCATCCCGTCGGACTCGAACTGGAAGACTCCGGTCGAGTCGCCGCGCGCCAGCATCTCGTAGGTCTTGCGGTCATCGAGCGGGATCGAGTCCATCGACACCTCCTCGCCGCGCGAGCGCCGGATGATGTCGATCGCGTCCTCGATCACGTCGAGGTTCCGCAGTCCGAGGAAGTCCATCTTCAGCAGGCCCAGATCCTCGACCGGGCCCATCGAGTACTGGGTCACGATCTTGTACTGGCGCTCCGGCTTGCCCGTCTTGCCTTCGGCGTTGACCGGCGGCGGCGCGGTCTTGTCCTCGGCGAGCTGCAGCGGCACCACCTCGTGCAGCGGCCGGTCGGAGATCACCACCGCGGCGGCGTGGATCGAGTTGTTGCGGATGATCCCCTCGAGGCCCTGGGCGACGTCGATGATCTTCTTCGCATCAGGCTCGGCGTCGTAGGTGGATTTGAGGTCTTCGCCCGGCTTCAGGCATTCGGCGAAGGACGGGCTGCGGCCCATGATCGGCTCGGGGATGAGCTTCGCCAGGCGGTCGCCGGCGCCGTAGTCGTAGCCGAGCACCCGGGCGGCGTCGCGAGTCGCGGCGCGCGGCGCCATCTTGCCGAAGGTGATGATCTGGGCGACCGACTCGCGGCCGTATTTGTCGGCGACGTAACGGATCATCCGCTCGCGGCCGCGGACCGAGAAGTCGATGTCGATATCCGGCATCGATTTACGACCGGGGTTGAGGAAGCGCTCGAAGATCAGGCCTTCGGCGAGCGGGTCGAGGTCGGTGATGCGGAGGACGTAGGAGACGATCGAGCCGGCGGCGGAGCCACGGCCCGGGCCGACGGCGATGCCGTTCTGCTTCGCCCAGGTGACGAAGTCCCAGACGATCAGGAAGTAGGAGGAGAAGCCCATCTCCTCGATCACCCCGAGCTCGAAGTCGAGCCGTTCGACCGCCTCGGCCGGGGGCGGGTCGCCGTAGCGGGCGCGGAGGCCCTCGTCGGCGATCCGGCGCAGCATGTCGCGCGGCTCCTCGCCGGTCTCGGTCGGGTATTGCGGCAGGAGGATGTTGCCGAGCTCGATGTTCAACGAGCAGCGCTCGGCGATCTCCACCGAGCTCGGCACGGCTTCCGGCCACTCAGCGAACGCCTGGTGCATTTCGGAGTTGTCTTTGATGTAGAACTCGTTCGTGTCGAAGCTCATCTTCGGCGCGGCCAGAGTGGACTTCGTCTGCACGCAGAGCAGCGCCGCGTGGTTGTCGAAGTCGTCGCGCGTCAGGTAGTGGACGTCGGCGGTGGCGACCAGCGGCCGGCCGATCTCCTTGGCGTAGCGGACGATCCCCTCGTTGGCCTTGTCCTGCTCGGGGATGCCGTTCTTCTGCACCTCCATGTAGACCTGCTCGGGGCCGAAGGCCTGGACCAGGTCGTCGAGGTGGGCGCGGGCGTCGTCCTCGCGCTCTTCGACCAGACGCCGACAGAGGCGCGAGGCGAGGCAGCCGCTGAGCACGATGACCCCGTCGGAGTGGCGCTCCAGCAGCTCCATGTCGACGTTTGCCTTGCCGCGCGAGAACCCCTCGAGGAACCCGGCCGAGGTCAGCTTGACCAGGTTGGCGAAGCCGGCGTCGTTTTCCGCCAGCAGGGTGATGTGGTTGCGCTCGTAACGCGTCTGCTCCTTGATCGCGACGCGGTCCTCGACGAGGTAGGCCTCAAGCCCGACGATCGGTTTGATCCCGTGCGTGTTGCAGGCCTTGTAGAGGTCGACGGCGCCGTTCATCACGCCGTGGTCGGTGAGCCCGAGCGCCGGCTGCCCGAGCGCCGCGGCCCGCTCCGCCATCTTGTCGATCTTGCAATGGCCGTCCAGCAGCGAGTACTCGCTGTGGGCGTGGAGGTGGACTGCGGCAGGAGAACTCACGGGTCCGTCGACTATGTCAAGCGCACGTGACGGAACCGGCGAGCTTCCCCGCTAAATCCGGCCCCTTTCACTCAAAAGAGGGCGTGAAGGATGGCGGCGAGGATGCCACCGGTGACGACGCTGAGCGATCCACCCAGGAGGTAGATGATCGTCTTGTCGAGCGAGTCGAACTTCGCGTCGAACTTGGCGTCAAGCGTCGCGAATTCGGTTCTCATCTCAGAGCGGAGGGCCTGAACTTCGCCGCGCAGCGTCCCGGCTTCAGCGCGGGCCTCAGAACGCACTTCGCGGATATCCGCTTCCACGCGATCGAAGCGCTGGTCCATGTTGTCGAAGCGCTGATCCATGTGGTCAGACAGGTCGTCGCCGCGTTTGTCGGTGGTGATCTCGGCCATCGTCGCCATAGATAGACCGTAGGGCCGAAATACGCAACTGTGGTGCGCAAAAAGTTACTTTTGTCGTACCGGACTGGGAAAATTGTGGGACGCGGCGGGAGCTCTAGAGGCTGCCGCAGACCCAGGCGCTGGAGCCGGAGTCGGCCCAGATTTCGGCGGCGATGCGGTCCTGTTCGGCCTTCGGCGCGTTCTGGGGTTCGCCCTGACCGCCGTAGAGTTCCCAGGTCGAGGGGAGGATCTGGTACGCGCCGCCGGCCCCGCTCGACGGGTTGATCGCGCTGTAGTTGCCGCCCGACTCGCACATCACGATGTAGGTCGGGATCGAGTACGGCCCACCGAGCCAGCGCCCGACTTCTTCTTCGGCCGAGGCGTTCGCTTCTTCTTCTGATTCTTCCGCTTCGCGACGCTCCCGCGCTTCCTCGGCGCGGATCTTCTTGATGTCGGAGACCCAGGATTCGATGTCGCCCTTCAGCTGCCCGAGCGAGGCTTCGCGGGCGCCGCTGACTTCGGCCAAATGCGCCGCCGAGGCCGCCGCGGCTTCGCGCACCGAGGCGATTTCTTCGCGCGCCCCCTCGACCCGTTCGTCGTAGGCGACCGCCTCCCGCCGCGCCGACGCCACCAGCGTCACCTCATGGTGCACTTCATCACGCGTTTCGCCGACCCGCCGGGCCAGCGCCGCGTCGGCCTGGTTGATCACCCGCAGGTAGGTGTCGCGGGTGACCAGTTCTTCGTAGTCGCCTTCGCCGAAGATCAGGTCCGACGTTTCCGGCACGCCGCTCTCGTAGATGTCGACTACCCGCTGCGCCAGCTCCGCGTGCGAGCGCCGCAGCCGCGCCTTCTCGACAGCCAACTCGTGCCGCGTCGCAGCGACTTCTTCGCTCAGCTTCGCCTCCCGGGCTTCGCCTTCGGCGAGCAGCGCCGACAGCCGTTCCTCGTGGTGTTCAGCCTGAGCGGCTTCGGTTTCGGCGCTCGCCAGTTCGGCCTGGGACGCCTGCAGCTCGCCCGCCAGCGCGCCGGCTTCTTCGCGCCCGGCGGTCAGCTTCGTTTCCAGCTTGCCGCGATCGGCCGCCAGCGCTCCCGGCGCGAGCGTCAGAACAAGTGCCACGAGGACGCCCAGCAGCGCCCCGGCGCAGACCAGGGCGAACAGATCCGATCTGATCCGAGTCGACGCCAAAGCGGCATCGAGGCTACTGAGGCCCCTGCGTTATCCCTGCTAGTTGACGATAAAGCGCAAGAGATGTTTCAGGTCCGGACGTGAGTTCGCAGTTCTCCGCGCTATCCGCGGATAACTGCGAACTCGACCCGGGAGGGTGTCGGGATGCGGGAGGAAGGCGCGGAAGGGTCACCTCGTGCGGCTTCCGTGTCCTTCTCAACACTTCCGGGCGTGTTCCTCGTCACCGGATCCGTCGCTCGTGCACCTGGGGGCGCCATAGGGCGCTCAAGTGCACGAACGGCCGGGGCGCTGTTGACGGACTGTGTCGTCCTCCCTGCCCGCTCCGCCCTGCCGCGGATTCCGGGCCGACCTCAGCCAGCCCGGGTCGGCACGGGATCCGCGGCACTCGGCGCTCCTCCAAACCCTTCAGTTGACATATCGTCGCGGACTGTTACGATATATCGCGTTAGATTCCGATAGGAAATTATGAAAGGCACAGTTATGTACAGCAAACACTCACATTGCCATCCGCGCCATCCCGGGCGCCGTGGCCGCGAGGAGTTCGCGCGCAGTCGCGGCTTCGGCGGCCGCGGTGGACGAGGCGGGCCGCGGGCGCGCCGCGGTGACGTCCGCGCCGCCGTCCTCGCCCTGCTCGCCGACCGCCCGATGCACGGGTACGAGATGATCAAGGAGATCGAGGAGCGCAGCGATGGGGCCTGGACCCCGAGCGCCGGCTCGATCTACCCGACGCTGCAGATGCTCGAGGACGAGGGCCTGATCCGCGGCGAGGACTCCGACGGCAAACGCCGTTTCAGCCTCACCGACACGGGTCGCGCCGAGCACGAGGAGAAAGCCGGGGAGGTCACGCCTTGGGACGCCGTCCGCGAGGGCGCGCCCACCGGGCAGAATGCCCTCCGCAATTCGGTCGGCAAGCTCTTCGCCGCCGTCAAACAGGTCGGCCAGGCCGGCGACGAGGACCAGCGCAAGCAGGTCACCGAGCTGCTCGACGAGACGCGTCGCAAGGTCTACGCGATCCTCGCCGAGGAGCCACAGGCCGAGAACCAGGACTAGCACCGAGAGATGCGCCTCGCCACCCGGGCCGCTGGGCGGCTCCCGGGTGGCGAGAAGTCCGTTTCCCCAAACGGACCCACACATATAGAGCTACGCATCTCTTCTCCCTGTGGTGATCCCCCAGAAGCGCCCGACGTGCAGGTGCTTCGTCCTTTCACCGAAGAGACAGTGGGAAACCTATTTGTTTGCGTCAAATGACGCAATACTTAGTTCTGACTACCGTGCAATCGGTTGCGCGGAGGGGGTCGCGGCCAGCACCCGGTCGGCGACCGACTGCCCGGTGAGGCCGACCTCGGCCCGCAGCAGCTCCGGCTTCCCGTGGGTGACGTAGCGGTCCGGCAGGCCGACGCGTAGCACCCGCGCCCGCTCCCCCCGCCCGGCCGCGAAGGCGTCCTCGAGGTGCTCCAGCACGGCGGCTCCGAAGCCGCCCGGCAGGACGTTCTCCTCGATCGTCACCAGCAGGTCGTGGTCGCGGGCGAGGCTCTCGGCCAGATTCGTGTCGAGCGGCTTGGCGAAGCGGGCGTCGGCGACCGTGACCTGAAGGCCGTGGTCGGCGAGGATCGCCGCCGCCTCGAGCGCCACGTGGACGCCGTAGCCGTAGCCGAGCAGCGCCACGCCACGGCCTTCGGCGAGCAGCTCGCCCTCCCCGATCGGGATGAGCTCGGGCTCCTCCGGGATCGCCACGCCCTCGGCCGCACCGCGCGGGTAGCGCAGCGCCGCCGGCCCCTCGTGGGCGATCGCCGTGTGGAGCATGTGGACCAGCATCGCCTCATCGCGCGGCGCCATCAGCACCACGTTCGGGATCGGGCGGAGGTAGGAGATGTCGAAGGCGCCGTGGTGGGTCGGGCCGTCGTCGCCGACCAGCCCGGCGCGATCCATCGCGAAGGTCACGTCGAGGCTCTGCAGGCAGACGTCGTGGACGATCTGGTCGAAGGCGCGCTGGAGGAAGGTCGAGTAGATCGCGGCGACCGGCTTGGCGCCCTGCAGCGCCAGGCCTGAGGCGAGCAGGATCGCGTTCTGCTCGGCGATGCCGACGTCGTAGTACTGCTCGGGGCGCTCGTCGGCCAGCTTCTGCAGGCCGGTCCCCCCCGCCATCGCCGCGGTGATCCCGATCACCCGGTCGTCGCGCTCGGCCTCGGCGACCAGGGCCTCGGCGAAGACCTTCGTGTACTGCGGCGGCGAACCGGGCGCGGGCGGCTTCTCCAACCGCTCGATCCCCTCCGGCGAGTCGGTTTCCTGCACCGGGACCGGCTTGCGCGCCGGCTTTTCCTTGGATGTCGGCAGGCCGTTGACGATCGAGTTCGGCTTGGCCGCGTGCCACTCCTCCATCGAGGCGAGGCCGTTCGCTTCGGCGGGCTCGAAGCCCTTGCCCTTCACCGTGTTGACGTGGACGACGACCGGGCGTTCGGCTTCGAAGGCCTCGGTGAGGGCCCGGCGCAGCGCTGCCACGTCGTGGCCGTCGATCACGCCCATGTAAGCGAGGTCGAGCTCCTCGAAGAAGAGTCCCGGCGCCCAGTAGGCCTTGATCGCCGCCTTGATCTCCGGACCCAGCCGCTCGATCTGCCGGCCGACGCCGAGTGGCAGCCTGGTCAGTCGTTCCTCGATGTCCTCGCGCGCGTGGTAGAGGCGCGGGTTCATGCGGATGCGGTTGAAATAGCGGGAGAGCGCCCCGACGTTGGGTGAGATCGACATCCCGTTGTCGTTGAGGACGATCACGATCGGCGTCTGCAGGCCGCCCGCGGCGTGGAGAGCCTCGTAGGCGACGCCGCCGGTCAGCGCGCCGTCGCCGATCACGGCGGCCACTCTGCCGTCGACGCCGATCCCCTTGCGCATCGCCTCCTTGAGCCCGACCGCATAGCCGATCGAGGTAGAGGCGTGGCCGGCGCCCATGATGTCGTGCTCGGACTCCGCGATCGAGCAGAACGGGGCGAGCCCCTCGTACTGGCGGATCGTCGGCAGCTCGTCGCGGCGGCCGGTCAGGACCTTGTGTGGGTAGGACTGGTGTCCGACGTCCCAGAGGATCTTGTCGCGGGGGCTCTCCAGCACGCTGTGGAGGGCGACGGTCAGCTCACAGGTGCCGAGGTTGGCGCCGAAGTGGCCGCCGATCTGGCCGATCGTGTCGATGATGTAGCTCCGCATCTCCTCCGCGACCTGCTGAAGCTCAGCGTCATTCAGGCCGTGGAGGTCGAGCGGGCCGTCGATGTGGTCGAGGAGGGTCTCGACCGGCTCGTCGCCATTCTCGTTCTGTTTCTGTTCTTCGCTCATTCGTGCCGGGTGAATATGTACTCGGCTACCCGCCGCAGATCATCGGTATCGCCGCTCGCCTCGGCGAGTGCAGATGTGGCCTTGGCGTGGGACTCACTCGCGAGCTCGCGTGCCCGCTCCAGGCCGTAAAGGCTGACGTACGTGGTTTTGCCATGTCTCTCGTCGCTTCCATGTGGCTTGCCGAGCTGCTCGTCGCTCTCGGTCACGTCGAGGATGTCGTCGACGATCTGGAACAAAACGCCCAGCTCCTCCGCGAAACGGCGGTAGGGCATTGTCTCACTTTCGCCGGTTCCCTCGAGTATGAGTACGACGCCGACGCTCGCGGCGATCAGCCGGCCGGTCTTCAGCGAGTGCAGCGCCCGCAGCCCCTCGGCGTCGTCCTCGGCGCCGATCACGTCGACGTACTGCCCGCCGACCATGCCGTCGACCCCGGTCGCGCCGGCCAGCTCAGCCAGCGCGGCCAGCACCCGGGCCGGATCGCCGGGCTGCTCGCAGAAGAGCCGCATCGCCTCCGCGAAGAGGCCGTCGCCGGCGAGGATCGCCACGTCCTCGCCGTACTTCACGTGCGCGGTCGGCAGGCCGCGGCGCAGCGCGTCGTCGTCCATCGCCGGCAGGTCGTCGTGGATCAGCGAGTAGGTGTGGAT
>JBOGYZ010000342.1:0-4442 GCA_050697015.1 Solirubrobacterales bacterium
AGTTCGTCCCGCAGACGGCGAGGGAGGCGCTGCTAGAGGTCAAGCGCCTGACGCTGCTCGACCCGGAGCCGAGCCGCTACGTCTCCTGGATAGACGTGGTGGCCGACCAAGGGCTAACGAGGACCGAGCCCTACAACTTCGAGCTGAGCGACCAGCTCGCCGACCGACTCGCCGAGGCGCACCGCCTCCTGCAGGAACTGCTGGACGTGGCGACCTCGCATACGAACGACGCGGAGATCATCGCGAAGATCCCGGGGGTCCTCTCGCTCCCGCCCGATCTCGAAGCGATGGTCGAGAGGAGGATGCGCTGATGGCCCGCGAGTACAAGCCCGAGCAGGAGCGCTCCGGCATGACGGCCCGCTACACCGAGCGAGAGCAGGAAGTCGTCTCGCTCGACGACGGGGAGCGGCGCTTCGCCAAGAGCGTCACCCTCTACGGCGAGGCGATCGGCCTCGGCCCGCTAGAGCTGCTGGACTTCGCTGCGGAGAGGGTCAACCGGCGCAACGCGATGGTCGACCGCCTCCTCCGCTGGGTCCCGCGGAAGTACGAGGACCGGATCAAGGCGCTCGCCGAGCCGCACGACGAAGCGATCGCGGCCCTGAGGGCCGTCGGGATACTGGTCGCCAACGCGCGTCTCGCCGGGAACGCCTTGGATAAACCGAACGAGGAGGGGAAGACGTGAGCGTGAAGACGTGGTTCGAGCAGACCGGCGACTTCTGGGACCGGATGACGCCTAAGCAGCGACGCCAGCTCGATCACCAGACCGTCCTGATGTACGGCCGACCGGCGCGGGAGGTGATGGACGAGGCCGCGGCGAACCTCCATAAGCTCGAGAGGACGGGGCATCCGGTGCGGCTCCCCTCACGGGGTCTCGAGCGGGTGAGCCACGCGATGGCCAAGAAAGTCCCTCCGTTCGGCCCCAGAGAGCCGGAGAGCCGTGTGCCGGACGAGTTGGACCGTGCTCTACCGGATCCGACGTGCTCGACGGAGACGCCTCCTCCGGCGCCCTCGCTGCCCGCGGTCTTCTACCGGCTCGGCCCCAGCTCGATGGACGCCTACCTCCGACGGCGGACCTCGGTCGACGTAGGGCTCGCGCTCCACTGCCGCCGGATCCGGGCGGGGTACTCCGCGGAGTCGGCTAGGCTGCGCGCCATGATGGACGAGACCCGCTGGCCGTTCCCGACGTTCGCGCCGCGGGCCCGCCCCTTCGACTGGACGGTCGACGAGGGACTGTGAGACCGTGGCTCGCCGGCGAAAAGGGATCGGCGACCTCGCGAAGAAGCCCGGGCCCGCGAAGTTCCAGCGCTGCAAGGCCACCGGCAAGCGCCGCTACTCGAATCGCCCGGCCGCGGTCATGGCGATGGCATCCTTCTCGAGGGAGGAGACCTTCAAGGGCCAGCGCGTCTACCGCTGCCCGCACTGCGGTGGCTTCCACACCACCTCGAGGTTGAAGTGAGCGATCGCCTCGTCTCGAACACGAAGCTCCGGAAAGCCTTCCTCGCGAGCGGCGTCCCGGCCTACGAGGTCGCCGAGCGCGCGGGGGTCCTCCGCAAGGTCTCGCGCCGACGGGGTACTCCGCGCCTCGCCGGGGACGGGACCACCCTCGAACGGGAGCTAGGGATCAAGCGGACCAGCGAGGGGAACAAAAAGCGGAAGCTGCCCGAAACCCGCGCCCTGCGCTACGCCGCGGCGCTACATCTCTACCCAGTCGACGTAGGTCTCTGAGCTCGGCCGGGTATAGGGTCGCCCGACCAACTACCTGAGGAGGCTCAGATGAGCGACGAGGAGAAGAAAGCCGAGGCGACCGCCGAAGGCGACGACGCCAAAGCGACGGCCGAGACCAGCGGTGGCGAGGATGCCGCCGAGGGCAACGGCGGCGACAGTAACGACGACGGCAGCGACTCCGGCGACGGGGACGGTGGCGGCGAGGAGTCCGGCGACTAGCTAGGCTCCAACGCGTCTCCCGGGAGGAGACATCTGGGCCGCGGCGACTCCTTGAGCGCCGCGGCCTTCTTTTTGCCGCTAGGCTGGCGTCGTGCCGCTGAGTCGCTCGACCGCCGAAATCAACCTCCGCCGGACGCTCGCCGCGTTCAAGGAGGCCGACGAGCGGCTTTCCCAGCGCGACCTCTCGATCGAGGAACGCCAGAGGGCGACCGAGGAGTACATCCGCCTCCGCATCGCGCACCAGCAGGCGATCGCCGACGTAGAAGCGACGCTGCCGTGATCGGATACGTCTGCAGGGCGGTCTGGATCGCGAGCGAGGCGACCGAGATCGGTCTGGGCCGGTTCGCCCCTTGGGTCTTCGGCGGGATGATCGGCTTCCGCCCCCACCGGGGAGAAGCGTGAGCGAGGCCGCCACGCCCCGGGAAGCGACGGGGAAGCGAGGCTGGATCGGCGTCGACCTCGACGGGACGCTCGCCGAGTACGACCACTGGGAGGGGGCGACCGTCCTCGGCGCCCCGATCCCCGCGATGGTCGAGCGGGTCAAGGGCTGGCTCGAGGAAGGCTGGGAGGTCCGGATCTTTACCGCCCGCGCCTTCCCGGAGGTCGGCCGCGAGAACCACGACGAGGTCATCGCCGCGATCGAGGACTGGTGCCAGGAGCACGTCGGCCACGTGATGCCGGTGACCTGCGTGAAGGACTTCGGGATGGCCGAGCTTTGGGACGATCGCGCCGTCGCCGTCGAGGCGAACACCGGCCGCCCCCTGACGCGAAGTCGCCGGGGCCTAGACGGTGGCCCGAAGACGCTGAAGACGGTCGGCGAGCAGATCATCGACATGACCGGCTGCGCCCGCTGCGATAGCGAGGGGCACGACCAAGTCCGCTTCGAGAAGCTGGAGAACCCGATGATGGGTCCGGACGGGACCGTCTGGGAGTGGTGGGCGGCGTGCCCTACGAACGGGCAGCCCATCATGATGCGGGAACCGGCCGACGGCGACCGCGTCTTCGCCTGTCGGCGCTAGACTGCGCCGCATACCTACCGAACCCGAACGGCTAGCCCTGCGGGGAGTGGCCGGCGAAGGAGGACCATATGGACCGCGAGACGGCGATGGCGCTGTTCGACGACCTCGAGGGGATGAGGGTCGCCGCGACCGAAGAAGACGAGGAGGAGGGGACGACGCTCCGCTGGAAGGAGGTTCCCTTCAACGTCAGGCTCGACGCCGGGAGCGTGGAGGGGCTGGACCCTTCTCAAGGGAACCCTGCGCCCTACGTCAAGCGACGGCGGACGTGGCGGATCTTCGTCACCTGGAGCGGGACCAGCTGGACGAGCGGCGATCGCAACGAGGACTGGGAAGACGTGATCCGCTTCGTGACGGCCCGCGGCGCGACCTTCCGGCCCGAAAACAACGGCCTCGCGATCGACTAGCCTGACCAGCGGACCGTCGAGTCGCGACGCGATCTCCGGCCCGGAAGAGGAGAGCGAGATGGACCCCCGAAGTGGAGAGCTGTACCGGCTGGCGATGGATCGCGAGGCCGACGCCGGAGAGGTGGTCGCGGCGAAAGAGGCGAAAGCGGCCGACGAGGAGACGAAACTGAAGCTCGCCGAGCTGATGGCCGAGGAGGGCGGTGCCGATCGACCGCTCGTCCTCGTCGACGAGAGCGTCGTCCAGAAGCTCCGGCTCGGCGAGAAGGAGCTTCGCCGCCGTCGGCAGCGGAGGCGGTAGGCTGCCGCCATGGCGAGAGTCGCGAAGGGGATCTCCGGGGCCTGCTTCTTCGTGGCGCTCGCCTGGGTGCTAACCCGCCCGCGGACCGTCCGGTGCCCCCAATGCGGGGGCGCCGGGGCTCCGCCGGTTCTCACGAACCTCGGGTGGCGGGCCCGGATCTGCGGGACCTGCGGGGTCTCGTCGACGCCCGACGTTCCCCTCGTCGGCGAAGACGCCCCGGCCGAGGTCGGCGAGGAAGTCTGATCATCAATCCAACGGGAGGTCGATCGTGAAGTACGTCATCTATTTCTTCGCTCCGTTCAACACCTGGGGCTGGCGGTTCGTCGACAGCAACGGCAATAACGGGCTCAACTTCACGTCCTTCGACTCGGAAGGCGACGCCCGGACGAACCTCACCGAGACCATCGAATCGTTCGGGGGCGACCCGGAAGCGGTGACCATCGAAGTAGAAGGGCCCGAAGGCGACTGATGGAGGAGTACCGGCCCGACGACCTCTGCAGCCGGTGCGACCGGCGCGGGTTCATGGGACGCCTGCTGAAGATGGGCGTCGGGCCGAGGAAGTGGGTCTGCATCGACTGCTTCTCGTTCCTCTCCGGCGTCGACCCGCGGGATCCCGTCGAGGAGCGGACCGCCCGCAGCGGCGACCCGTTCTACCTGACGGTCGACGAGTGGCGGCAGATGGGCGAACCGCGGGTGCCGGTCGTCGACGGCGCCGGGATGCCGGAGGCGACCGACTCGCCCTTCGAGCCGTTCCCGCCTCCCGCCGAGGGCCCGTCG
>JBOGYZ010000343.1:0-17636 GCA_050697015.1 Solirubrobacterales bacterium
ACCCTCTGCAGCCCAGACGCCCGCGCCGCAACCGCAAGCGCCCGAACCTCCGTCGCCGGCCGCAGCCGACCCGTCCGCGGGTGGCGCGGATGGGGGGTCTTCGCCCGCAGCCCGCCAGGACGAGGACCCCCCATCGGTGACAGGACCCGCGGTCGCACCGGCCGAACCTGTGTCCGAATCTCCCTCCCCAGTCGACGCCCAGAACCTCGACCAGGTCAAACGCATCTGGCCGGTCGTCCTCGACAAGCTCGCCGAGAAGGCCCCCGCGCTCGCCGCGACCTTCGACGGCGCCGGGCCGATCGCCTTCGAGGGCGACGACCTGACGATCGGTTTCCCCGCCGACCAGCCCTTCAACAAACGTAAGGCGGAGTCGCCGGACCGACGTCAGGCGCTGGTCGACGCGTTCACCGAGGTCACCGGCGGGCCGGTGGCGCCGCACTACGTCCTGCTCGAGGAGGACGCGCCCGCGCCGAGCGCCGCCGCGCCCCCCGATACTCCGGCGCCGGACAGCGAGGGGATCGACGAGGATGAGTTGCTGGAACGGCTGAAGAGCGAGTTCGACGCGGAGGAGGTCAGTTAGGTGGCAAAAGGAGGCCCCGGGGGGTTCGATGTGAACGCCCTGATGAAACAGGCTCAGCAGATGCAGGCGCAGATGCTGGAGGCCCAGGAGAAACTGAAAGACGAAACGGTCGAGGCGAGCGCCGGCGGCGGCATGGTGAAAGTCACCGTGGGCGGCGATCTGTCGCTGCGCGCGATCACGATCGACCCCGAAGCGGTCGACCCCGAGGACGTCGAGCTGCTCCAGGAGATGGTGCAGGCAGCGGTCAACGAGGGCCTGCGCTCGGCCCAGGACCTGGCCGGGTCGAAGATGGGCGACGTGACCGGCGGGCTGGGTGGCGGCCTCGGCGGGATGCTCGGCGGTTGAGCACCCGCCTCTCGACCGAGGGCCCCGCTTGAGCACCGAGGGCCCGGCACCGCTCGCGCGCTTGGTCGCCGAGCTCTCCCGCCTACCCGGGATCGGGCAGCGGACCGCGCAGAGGCTCGCCTTCCACCTGCTGCGCGCGCCCGACGAAGAGGCGTTCGCGCTGGGCGAAGCGATCCGCGAAGTGAAGGAGAAGGTCGGACTCTGCGAGCAGTGCTTCAACCTCGCCGAGGGTCCGTTGTGCCGGATCTGCGCCGACACAAACCGTGACCGGACGACGATCTGCGTCGTCGAGGAGCCCGGCGACGTGATCCCGATCGAGCGCACCCACGAATACCGGGGTCTCTACCACGTACTCGGCGGGGCGCTCTCGCCGATCGACGGGATCGACGCCGAGGACCTGAAGATCGCCGAGCTCCTGCGCCGCGTCCAGGGCGCCGACATCGCCGAGGTCGTCCTCGCAACCAACCCGACCACGACCGGCGAGGCGACCGCGCTCTATATCGCCGAACTGATGCGCGGCCCGCACATAACCGTGACGCGGTTGGCGAGCGGACTGCCGGTCGGCGCCGACCTCGAGCACGCCGACGAGGTCACCCTCGGCAAGGCCCTGGCCGGCCGCCAAACTCTCTGAGGCGATCTGGGCCGCCGGGCGGTGTTCTCGGTCGCTCCGCTAACGGCTTCAGAAAATTTGCTCAAAAACTTGGACGAATGCAACCCCGCAATTTGCGGGTCGGTGGGGAATCGTTGTCCGGTCCATTCGACAATCTGCCGCCGTGGCCGGAACCCCAGATGACATCGTTGGCCGGCCGCAGGAGGCCGTGGTGCGCCTCGACCGGCCCGGCCGGATTGCGATCGAGGTGGCCGAACGGCACGCCTCATTGCTCGGTGCATTGCGTGAGGAGCTCGGGGACGCGGCGGGGGAGAAGTTCGCCGCCGCCGCCCAGCGGCTTGCCGAGGACTTCGGCGAGGTCACCGCGACCGCGGTCGAAGCCGCCTATGAGACGGTCCGCGACGAGAATCGGGCGGGCGGCTCGGTCGAGTTCATCAACTCGCCGCGCGAAGAGCTGCCGAGCCTCTACCGGCCCGGCCACATGCGCCGGCGGCTCGACCAGCTGATCGAGACCAACCGCCGCTACGGCCACCCCTTCGGCCTCGCCGTCTTCGACACCTCCGGCCCCGACACCAAGGACGGCGTCGATGCCGAGATGGCGCTGGCGGTCGTCTCGGCCGCCCTGCGCGACAGCATCCGCATCGTCGACGAAGCCTTCCGGCTCGAGGAGCAGGCCATCGCCGTGCTCGCCCCGAACCTGCGCACCGTCGAAGGGATGCAGATGTGCGAGCGGCTGCTCGGCCTGCTCGACGAGCTCGAGCAGGCGGGGGGCCTGCGGATCGCGGTCACTGCGGGCATCGTCGCCTGTCCCGACCACGGCGCCGACGCCGATCAGCTGCTCCACAAAGCCGATGCGGCGATGTGGCGGGCCCGCGCGGTGGGCCAGCCGGTGGGCGTCGGCGGCCTCGCACAGGGCGGCTGAGCGCGCCTTGCGGCCTGCCGGCCGGCTTTCTGACGTTTGCAAGATTGCTAACGGTTTCGCGAAATTTGCCGATAACTGACGTAAACCTGTGAATCCGCTGTCAAGATTTCGCCACACATGCCCGGGATCCGCACCAACGCCGCCGCCGAAGTTCTAGGAGTCAGCCCCAACACCTTGCGTAGTTGGGAGCGTCGCTATGGCTTCCCGACGCCGAAGCGGACGGTCGGCAACCACCGCAACTACGACCTGATCGAGCTGCAGACGCTGCGCGAGGCGCTTGCCCAGACCGGCAACATCTCCTCCGCGATCCAGCTGGCCCAGCAACGTCAGGCGGCGCCGGTCGGGGATGACTCGCTCCTCGGTGCGTTCGAGAGCTTCGACGAGTCGGCCGCCGACCGCGCGATCGAGGAAAGCCTCGCGGTGCGGCCGCTGGAGCGGACGGTGGAGGAGCTGCTGCTGCCCGCCGTCGACAAACTTGCCGCCGACCCGGGCGCCCAGGCCGAGCTGGAGTTCGCCGCTCGCTGGGCGACCGGCTGGCTGCACGGGGCCCGTCGCCTCGCCGCGGCCGCCTCGCGCCCGGCCGGGATCCTGCTGGTCGACTCCAGCAAGGGGCTCGACGCCGAGGAGGTCCACACCCAGGCGCTCGATCTCGCCCTGCGCCGCGCCGGCTTCCGCGTCCTCGTCCTCTCCAACGAGCTCGGCGACGAACGCCTCGAGCGGGCGCTCGGCGCGCTCGACCCGACCGCGATCGTCCTCTGCGGGCCCAACGCCGAGACCCGCGACGCCGTCGCCCTGGTCCGCAAGATCCGTGACCTCGGCTTCGTCGCCCCGCTCTTCGGCTTCCGCGCCAGCGGCCTGATCGGCGCCGCCGTCCCCGCGGCCGGCGAGACTCCGAGCCAGGTCACGGGGATGCTGAACGCGGACCTCCGCCGCCGCGCCTCCCAGGCCTTCGCCTAGCTCCCCGCGCCGAGTTCGCAGTAATCCGCGGATAGCGCGGAGAAGTGCGAACGCGGCCCTGTGCGCAACGAAAAAACCGGCGCGAGGCCCGAAGGCCCCGCGCCGGCGGTACTGCAGCGCCTCGCGGCGCGTGCGGTCCTTCGCCTAAAGCGAGGAGATCGCGGATTTAGCTGCGTTCAGGACGACCTTCGGCAGCGGCGCGAAGTCGAGGGCGGCGCCGTAGGCCTGACCTTTCGTGATCGCGTAGTTCAGGAACTGCTGCAGGAACGCCTTCTGCGGCGCGGTGTGCGGCACGATCGCGTACGTGAACGTCGAGATCGGGTACGCCTTGGCGGCCTTCTTCGGCGGGTTGGTGATGCTGATGCCGGTGTTCGGCTTGGCGGACTTCACCGTCGAGGCCGCTTCCTCGATGTTTTCGAGGTTCGGCAGCTCGAAGTTGCCGGCGGCGTTTTCGACCGCGGCGGCACCGAGGCCGGCGGCGATCAGGTAGGACGCGGAAATGTAGCCGATCGCGCCCGGGGTTTTGGCGACCGTCGAGGTCACACCAGAGTTGCCTTTGGCACCGACACCGGCCTTGAAGCCGACGGTGGTGGCGTAGCCGACTTCCGACTTCCAGGCGGGGCTGATCTTCGACAGGTAGTTGGTGAACGCGTAGGTGTCACCGGAACCGTCCGAGCGGTAGACCGGGGTGATGGCCGTGCTCGGCAGCTTTGCCTTCGGGTTCAGTTTCGCGATCTTCGGGTCGTTCCACTTCGTGATCCTGCCGAAGTAGATACCGGCGATGACCTTGCCGCTGAGGTTCAGTTTCTTCACGCCAGGGACGTTGAAACCGAGACCGGTGGCCGAGAGGGCCCACGGAATCGTCACGCAGCTGTTGCAACCGCTGGCCTGTTCCGGGGTCATCGGGGCGTCGGACGCGCCGAAATCGACGGTGCCGTTCGAGATCTGTTTGATGCCTTCGCCGGAGCCGACAGCGGCGTATTTGACCGGGATGCCTTCTTTGATTTCGAAACCACTGATCCAGTTCGCCATCAACGGAGCTACCAGCGTCGAACCGGCGCCGGTGAGGCCGGCAGCCGAAGCGCTCGCGGTCGCGACGGCTGCCATGCCTCCAACCGTTCCTCCGACCGCGATGAGGATTGCAAGCAACCTATTGCGAATCAAAAGTTGTTCCTTTCGAAAGGGTGGGATTATCGGCGCGTAGGTTCTCCCTCCCGAAACCCGATTTTGTTTCATTCTCGTGAATAACTTGGGTTACAAGTCCGTAACAACCATGTGAACAGAGCCCTGGACGGACCTCGCCCGCTCACCGTGCCCAGCGGGATCGCAAGGCAGCCCACCCGTGCACCGGTGGCGACTTGTTTCAATCTTGTGAAAATCAGAGGGCGTCGAACTCCATAAGACACCGCCTCCTCTACATTGGCGGCGATGAGCGCCACCCCGCCGGCCGGCACGGCGTCGCTGAAACTGGCGCGATCGAACCGGCAGAGTCCCGCCCGTAAACGCGCCGACCGCTTCGGCGACGTCGCGCTGATGGTGATCTGTGCCGCAGCCGCCGTGCTCGCGTTGGTCGTCATCGTGCTGATCGCCAAGGAAGTGATCGAAGGCGCGCAGCCTGCGTTCTCGAAATTCGGCTTCAGCTTCATCACCCATCAGGAATGGGCGCCGCCGCTCGAAAAATTCGGCGGCCGGGGACTGATCTTCGGCACCCTGATCACCTCCGCGATGGCGCTGCTGATCGGCGCCCCGGTGGCGATCTCGATCGGCATCTTCCTGGCGTTGCTGGCGCCGACCTCGGTCAGCAACGTGATCTCGCCACTGGTCGAAATGCTCGCCGCGATCCCCAGCGTCATCCTCGGCTTCTGGGGCCTCCTCATCCTCGGCCCGGTCCTGGTCTCGACGATCGAGCCTTTCCTCCACAACACCTTCGGCTTCATCCCCTTGTTCGGCGAGCCGCAGACCACCGGCAACAGCGTCTTCAACGCGGGCCTGATCCTCACGATCATGGTGATCCCGATCATCGCCTCGGTCACCCGGGACCTCTTCACGGCGGTGCCGCGAGATCTGCAGGACGGCGCCGCCGCCCTCGGCTCGACCCGCTGGGAGGTCATCCGCGGCGTGGTCCTGCCGACCACGCTCTCCGGCATGACCGCGGCCTGCCTGCTCGGCCTCGGGCGCGCGCTCGGCGAGGCGATCGCCGTCTCCCAGGTGATCGGGGGCGCCACCGAATCCCACCTCTCGCTGTTCAAGACCGGTGGCACGATGGCCTCGATCATCGCCCTGCAGTTCCCGAGCGCCGTCTCGGCACTCCACACCTCGTCGCTCTACTACCTCGCCGCACTACTGTTGGTTATCGGAGTCTTCTCCAACCTGCTTGCCAGCTGGATCGGGCAGCGCTTCGGCGCCGCCGGAGGGGTCACGCGATGAGGCTCTTCCGTCGTCAGGAGCAGGGGGAGTTCGACCCGACCCAGCCGCTGGTCGCGACCGGCAACCTGGGCCGTCGTCGCTTCGTCAGCCGGGTCATCCAGTCGTTTGCCATCAGTGCCGCGATCGCCGCGGTGGCGGTG
This sequence comes from Solirubrobacterales bacterium, assembly GCA_050697015.1. Taxonomy (GTDB): domain Bacteria; phylum Actinomycetota; class Thermoleophilia; order Solirubrobacterales; family 70-9; genus VAYN01. Next base: position 5,982 of record JBOGYZ010000343.1, read on the forward strand.
CTGGTCATCGTCATCTGGGCGGTGGTGAGTCACGGCGCCAAGGCGATCAACTGGACCTTCATCACCAGCGGCTATCCGACCGGGGTCGGGCCCTACCTGGTCGGCACCGCGGAGATCGTCGCGATCGCCACCTTGATCGCGATGCCGATCGGGGTGCTGATCGCGCTCTTCCTCAGTGAGTACGCCGGCCGGCGCTGGACGCGCCCCGTGCAGCTGATCCTCGACGTGATGAACGGCCTGCCCTCGATCATCATCGCCCTCTTCATCTACATCCTGATCGTGGCAGCGACCGAAAAACAGTCAGGATTCTCGGCGGCGATCGCACTCGCGATCATCGAGGTCCCGTTGATCGCCCGCGGCACCCAGGAGGTCCTGAACCTTGTTCCCGGTACCCAAAGGGAAGCCGCCGACGCACTCGGCGTCGCCCGGTGGCGGAGCATCCTGACGATCATCCTCCCCGCCGCCTCCGGCGGCATCGTCACCGCGACCCTCCTCTCGGTTGCCCGTGCGGCCGGAGAGACGGCGCCGATGCTGCTGCTCAACTCCCTCGCCAAAGGCGACAAAGTCCAGCTCAACCCCTTCGAAGAAATCCCGAACGTGCCGGTGCGTATCTTCCAGTTGTCGGAAGAAGCGAGCCCGGAAGGCTTCACCGAAGCCTGGGGGCTCTCGCTGATCCTGATCGTGATCATCCTCGCCCTCGGCCTCAGCTCCCGTGCCCTTCTCAACCGCAGCAAAAGAAAGTTGACCCGATGAGCATCGACGACCAGACCTTCGACTCTCAACCGGCCACCAACGGTCGCGCCCGGGCGCCGGGCCGGGTCCGCATCCGCACCGAGCCCCTGCCCGGCGTGATCGGTGCGCCAGCGGCGACCGAGAGCGCCGCCGAGAGCCACTTCCACGTCGCCCCCGAGGCGGTCTTCGAGGCGGAGAAAGTGGGCATCTTCTATGGCAAGAAACAGGCGCTGATCGACGTCTCGATGCGGATCCGCCGCGGTCAGGTGACGGCGCTGATCGGCCCGTCGGGATGTGGCAAGACGACGTTCCTGCGCTCCCTCAACCGGATGAACGACTCGGTGCCGAGCTTCCGCATCGAGGGGCAGATCACCTACCACGGTCACGACATCTACGGCGCCGGCGTCGACACGGTCGAGGTGCGGCGGCGGATCGGGATGGTGTTCCAGAAACCGAACCCCTTCCCGAAGTCGATCTACGACAACGTCGCCTGGGCGCCGAAGAACCTCGGCATGCGCTCAGGGCTGAAGGAGCGGGTCGAGAAAGCCCTGCGTGGCGCGGCCCTCTGGGACGAGGTCAAAGATCGCCTCAAGGACTCTGCCCTCGGCCTCTCCGGCGGCCAGCAGCAGCGCCTCTGCATCGCCCGCGCGATCGCGATCGAACCCGACGTCCTCCTCCTCGACGAGCCCGCCTCGGCCCTCGACCCGATCGCCACCGGCGCGATCGAGGACCTGATCCACACCCTCAAAGGCCGCTTCACGATCGTCATCGTCACCCACAACATGCAGCAGGCCGCCCGCGTCGCCGACCGGACCGCCTTCTTCAGCCTCGAGACCCGCGGCGAGAAACCGATCGGCAGCCTGATCGAGTTCGACGAGACCGAGAAGATCTTCGGCGCCCCCCGCGATCCGAGGACGCGGGATTACGTGACCGGGCGTTTCGGCTAGCGGTGAGCCTCGGGGCGCGGGCGATTTCGAGCATGGGTTCCGCTTAACCCCGTCGGTGGACACTTTGAAGCTGACGCCCGGAGCTTTCAGGCCTCGGGGGTACAAGACGCTCCACCCATGCTCGAAATCGCCGTCCGGAGTTCGGCCGAGCGCCGGAGCTTGCCCGTCCCTTCCAGCTAAAGGATCGAGGGGGATGCCTTCCGAAGCAGCTGACCAACCTCGGTGGGGAGGGGATTCCGACAGGGGTCGAGCGGCTTGTACCCCCGACGCCGAAAAGTTTTGAGGCGTCAGCTTCCCGAGTCTACGCCGAGGGGGTTGAGCGAGACCCCTGTCGGAATCCCCTCCCCGGCGCTCGCAGAAGTACGCCTAACGCTTGAGGATGGTGTCGCCCGAGACCTGCTCAAGCAACGGTTTGCCGCACTGCCAGCAGAAGGTGGCGCCGCTCGAGTGGGGGGCGCCGCAGGAGGGGCAGGAGCCGGCGGTGGCGGACTCCTCCATGCGGAGGATCCGTTCGACCTCGTTCAGTTCCGCGTCGGCGTCCTGGAGCTCGGCGGCGCGCTTGACGAGGACCTCGACGCGGATGCTGTCACGGATCGCCATCTCGTAGGTGAGGCCGCCGAGGTCCCACTGGAGCTCGGCGACGCGGGCGACCAGCTGCTCGCGGCGGCGTTTGAGGTCGACGATGAACTCCTCGCCCTGGGTCGAGCCGAGGGATTTGCCGGGCGGCGGACCGCCGGCCCGCACGGTGCCGGTCGTCGGGAGCGAGGCTGGGCGAGCGCCCGGCGGCGGCGCGCCGGGCGGCGGGGGCGATTTACTCGAGCCGTTGGGCGACGACTTGGATTTCGAGCCGGGAAGTCTCATTCGCCGAAGAAGTTACCTTCGAATTTTCCGGATTTGCTGCAGCCGGCCGCGCCCGGGTTGCAGTCGCCGCCGACTTCGACTTCGGTTTCCAGTTCGACGCCGCTTTCGGTGTGGAGGACCTTTTCCACGGCTTCCGATTGTCCGTTGGCGCCTTCCTTGACGTTCGCTTCTGCTTTCTTGGTCGCTTTGCCGGTGTTTTCCGTCTTGATCGCCGACTTGCCGCCCTTTTTGCCCTTGGACTTGCCGCCTTTTTCTTTGCCGGTCGTCGATTCTTCGGACGTCGCCGCTTCGGCGGTTTCTTCGCCGCCACCGCCGTTGCCTTCCACTTTGATCACCTGCGGCGCCGCCGCCTGGTCCGAGCCTTCGTGGCCGGAGCGGCCGATCAGGAACCCGACGCCGATCGCCAGGACCAGCGTGGCGACACCGGCGATCAGGGCCGCGTTGGCGTTCCATTTGTTGTTGTCGCCCGAACCGGAGGGCGGGGGAGGGGGCGTGCCGCCGCCGCCACCGCTCGGCGCGTTCATCGACTCCATGAAGACGACGGCGTCCATGAAGGGCAGTCGGGGGTCGCCGCGCCGGTGTCCGCAGTTGAGGCAGTAGCGCTGGTCTGCCGCCATCCCGGCGCCGCAGTTGGGGCACGATTCGTTGCCGCCGAAGGCGGCCATCGAGTTCGCCACCGCCGACGGGGGCACCTGGGGGGCCGGTGGCGGCGGGGGCGCCGCAGAGGTCAGCGGCGGCTCCGAAGGAGTCGCGGAGTGAGCCGGCGCCGCCGGCTCGGTTCGCTCGGGACCGGCACTCACGGAGGCATCTTCAGAGGGAGTTGGCATAGCGGTGTTTAAGAGTTGTGAATAAACGCCGGGAAGCCTCTTCTGAAGCGGGTCTGCGTCGATGCAAAATCTTTACAACGCCGACACGCCGCGCCACGCATAATCAACTTCAAAGGTGGCCGACCGTGACGACGATCATAACCGCGGGCCGACGGGGCCTGCCGGGGACGACCCCGCCCGCTCGACGCGCGGTGTCTGCGAGGAGTGCGGCACTCCGCTCGCGCCGGACCAGCGCTACTGCCTGAACTGCGGCGCGCGCCGTGGGCGCCTGCCGGGTGCCGTCGCGGGGACGGTCGCGGCGCTCTCCTCGAAAGGCAAGGCCGCGGCCGCCGCGGCGAAGGGCGCGAAAGGCAAGGGCGAAGGTGGCAAAGGGGATGACGGCGGCGGCTGGTCGTGGATGCCCTCGCCACCGGCGATCGCGATCGCGGTGATCGGGATGCTGGCACTCGGCGTCGGCCTCGGCTCGGCGATGAGCGAAATCGCCTCCTCGGCGCCGCTCTCGACGATCCTGCTCGAGTACCCCAACCACGCGACCGAAGCGCCGCCCGCCGAAGAACCAGAAGAGGAATTCGGCGAAGAAGAACCGGAAATCGCCGAAGCACCGGAAGAAGAATTGCTGCCCGAAGAAGTGGTCGAAGAAGCGCCGTTGCCCGAAGAAGTGGTGGAAGAAGCTCCGTTGCCGGAAGAAGCGACCGAAGAACCGGAACTCGTCCCCTTCAACCCCGAAGAAGGCGAAGAAGAAAACTTCCTCGAAGAAGAACCGCTGCCGGAAGTCAAACACGCGTTCTTGATCGTGCTCGGCGAAGGCGGCTACGACGAAACCTTCGGCGCCGCCGCGGGCGCGCCATATCTATCCCAGGTGCTGCCGAAAAAAGGCGAGCTGCTGCCCAACTACTACGGGGTAACGAGCGGCGTCCTCGCCAACGAGATCGCCCTGCTGAGCGGCCAGGGCCCGACCCCGGAAACGGGCGTCAACTGTCCCAACTACACCGCGATCGCGCCGGGGACCGTCTCCGTCTTCGCCGAACAGGTGGAAGGCAACGGCTGCGTCTACGGGGAAGAAGTGAAATCGCTGCCGACCCAGCTGAGCGAAAAAGAAGTGACCTGGCGCGCCTACGTCCAGGACATGGAAAACGGCGGGGCGATCGGCCAGCCGTGGCGCTGCCGCAAGCCGACCCTCGGTGGCCCCGACACGGCAGCCCCGACCCCCGGTGACCAGTACGCGAACTGGCGCAACCCGGTCGTCTACTTCAGCGCGATCGCCGCGGGCGAAGAATGCGAAAAGCACGACGTCGGATTCGAACTGCTGAGCAAAGACCTGTCGGCGGAGAAAAAGACGCCGGCGCTGTCGCTGGTCTTCCCCAACGCCTGCCACTCCGGCGGCGAATACGAATGCGAACCGGGCGCGCCGAAAGGTGCGCAGGGGGTGGCGCAGGAGCTGAAGTCGCTGGTGCCGGCGATCATGGCCTCGCCCGCCTACGAAGAAGGCGGCCTGATCATGATCACCTCGGCGCAGGCCCCACAGGCGGGTGAACATCTCGACCAGAAGGCCTGCTGCCTGGCGCCGGAATTCCCGAACCTGCCGGCGGTCGAAGGCGCGACGCCAGCGCCCGCGACGACTCCGACGACTCCGACCACCGGGACGTCGACCACGGAAGCCGAGACCGAAGAAACCGCCACCGAAACGACCGCCACCAAGTACACCGAAGAATCGGTGCTCGAAACGGGCGGCGGCGGCAAGGTCGGCCTGCTGATGATCTCGCCCTTCGTCGAACCGGGCAAGGTCGAAGAAGCCGAATACGCCAACCACTTCACGCTGCTGAAGACGCTGGCGACGATGCTCGGGGTCGAACCGACCGGCTACGCCGCCGAAGAAGAAGTCCCGACGCTGAGCCCTGATCTGTTCATCGCGCAGGAAGAAGTCGGCGAAGAAGAATCGACCGGGCCGGAATCGAGCAGGAAGACGACGCCGACCTCGGAAGCGGCCTTCAAGCGACTGCTGAGATCAATAGTCGCACCGCCAAACCCAGCAGAGCGACACCGAGGAACTTCCTGATCGTCGGTCCGGTGAAGCGCCGCGAGAGGCGAGCGCCGAGCTGGGCACCGGGCAGCACCCCGACCGAGAGCACGAGCGCTCTTCGCAGCCCGTGGCCGACCGTGAGGGTGCCGCCGATGAGGTGGGTGGCGCTGGCCGTCCCCGACATCCAGACGAGGACGAAGTGCGAGGTGGCGGTCGCGATGTGGGTGGGGAAGCCGAGCGCGCCCGCCATCAGCGGCACGTGGATGACGCCGCCGCCAATCCCGAGGAAGCTGGAGAGGAAGCCGACTCCGGCGCTGTAAACCGTGCCACGGGCGAGCGGCACGCGGTAGCGGTAGACCTCGCCGCCGGCGTCGATCAGCTCGCGCGCCGTCGTCGCCCCCCGCGGCACCGAGCGCTCGGCGTGCGGTCGCAGTCGGATCACGACGAGCGAGAGGATCGCCAGGACCGCCGCCATGATCGCGTCGAAGACGTGGCGCGGCACCAGGTGCACGGCGAGCGCGCCGAGGACCGACCCAGGAATCCCCGCCGCCGCGAAGCGTAGCCCGGAGCGGTAGTCGATCCGCTTCATCCGCGCGTAGGCGACCGAGCCGGAGAGCGCGTTGAAGAAGACGACGAGGAGGCTGATCGAGGCCCGCTGGGCGCCGGTGTCAGGTCCGGATAGACGACCAGCAGGACCGGGGTGAGGATGAACCCGCCGCCCGCCCCGACCAGGGTCCCGAAGGTGCCGACGACGAGGCCGAGCAGCGCGAGCAGTACGTAGTCCAAGTCGGCCCCGATCTAATGGGACGGCCGCCCTTCACCTGTGACGGAGTCGTAAAAGGACAGGGGGACGGGTAGCCGACGGTTATCGTCAGGCCCCGAACTGACCAACTACAGGAGGCGTTGATGCTCGACCAGAGCAAGATCGGCAAAGTCGTGGCGGAGCAGATGGAAGCGATCGAGGCCGATTACGGCGACGACTGCGAGATCGGCGACGTCTGCACCATCGTCGAGGTGATCGGGCCGCACGGTTCCCACGTCCGCGTCCGCTCCTCGGACATGCGCCCCCACAGCGGGCTCGGTCTGATCCGGATGGCCGAACAGGCGATGCTCGGCAACCTCGGGGGGAACTAGCGCAGGGCCAGCTCGGCGAGCAGCGCGTCCACGACCTCGGGCGCGAACTGCGTGCCCGAGCAGGTGCGCAGCTCCGCCTTGGCGGCCTCGACGGTCATCGCCTCGCGGTAGCTGCGGTTCGAGGTCATCGCGTGGAAGGCGTCGCAGGTGGCGATCACCATCGCCCCGCGCGGGATGTCCTCGCCCGCCAGGCCGTCCGGGTAGCCGGCGCCGTCGTGGCGCTCGTGGGCGGAGCGGACCAGCGGCGCGACCGGGGCGAGGAAGGGGATGCGCTCCAGCATCCGGGCGCCGATCACGGTGTGCTCGTTCATCCGCGCGCGCTCCTCGTCGGTCAGCGGGCCGGGCTTGCGGATGATCTCCGCCGGGATGCTGATCTTGCCGACGTCATGCAGTAGGGCGCCATAGCGGAGACGGTCGAGCTCGACCCCGTCGATCCCCATCCGTTCGCCGACTCGAACCGCCAGGCCGGAGACCTCGTTGGCGTGGCTGGCGGTGTAGGAGTCCTGCATCTCGACCGCGTCGGAGATCACCCCGATCGTGGTGAGGAAGGCGTCCTCGAGTTCGCCGACCAGCTGGCAGCGGTGGATCGCGGCGCCGATCTGGCCGGCGACGACGTGCGCGAGCAGCAGGTCTTCCTCGCCGAAGGCGCCACGCTCGCGTTGTTCCAGATTCAGCACGCCCCAGTTGGTCTCGGCGACGACGATCGGCAGGGACAGCTGCGAGCCGGGGTCCTTGCCGTCGGCACGTCCCAGGTAATCGGGGTCCAGGCTGGTGTCGTTGACCATCGTCGGGCGGCCGGTGCGGGCGACGCGGCCGTTCACCCCGACCTCGACCCGCTGACCGTGGGCGAGCAGGTTCTCCACCTCGGGCGCCGAGGGCCCTTCCAAGGCGACGACGCGGAGCACTCCGTCGGGGTCCAGCCGCTGCACCACAGCGAGGTAATAATCGAAGGATTCGTGCAGGGTGCGGACCGCCTCCGCGGCGACGTTCTCGACCGATCCGGCGCGGGAAAGCGCGGTGGCAAGCCGGCTCGCGACCAGCAGGCGTCCGCCCTGGGGGGCTTGCGGGGACTCCGTCCCCGCGACCGGCATGTCGCTCGTCTTCGGCTCCACTTCCACTCTGTTATCGGCGCGGGACGGCAACCCTTGACTGCTGTCTATCCTCGTGGACATGCCTGATGCGGCAGCGGACATAGTCGTGATGAAGTTCGGCGGCACCTCGGTCGCCGGCGCGGAGCAGATCAAACGCGCCGCGGGCCGCATCGTCGCCGCTCGCGAGTCGGGCAAACGCGTCGTCGCGGTGCTATCGGCGCGCGGCAAGACGACCGACGAACTGGTCGAGGCGGCGCACGAGATCTCCGAGCGCCCGGTCGCCCGCGAGATGGACATGCTGCTCTCCACCGGCGAGCGGATCTCCTGCGCGCTCTGCGCGATGGCGATCCACGACATGGGCCACGAGGCGATCTCGCTGACCGGCTCCCAGGCGGGGATCGTCACCGATTCCTCCCACACCAAGGCGCGGATCATCGACGTGCGCGCCGACCGCATCCGCCAAGCGCTCGACCAGGACCGGATCGTCCTCGTCGCCGGCTTCCAGGGGGTCTCGACCGACAGTCGCGACGTCACCACCCTGGGACGCGGCGGCTCCGACACCACCGCGGTGGCGCTCGCCGCCGCGCTCGGCGCCGAGGTCTGCGAGATCTACACCGACGTCCGCGGGGTCTACTCGGCCGACCCGCGGATCGTCCCCGACGCCCGCAAGCTGCCGCAGGTCTCCTTCGAGGAGATGCTGGAGATGGCGGCTTCGGGGGCCCGGGTGTTGCAATTGCGTTCGGTCGAGTACGCCCGTAACCACGGGGTCCGGATCCACTGCCGCAGCAGCTTCGAGGACGGTCCCGGTACCCTCGTCGTGTCAGAGGAAGAGACCATGGAGCAACCTTTCGTAACCGCCGTGACCCATTCCGACGCCGAGGCGCGCGTGACCCTTACCGGGCTGCGCGATGAGCCGGGCGTGGCGGGTCGGATCTTCAGCGCGCTGGCCGACGCCAACGTGAACGTCGACGTGATCATCCAGAACGAGCCGGTGGGCGACGATCAGCTTGCCGACCTCTCCTTCACCGTCGATCGGGACGAGCTCCCGGTCGCGCGCGAGGTGATCGACAAGCTCGGCGACCTCGCCGTCCAGGTGAGGGCCGAAGAGCAGATCGGCAAGGTGTCGATCGTCGGCGCCGGGATGCGCTCGCACCCGGGCGTCGCCGCCAAGGTCTTCCAGACGCTGGGCGAGCACGGGATCAACATCGAGATGATCTCCACCTCGCCGATCAAGATCTCGTGCGTCATCGGCGCCGACCGGGTGACCGACGCGGTGAAAGCCCTGCACGCGGCCTTCGAGCTGGGCGACGACGCGATCCGCCCCGAAAACGGCACCGGCGGCCAGACCTCCACGGTCGCCGGCTAGGCCGCGGAGCGAGGTGGCGGGCGGCGGCTACAGAGTCGGGGTGATGGGCGCGACCGGCGCGGTCGGGTCGACGATCCTGCGATTGATGCACGAGCGCGGCTTTCCGGCGAGTGACGTCGTCGGATACGCGAGCGAGCGCTCGGCGGGCAAGGAGCTGGAGTGGGGCGGCGGCACGCTGACGGTGCAGCCGCTGAACGACGAGACCATCCAGGGCGTCGACGTGGTGCTGTCCTCGCCGGGCGGCGCGGTCAGCGCCGAGTGGTCGCCGCGCTTCGTCGATGCCGGGGCGACCGTGGTCGACAACACCTCCTACTGGCGGATGCACGACGACGTGCCGCTGGTCGTCGCGGGCGTCAACGACGAGGCGGCCGAGAACCACGCGGGCATCGTCGCCAACCCCAACTGCACGACGATGACGGCGCTGATGGCGCTGGCGCCGATCCACCGCGCGGTCGGGCTCGAGCGGCTGATCGTCTCCAGCTACCAGGCGGTCTCGGGGACCGGGCAGAAGGCGATCGAAGAGCTGCGCGCGCAGGCGAAGGCGATCCTCGAAGAACAAGACCCTCCCGCCCCGGCGGTCTATCCCCGTCAGATCGCCTTCAACGTGCTGCCCCAGGTGGAGAGCTTCAAGGACGGCGACGACTACACCACCGAGGAGCGCAAGGTGATGGCCGAGACGCGCAAGATCCTCGGCTTCGGCGAGGAGGTCGGCATCTCCGCCACCTGCGCCCGCGTCCCCGTCTTCGTCGGCCACTCCGAGTCGATCAACATCCAGACCCGCGAGGACCTCTCGCCCGAGGACTGCCGCGCCCTCCTCGCCGAATCGGTCGGCGTCCAGGTCGTCGACAACCCGGCCGACGCCGAGTACCCCCTCGCGATCGACGCCGCCGGCCAGGACGACGTCCTCGTCGGCCGCATCCGTCGCGACCCCAGCCACGAGCGCACGCTCAACATCTGGGTCGCCGGCGACAACCTCCGCAAGGGCGCCGCCACCAACGCCGTCCAGGTAGCCGAGCTCCTGGTCGACCGCGGCTGGCTCCTGAATCAGCGCTAAGCGCCGACCCCGTCCAGCCTTAACCCAAAAGTTCCACTTCCGTTTCCCATGGAAGCGGGCACTCGCCCTACCCTCGCAAAGTGAGTGTGATCGAGGAGGAAAGGATGATGGAGGCGAGCTCAACCGACAAGCGAATCGACGATCTGTCCGGCCGGGTCGGCCGGTTCGAAGACCGATTCGAGCGCTTCGAAGACAAGGTCGATGCGCGTTTCGACAAGCTTGCGACGAAAGAGCAAATGAGTGTGCAGCGGAGCGAGGTCGACGTTCGTTTTGCCGCTGTCGACGCTCGTTTCGACAAGATCGAAGCGCGACTCGACAGTTGGGGCAAGATCGTGGCGGGCGGCGTGGTGACGATCGTCGTCACGATCGTCACGGCGGTGATCCTCAAGCTGTTTGGCGTCTGAGCGCAGGTGCTCGACCGAGCAGCACCTCGCCCGGGGCGCGGACGACCTACTGGGCGAGGGCGGCGAGGCGGCGGCCGCTGGGGACGCGGACGCCTTGGCCGAGGGGCTCGAGCTCGCCGTTGCGCTTGAGGCGGTTGATCGTCGCGGAGACGACGGTGCGCTTGACGCCGGTGCGCTCGGCGATTTCGGTGGCGGTGACGCCGGGGTCCTGCATCACCGCTTCGATGATCCGCTGCTTGTTGGCACCTTGAGGGGCCCGGCCGTCGCGGCCCGGTTTGGTGCCGCGGCGGGAGCGGCGGATCGGCTGGCGGGATGAGGAGTCGGCGTCGATGCCGGCTTGGGCGAGCAGGGCGGCGAGGCCGTCGGACGGGGTGTCCTCGCCTTTGCGCGTGACCTCCTCGCCTTCGAGGAGGGAGAGGATGCCCTGTAGCTGCTCGAGCTCGTCGATGACCGGTCGCAGCTCGCGAATCCGCTCTTCGACCGTCTTTCGAATCTGCTCCACCGCGGGGCTCATACTCTGGGCCGAGAGTATGAGGGATGTGCGCCGAGAATGCTTCAAATGTTCACGGGATTAACACAATCTCTCGTTCGAAAGCTCCCAACCAAAGAACCGCGCCGTTTATCGACGCTGCGGCTACCTGCGGGCGGCGGATTCGATGCGGCGCTCACAGGCGGAGTTGAGCACGCCGAGGCTGCAGTCGATGTAGGGCGGCCCTGCGCGGTGGCCGTGCCGGGTGAGCGGGATGACGACGGCCGGGGCGGCCGCGGCGTCCCCGCGCCGCACCGGACCGAGGTCGAGCACGAACCAGCCGTCCCCGGCGGGGAGGCCGGCTTCCTGCGCCGCGTCCAGGTCGATCGGGTGTCGGATCCCGGTCGCGCCGGTGTGCCAGGTGGCGCGCGCCACCCCTGCTTCGGACAGCGAGATCGAAGCCCGCTCGACCTCCGGGCCTGCCACGCCGAAGACGTAACGGTGACCGGCGGCGACCGCGCTTCCGGCCCGCACGCGCCCGTGGCCTGGGGCCGACCCGCAGTTGCCACTGAGTTCGCCGCCCTCAGGCACGAAGACCGTGCAGAGCCTGCCTTCGTCGCGGTAGGCGGAGAAGCTCCAGACGCCGTGGGCATCGTGGCCGAGCAGGGCGGGAGAGGTGTGGCCGTGGCCGCCCGAGTCACCGCCGCGCAGCGCCGCGAAGGCGACGCCGCCGACCAGGCAGAGCAGGAC
>JBOGYZ010000344.1:0-13195 GCA_050697015.1 Solirubrobacterales bacterium
CGTCAACCCCGGGTTACGGAGTTCCGCCGGTGAATTTCGTGAATTCGGTCCAGGACTTCTTCGGCACGAAGCCCTTCTTGAACAGGCCGGAGCCGTTGCAGAAGTTGCACGTTCCCACGGCGTCATCGACCGAGAACCAGTAGACGTGCTGGAGGCGGAATTTGGCGGCGTCTGCTTTCAGCAGGGTGAAGGCGCCTTTGAGTTCGCGCGCCTGCCCGGAGGCGCCGACCGCGAACACGTTCGACGGACCCTGCGGCGGTTCGGAGCTCCAGCCGAGCTCGGTCACCCAGAGGCCCTTGGCGGCATCGCCCTCGCGGGTCATGACACCGCGGAGTTCTTCGATCTCCGCCGGCAGCTGCCGGTAACGGGCCACGTACGGATGCAGCGCGACGCCCTGGAAGCTGGATTTGATCCCGGCGTTCGTCTTGTACATCTGTTCGAGGAAGTACGAGCCGAAGTAGTTCGGGCTGGTCGCGTGCATGACCTTTTTGCCCTTCAGGTACCGCGCGCCCGCCGGCTTGGCGAAGAGCCCGCCGAGGATGACCTGGGCGGTCGGGTCGACCGATTTGACCGCGGTTGCGGAGAGCTTCACGAGCTTCCCGTATTCGGCCGGGTTCGGGTGGGCGACGAAGTACTTGAAGTTCGGCTCGTTCCAGATCTGCCAGGCTTTGATCGGCCTCACCGGGACGGTCGGGTTTTCGGCCCAGAAGCTGCCGTTGGTCCCATAACGGGCGACCGCGGCTTTCAGGAACGTCGTCCAGGCGGTGCCCGCAGTGCCGGCGACCGGCAGGCGCGCGGGGGCCTTGGCGCCGGGCGCGCCCGGCACGTTCACGCTCGGGACCACCCAACTGGGGGTGCCGACGATGAACGGCAGCAGTTCGATCCCGCTCTTCGCGGCGCGTTCGACCTGACCGTCGAATTCACCCCAGTCGATGGCGCCGCCGCGGGTCGGCTGCATGCCGCCCCAGATCATCGCCACGCGCATCTCTTTCACGCCGCCCTGCTTGAGGGTGGTGAAGTTTTCCTGGCTGAGGTTGGACTGGGGCACCACGCCGAAGAACTTGGCGGTCACGGCGCCGGCGCTCGCGGCGAAGACGCCGAGCGCGAGGACGGCGGCCAACGCGGCCGTCAGGGCGCGCGTCTTCCTGCTGGCTTTAAGCATCGATCCCTCCATGGGGTTGTGGACTAGCTCGCGTTGGACGAGGAGACGCGTCCGTCGGAGCCACCCTGGTCCGACTTACGCTGGCGGTAGAGCACCACGCCGATCGAGATCGCCGCAAGGACGACCACCGCGATCAGGATGGGCACGACCGGCGAGGAGCCGCCGCTGCTTTCAGCGACGTTCTTGCCCTGCTGGGTCCCGCCGAGGTCCTTCGATTCGCCGATCGAGCCTTCCGACCCACCGGCATTGGCGCCGCCGCCCGGCTTGTTGCCACCATTGCCACCGCCGCCCGTGGAAGACTTGCCTTCTTCTTCTTCCTTCGAAGAAGAGCCTTCCTTCTTATGACCTTCAGACGACCCGGATCCCTTTTCGGATTCTTCCGAGCCCCCGCCCCCGTTGGTTTCCACATCGGAACCTTCGGCCTGAGCGTTGTTCTTAGGCTTGTGATGGGTAGGCGAATTGCCCGAGCTGCTTCCGGCCCCCGGTGCATTTTCGATCGTGGGGACTTCGGTTTCGTAAACGGTTTCGCCCGCGTTGGCGAACGCGCTCACGGGAAATAGGGCCAATGCCAGCAGAGCAAGCATTGACGGAAGCAAGAAAAAGGAGCGGGCCGAGCTACGGACCTGGCGACGGGGGGCACCTTGCATTCCGCAGGAGGTTAGAGGAATCGGCGGCGTTCCTCGGTCCGATCGCCCTGATCGGGGCTCTGGCGCTGACCGGCGGAGGCTTCTCGCTGAGCTCGCGACATATCGCCGGGCTGATCGTCTGGCTCCTCGTCGTGGGTCTGCTGGTCCTCGGAGTCGCGGGTCGCGCGCTCCTGGCGAAGCCGTTCTACTGGGCTTCGGGGCTGCTGCTGGGCTTTGCAATTTGGTCTGCAATCTCATCTCTCTGGTCCGGTTCTGTCGAGTTGAGCGTCACCGAGGCGGATCGCGTCCTCATGTACCTCGGGGTCTTCCTTGCCGCGTTCCTCCTCGCCCAAACCAACCAAAGGCGCCAACGTTTCGGTGAAGGCATCGCAATTGCCTTGACGCTGCTGGCGATCCTGGCCCTGTCGACGCGGCTTCTCCCCCACGTATTCGACCTTCCCTTCGACGAATCCAAAGGGACTCGCCTGCAGTACCCGCTCGGCTACTGGAACGCCGACGCGATCCTCTTCTCCTTCGCCGCCGCCCTCTGTCTCTGGATGAGCAGACGCTCGCTCAGCCGCGCCCTGCGCTGGTTCTCCGTCGGTGCGCTACCTGCCGTCCTGCTCGCCCTCTACTTCACCCACTCGCGCGGCGGCATCCTCACCCTGATCGTCGCCGCAGGGACGCTGATCGTCCTTTCCCGCGATCGCCTCTGGTACCTGGCGACGCTGCTGATCGCCGTCGTGCTGACCCTCCCGGCGGTCTTCGTCAGCCACTCCTACACCGAACTTGCGAACAACCTCAACTTCCCTCCGATCGTCGGGCAGGGGCTCAAAGCGGGCGGCGTGCTGCTGCTCGGGATCGCGGCGCTGCTGCTCGCCTACCGGGCGCTGCAGGTGCTCGAGCACCGCGGCTCGCCGAAGGTCGAGCGCGCCGTGGAGATCTCGCGCGACCGTCGCGTGCTCCGCGGCATCGCCCTCACCGGGCTCGTCCTCGTGATCATCGCCGGCGTCCTCTACGGCGGCACCGCCTGGGAAAAGTTCACGAGCTCCGACCTCGGCACGCCCTCCGGGCTGGCCGAAGCCTCCAGCCGCGGCCGCGTCCAGTTCTGGGACGTCGCCCTCGAAGGCTTCTCCGAAAAGCCGATCACCGGCAACGGCGCCGGAACCTACGGGTTCGCCTGGGACCAGCTGCGCACCCTGGACATGACCAACACCCAGGCGCACTCGCTCTACCTACAGGCGCTCGACGAGCTGGGGATCGTCGGCGGGGTGCTGGCGCTGGGCCTGGTCCTCTTCCTGCTCTGGACCGGGTTCGCCGCCTGGCGCGCCGCCGGCGGCCGCGAGCGCGAGCTCTACGCGATCCTCCTCGGCGTCAGCCTCGCCTTCGCCGTCGGCGTCGCCTACGACTGGTTCTGGCAATTCGCGGTGATCGGCTCGGTCTTCTTCATCGCGACCGGGATCCTGGTCGCGGCCCGTTGCGGCCAGCTCTGGCGGGCGCGCGCCGCGAGCCGCGCACGCGAAGGGGTCGCGGTGGAGACCGACGCCGAAAGTCGCCGCTTCGGGCTCACGATCGCCGGTTTGGCCATAGCCTGGCTGACCATGCTCGCGCTCACCGGCCCGCTTCTGGTCGATCACGAGATCCACGCCTCGACCGCCGCGACGCAGGAGGAACCCGCCGATTTCGAAAGCGCCGTGAACCACGCCGAAACGGCGCGCTCGATCGAGCCGTGGGCGGCGACGCCGTACCTCCAGCTCGGCCTGTTGGCGCAAGCGCAGGGCGATTTGCCGACCGCGATCCACCGCTTCGGCCAGGCCATCGACCGCGAGGACCACAATTGGACGCTCTACTACCTGCGGGCGAAAGCCGAGCACCAGGCAGGGCAGAACGAAGCCGCCCAGAACGATCTGAGCGAAGCAAAACACCTGAACCCGCTCGAAACTTGTCTCTCCGAAGGGTTTGAAGGTTGTGACGGATGACCCGAACGCCTGACACTGAGAAGATCGCCGCTGAACAGAAGGTCGCCGCCGCGCTGCGTGCGGCGGAGGCTGACGCCGTCGAGGTGCCGGATCGGCGCGCGCGGGCGGTGGCGGCGGACCGGCTCGGGCTGAGCGGCCCGGAGGGCTCGCGCCGGCGCGGTTCGCTGCTGCGACGCCTGCTCGCGCTGGGGGATTGGACGGCGCTGATCGCCGCCCTCCTGGTGGTCACCGCGACGACCTCCTCGACCGACGTGGCCGACCTCTTCTGGGCGATCCTCTTCAGCCCCAGCTGGATCTTCGTGGTCAAGCTCCACGGCCTCTACGACCACGACCACCGGCGGATCCGTCACTCGACCCTCGACGAGGTGCCCTCGCTGGTCTCGGCGACCGTGTTGGGGACGCTGGTCATCGACGGCCTGCTGGCGGTCAGCCCGGTCGGCCCGCTCTCGCCGAAAAGCGCGATCGCGCTCGGCGTCGGCACGCTGGTCGGCAGCTTCGTCCTGCGCGGCCTGCTGCGCTGGGTCTGGCACCGGGCGACGCCGGTCGCCCTCGGCCTGGTGATCGGCCCGCCCGCCACCGTCGACACCGTCGCCCGCCGCGTCGTCACCCACCCGGAGACGCGCCTCCACCTGGTCGGCTACCTCTCCGCCTCGCGGGAGGAGGACTCGGCCGAGCTGCCGAGGCTCGGCAGCCTGGCCGACATCTCCGAGGTCGCCGAGGTGACCGGGATCGAGCGCGTCGTCGTCACCGAACAGCAGATGTCGGAGCTCGCCGCCGAGCGCCTGATCGAGGAGTGCAAGAAGGCCGGCCTGGCGCTCACCTTCCTGCCCCAGCACTACGGCCTGCTCGGCCCGGGCATCGAGCTGAACCGCCTGGCCGAGCTGCCGGTGCTCGACTTCCGCTTCTCCGACCCGCCGCGCTCGACCCAGGCGATGAAGCGGGCGCTGGACGTCTTCGTCTCCGGCCTGCTGCTGATCCTGCTCTCGCCGCTCCTCGCCTGCGCGGCGCTGGCGACGGTGATCGACTCCGGCCGGCCAGTCTTCTTCCGCCAGCGGCGCGCGGGCAAAGACGGGGTCCCCTTCACGGTGCTGAAGTTCCGCACCATGGTGGCCGACGCCGAGGACCGGCTGGCCGAGTTGATCGACCTCTCGAAGCTGAGTGAGCCCGCCTTCAAGATCCCGGACGATCCGCGGGTGACGCCGGTCGGCAAGTTCCTTCGACGGACCTCGATCGACGAGCTCCCGCAGCTCTTCAACGTGCTGCGCGGGGCGATGTCGCTGGTCGGGCCGCGGCCCGAGGAGGTCGCGGTCGTCGCCCTCTACGACGAGCGCCAGCGCGGGCGGCTGGCGATCAAGCCGGGGCTGACCGGGCCGATGCAGGTCTACGGCCGCGGCGACCTCACCTTCGAGGAGCGCCTGGCGATGGAGCGCGACTACCTCGACAACCTCTCGCTGCTGACCGACGTGCAGATCCTGATGCGGACGCCGCGGGCGATCATGCGCGGCGAAGGCGCCTACTAGCTTCCCGCGGATGCCAGAGGTCGACCTCGAGGTCGTGATCGTCAGCCACGGCGCTGAACGGCTGCTGCGGCGCTGCCTGGAGAGCCTGCGGGCCCATCCGCCACGGACGGCGACGATGCGGGTGACGGTCGTCGACAGCGGGAGCACCGATGGCACGCCGGACATGGTCGCTCGTGAGTTCCCCGAGTTCCACCTCGAGCGGCGCGCCAACATCGGCTTCTCCGCGGCCAACAACCTGGTGCTGCGCGAGAGGCGCGCGGACGCGGTCCTGCTGCTGAATCCCGACACCGAGATCTACGAGGGGACGCTCGACACCTGCCTGGCGCGGCTCGCCACCGACCCCCAGGTCGGCATGGTCGGGGCGAAGCTGGTGCGCGAGGACGGTGAGCTCGACCACGCCGCGAAGCGCTCCTTCCCCACCCCGCTCGCGGCGCTCGCCCACTTCACCGGGATCGGCCGCGGCGAGGACGCGGGCGAATCGCTCTCCCAGTACCGGGCGACGCACCTGGGCGAGGACGAGCCGGGCGAGGTCGACGCCATCAACGGGGCCTTCATGCTCTGCCGGGCGGAGGCGGTCGGCCAGGTCGGCCTGCTCGACGAGGGCTACTGGCTCTACATGGAGGACCTCGACTGGTGCCACCGTTTCTGGGACGCAGGCTGGAAGGTCTTCTACGAACCGGGTGCGGTGGCGCTGCACGTGAAGGGCGGCTCGAGCCAGGAGCGGCGCGCCCCGAAGCAGGAGATCGCCTTCCACCGCGGCATGGGCCGCTTCTACCGCCGCTTCGACGCCCCGGGCTCGAACCCCCTGTTGAACTTCGCCGTCTACGCGGGCATCGCCGCCAAGCTAACCGTGAGCCTCACCATCACCCTCCTCCGCGGCCGAGGCTAGGGCTCGATGTTGACGGGCCGAAAAACCACGATATGGCGCACTTTTCGGCCCATCAACATGTGCGGCTGAACTCGATCGCGCCGACGACGCCGGATCTGGGGCCTAGGCCGGGGAGGACGACTTCGGGGGCGGGGACGTAGCCGGCGAGGGCCTCTCGCAGGCGCTCGTTGACTCGCTCGACCAGGCCGGGGGCGCGGCCGACGCCGCCTCCCAGAACGATGCGTTCGGCGGAGAGGACGGTCACGAGGTTGGCGAGGCCGAGGGCCAGGTACTCCGCCTCGAGCTCCCAGGCCTTGGGGTCGGTCAGCTCCTCCCCCGGCCGTCCCCAGCGCTCCCGCATCGCGGTCCCCGAGGCGAGACCCTCGAGGCAGTCGCCGTGGAAGGGGCAGCAGCCCTCGAAAGGGTCGCGGACGCGGTCGTGCGGGACCAACATGTGGCCGACCTCGGGATGGAGCAGGCCGTGGACCGGGCGGCCGTTGGCGAAGACGCCGCCGCCGATCCCGGTGCCGACGGTGACGTAGACGAAGGTCTCGAGCCCTTGCGCGGCGCCGTGGCGCCACTCGCCGACCGCGGCGGCGTTGACGTCGGTGTCGAGGGCGATCGGCACCCCCAGCGCCTCGGCGAGCGGGCCCGCCACGTCGGCACCTTCCCAACCCGGCTTCGGCGTCGCCAAGATCGTCCCCCAACCCGGCGAGTCGCGGCGCACGTCGACCGGGCCGAAGAGGCCGAGGCCGAGCGCCTCGAGGTCCGGCTCGGCGGCGAAGAACGCGACCGCTCGGCCGATCGTCTCCGCCGGCGTCGTGGTCGGGATGGTCTCGGCCCGGGTCAGCTCGGCGCCTTCCCTGCCCCCGATCGCGCAGTTCCAGTGGGTGCCGCCCGCCTCGATCCCGCCGAAGCTCATCGGGCCACCGCACGCTGCGCGGTCGCGACACGGAAGACGGCGACCGCGGCGACCAGCAGAACGATGACGGCGCCGAGGCCGATCGCGATACCCGCGAGGTCGGCGATCTTCGAGGTGACGATGTTCCAGGCCGCGTCGGCGGCCCCCTGGTCGCGGCCGCCGGCGATCAGCTGGTCGACGATTTCGTTGCCGGCGAGGGAGCGGAGGAGCAGCGCCAGGCCGCCCGTCGCGGCGAGCGCCAGGCCGACGCCGACCAGCGTGCGCCCGATCCGCCGCCACCCGAGGAAGAGGGCGAAGGCATAGAGGGCGAGCGTCACGATCACCGCCGGTGCGGTCAGGTCACGGATCACGCGGACCACGTCCTGAGCGCGGTTCAGCTCCTGGGCTTCGAGCACCTTGATCCGCGCCGCCCCCGGTTGGACCAGGCCCGCGAGGTTCGACACGCCGAGTTCTTCCGCCAGCCCTTCTTCTTCGAGCACGTCGGCGAGCTGGCGCAGGGCCGGGGTCAGGTTGACGACCACGCCTTCTTCGGCCGCGTTGCCTTCTTCGTCGAGCACCCGCAGGAGGGCCTTGTGCCCGGCGCGGTTGGCGGTCAGCCAGATCGCCTTGAACTGCTTCGTCTTCATCACCCGTTCGGCGAGCTGGGTCTGCTCGGCGCGCAGGCGCGGCACGACCACCGCGGCGGCTTCTTCCTGTCCGGCCGCGTTCAGCTGCGCCTCGGTGTCGTTGACGAGTTCTTCGCCGAGAAACTCGGCGACCCGGTGGCGGACGCTCTTGCTTTCCAGCAGGTGTCCGCTGACCGAGACCCAGCTGCTGGTGGAGAGCAACTGCTGGTTGGCCCAGATCGAGCCGATCGCGATGGCGCCCGCGAGCACCGCGAAGCAGAGCAGGACAACGATCGCGACCGGGTGGCTGCGTTCCGGCCTCATCGGACCTGCAACGCGTAGAAGTCGTAGGTGATGCGGTCGGCGCCGCCTTCGACCGCGATCGTCTTCGCTTCCGGGACCGGGTCGAACGGGCCGGGCTTGACGATGCCGGGGGCGGCGCTCAGCAAGAGGCCGTCGCCCGCCGTTTCCGGGACCAACCGGTAGCGCGTTTCGCCGTTCACCAGGGCATGGCGGGACGCAGCGTGGAAGAGGAAGGTCTGCACGCGTTCGAGGCCGGAGACGCCGGCGCCGTGGATCCGCGCGAAGACGACTTCGCCCGGCCCAGGGGTCGGCACGTCCACCGCTTCGCCCGTCCCCGCGCTCACCGATTCGATCTCTCGTTCCCCACCGCAGCGGTCCCCTACCCGGCCGAGCACCTGCCAGCGTTCGTCTTCCCAGAGCGGCGCGAAATTGCAGAGCACCGCGCGCGCCTGTTCGGGCGGGTCCCAGCCAGCGAAGCGGTCGTCCAGGTCGGCGGTCGGGAACTCCGCGTCGACCACCTGCTGGTTCTCCCTAAGGAGCCGTTCCGGGCCGTCCGGGTCTTCCACCGCTTCCGCGTTCAGCCGGTCGAGCGCGGGCGTGTAGGCGCTGTAGTTCTGGAAGATCGGCAGGGGGCGCCAGTCGAGGGCGTAGGCCCAGGCAGCGGCGATCTCCCACGGTTCGACCGCGACGCTACGGCCGTGCATCGCGGCGAGCGCCCCGGGCGTCAGCGCGTAGGTGCCCTGCATCCCGTGGCGCCCGCTTTCCATCGCCGCCTCGCGCCGGCCGGGGCTGACAAGGCTGCGCGCCTGGTCGACGGCGAAGCGGACATTGGCTACGAGGTCGAGGTGGCTTTCGGTGCCGGCGGGGCGGAGCGGCAAGCTGACCGCGAAGACGAGAAGCGCGATCGCCGGCACCCACCACCGACGGCCGATGCCGAAGCCGACCGCGACCCAGAGGATCGCGGCGTTGGCGAAGTAGACGGTGAGGTGGCCGGCGTCGACCCGGACGATCCCCTCCTTGTAGACCGCGAACGCGGCGAGGGCGACGAGCAGCGCGCCGGCTCGGCGGCCGCGCTCGTCACGCCACGGCGCCCGCCAGGCCGCCACGACCAAGGCGACCGTGAGAGCCATCGCGGTGGCGCTGGCGGCGGCTACCTTCCAGGCGGCGACGTCGGTAGAGCGCAGCATCGCCGAGCTGTACCCACTGGAGATCTGGATCGTGTGGGACGCGAAGGCGGGGATGTCCCCGAGGCTCTGTCCGGTCGCCGGCCAGAGGATGAGGAGCTCGGCGGCGAGGACGATGAGGTAGGCGATGACCCGTCGCGCGCCGGCCCGCGCCCCGACCAGCGCGATCAGCAGCACCAACCCCACGAGCGGCCCGGTCGAGAGTTTGATCAGCGCCGCCGGCGCGGCGAAGGTGGCGGCCGCGACGACGAAGGCATCGAGCTGGCGCGGTGTCCGCTCAGGCCCCTTTTCGAGCAGCCAGAAGGAGGCGAAGACGGCGCTCAGCAGGCTCATCTCCAGCAACGGCAGGACGGCCACGGCGACGAACGCGGCGACACAGGCGAGGACCAACGGCAGGCGCCGGCGCAGCGCCCACACCAGCCCGACGCAGAAGACGACGTACACGAGCCCCGAGTACAGGAACGAGAGCACCGTCTGCCCGGTGAACCAGACCAGCTGCGTCTGCAGGAAGCCGAGCGGCCCGTAGGTGAAGACGATGTCCTTGCCCCAATGGAGCCCCCGCTCGGCCCCCATCGCGAGCCCCGTGTTCCAACTGGGGTCGAGCCCGACCCCCGGCGGGTTCATCCCGATCCGCCAGCCGAGCAGCGCGACGATCAGCCCGCCCCAGAGCGGCACCGGCGCCCGTTTGGCCGCTGCGGTCATGCGGCCGCAGGCTACAAGCGATGGATGCGGCGTCTACGCGCTGGGGCGCAGGCCATCCAGAGCGATCGCGACAAGGCGTTCGATCTGGTCGGGCTCGGTGCGGCGGAGGCCGGCGATGCCGCTGATCATCTTGGTGACGTCGGAGATGTCGACGTCGGCGCGGACCTCGCCGGCGGCCTGGGCGCGCTGGAGGAGGGGCTCGCCGGCGGTCCAGATGGCGCCGCCGCAGCCTTTGAAGACGGGAGCGTCGCGGTCGATGTAGGTGAACATCTCCTCGACCAGGGCGCGCTTGGTGGCGGCGAAGGAGACGAACTCGCCGAGCCAGCCGGTGAGGGCCTCCCAGGGCGGCAGGTCCTCGTACTTGGCGGCCGCCGCGCAGATCTCTTCGACGCCGCCGAGGTAGGTGGCCTCGAGCAGGTCCTCGCGCTTGGGGAAGTGCCGGTAGAGGGTGCCGATCCCCACCCCGGCGCGCCTGGAGATCTCCTCCAGCGTGGCTTCAGTGCCCTGCTCTGCGAACGTCTCGCGGGCGGCGGTGACGAGCTTGTCGTAGTTGCGGCGCGCGTCGGCGCGCTTCGGCCGCGCCGACAGGGCGGTCAGCTCGGGGGTCAGGGTGTCGGGGGTCGCGGCCATCTCTAAATCCTTTTCGCCGTCCTTGACAAAACGGAGGTTCCCTCCGTATAGTGCTCCCAAGAAGCGGAGGCGCCCTCCAAATTACCCGGAGGCTGGCTCCATTTTAACACCCCCACACTTCTGCGCAAAGGACTTCCCCGCATGACTTCTCTATTCCAGAGGCGGGCCACGGCAAATCCGGCGATGGTGCTCGCGATCATCCTCGGCTGTTACCTGATGGTCGTGCTCGACGCGTCGGTGGTCATCACCGCGCTGCCGGACATCCGCACCGACCTCGGCTTCTCCCCCGCCTCCCTCTCCTGGGTCCAGAACATCTACGCGCTCGCCTTCGGCGGCCTGCTGCTGCTCGGCGCGCGGATGGGCGACCTGCTCGGCCGGCGCCAGGTGTTCATCGGCGGCATCGCGCTCTTCACCGTCGCCTCGATGCTCGGCGGCCTCGCCCAGTCGGAGACCTGGCTGCTTGCCGCCCGCGCTCTGCAGGGCGTCGGCGCCGCGATCGCCGCGCCCTCGACCTTGGCCCTGCTCACGATCAGCTTCCCCGAGGGCTCCGAGCGCACCCGTGCGATCGCCCTCTACTCCGCCGTCGCCAGCGCCAGCGCCTCGATCGGCCTCGTCCTCGGCGGCATGCTGACGAGCTGGATCTCCTGGCGTTGGAGCCTCTTCATCAACGTCCCGATCGGCGCCGTCCTGATCTCGCTGGCGCCCGCCTACCTGCCGGAGACCGAGCGCCACACGGGCGAGTTCGACATCGCCGGCGCGGCAACCTCGACGCTCGGGATGAGCGCCCTCGTCTACGGCCTCGTGCGGGCCGCCGAAACCAGCTGGGGCGACGCGGTCGCGCTCGGCTCCTTCGCCGCCGCGGCGCTGATGCTCGCCGCCTTCGTCGCGATCGAGAAACGCGCCCGCCAGCCGATCACCCCGCTGCGCCTTTTCGCCAGCCGCGAGCGGGTCGGCGCCTACGCGACGCGCCTGCTGATGGTCGGCGCGATGTTCGGGATGTTCTTCTACCTGACCCAGTTCCTGCAGGGCGCCGAGAACTTCAGCGCGCTGAAGGCGGGACTCGCCTTCCTGCCGGTCACCCTCTCCATCTTCGCGATGGTGAAAGTGGTGCCGCGCCTGCTCGGCCGGATCGGTCCGCAGCGCACCCTGATCGGCGGCCTCGTGCTCGCCCTGGTCGGGCTCATCTGGCTGAGCCGGATCTCGACCACCACCGACTACTGGCTCGGGATCGCGATCCCGATGGCGTTGATCGGCGTCGGCATGGGCCTCGCCTTCACGCCGCTGACCCAGGCGGCGATCGCCGGCGTCGACAACCACGACGCGGGCGCCGCCTCGGGCCTGGTCAACGTCTTCCAGCAGCTCGGCTCGACGGTCGGGATCGGCCTCCTCGTCACCGTCTACGCGGCGGCGAGCGAAGGTTCCGGGGCGAAGGCCCTGGCCGAAGGCGTGCCGACCACGATCGCCGTCTCGGCGGGCCTCGTCGCCGCGGCGCTGGCCGTCGTCCTGGTCGTGATGCGGCCGCGGCTCGCGACTAGCCGGTCGCCGATTCCCCAGGCCGCGGCGCCGGCCTCCGAGTGATCGCGGGCGAGCGCCCGCTGCTCGCGAAGATCCACCGGGCGCGTCACCAAGGGAGCGAGTCGGCGATCTCCGAGAGCTTCGGGGCTCCCTTGTCGCGCCCCGACAGGAGCGGCTCGTCGACCTGCCAGTCGACCCCGACATCGGGATCGTCCCAGGCGATGCCCGCCTCCGTAGCCGGGTCATAGACCGAGGAGACGAGGTAGGCGACATCGGCGACCTCGGAGAGGACGACGAAGCCGTGGGCGAAGCCGATCGGGACGAAGAGCTGGTGATGCTTCTCGTCGTCGAGGACGTGGCCCTCCCATTGACCATAGGTCCCCGAGTCCTTGCGCAGGTCGACCACGACGTCGAGGATCGCCCCGCGGGCGCAGCGCAGGAGCTTCGCCTGTCCCGGCGAGGTCTGGAAGTGCAGGCCGCGTAAGGTGCCCCTCGAGGAGCGCGAGTGGTTGTGCTGGACGAACTCGGCGTCGACACCGAGGTCCGCCCAAGCGTCCCTGGAGAAGGTCTCGACGAAGAACCCGCGCTCGTCGCCATGCACCTGCGGTTCGACGAGGACGATCCCGTCGAGCTTCGTCTCTCCCGCTCTCGCCACTAGCCGAGCGCCTTGCCGTACTGCCGTTCGTAGTACTCGCGGTACTCGCCGGAGCGGATCGGGCCCCACCACTCCTCGTTGTCGCGGTACCAGGCGACGGTTTTCTCCAGCCCCTCGGCGAAGTGGACCTGGGCCTCCCAGCCGAGCTCGTCGCGCAGCCTGTCGGAGGCGAGCGAGTAGCGGCGGTCGTGGCCGGGGCGGTCGGTGACGTACTCGATCAGCGACTCGTCGGCGCCGGTCAGCTCGATCACGCGCTTGACGACCTCGATGTTCTCGCACTCGTCGGGGCCGCCGACGTTGTAGGCCTCGCCGGCGCGGCCGTTCATCAGCACGGTGTGGATGCCGCGGCAGAAGTCCTCGACGTAGAGCCAGTTGCGAACCTGTTTGCCGTCGCCGTAGATCGGCAGCGAGTCGCCGTGGATCGCGTTCAGGACCATCAGCGGGATCAGCTTCTCGGGGTATTGGCGCGGGCCGTAGTTGTTGGAGCCGCGCACGATCGAGGCTTCGATCCCGTAGGTGTGCAC
>JBOGYZ010000345.1:0-1760 GCA_050697015.1 Solirubrobacterales bacterium
GCTCACGGTCGGTCCCGGCGAATCTTTCTTCGGCGAAGAAGCGACGCTGCCGGCCGCGGCCGCCGCTCGTGTGCGCCTCCTTCCTCAGGTGGAATCAGCCGCCGCGGCGACGGTGGTCGATGAAGCCACGGTGCGGCGCAGCTCCTACGTGCCCGCCGAAATCACCCATGGCATCGTCCTCGAGGCCTGCGATCCACAACTGCTCGGGGCGCTCGAAGGGGAACTGGCCACCGGTCGATTCATCGACCGCGCCACCGAACGCTATCCGGCGATCGTGCTCGGGTCCAAAGCTGCCCAGCGACTGGGGATCGACAGCGTCGACGGCATCGTGCAGGTCTTCGTCGCGGGTCGCCTGTTCACCGTGGTCGGGATCCTGAAACCTCTGCCGCTGTTGCCCGAACTCGACTCCGCGGCCCTGGTCGGATACCCGATCGCCGCCCGGGCCTTCGGCACCCAACGCAGCCCGACCGAGATCTTCGTCCGCGCCCGTGAGGGGGAACGGCAGGTGAAGAGTTCGGCGGCCCTCCTCCCCGACGCGGCAGACCCCTGGGCGCCCGAAGAAGTCGCGGTCAGCCGACCCTCCGACGCCCTGGAGGCGCAGGTGGCGGCCGAAGGCGCCTTCACCTCGCTCTTCCTCGGCCTCGGCGCCGTGGCGCTGCTGGTCGGAGGGATCGGGATCGCGAACGTGATGATCATCTCGGTGCTGGAGCGCCGCTCGGAGGTCGGGCTGCGTCGCGCGCTCGGCGCCCGACAGCGCCATATCGCCGGCCAGTTCCTCGGCGAGTCCTTCGTCCTCGGTCTCGCCGGAGGCGTCGTCGGTGTCCTGCTCGGTGCCGGGGCGACCGCCGTCTACGCGGCCGCCGAAGGCCTCACCTTGCTGGTGCCGGCAACGGCGGTCGCGGGCGGCATCGGCGCCGCCTGCCTGCTCGGCGCGGTCGCCGGCCTCTACCCCGCGATGCGGGCCGCGCGACTCACGCCGACCGAGGCCTTGCGCACGGCCTGAATGGGATTGTGGACGGTCCCCTCACCCTCGGCCAACCGGCCGCAAACCGCTTAGGCAAGCCGAATCCGACTTAGGTCGGCCGAAGTCGTATGTAGGGAAACCGAATTTGAACTTTCGACTACGTTGGTGTCAGATCGCCTCAGTCACCCGCGTCCGAGGACGCACAGAAAAGGAGCCATACCGATGGCCGAGAAGTCCTTCGCCGCCGCCCTCAACGAGCAGATCTCCAACGAGTTCGCCGCCTCGCAGCAGTACGTCGCCGCCGCCGTCTACTACGACGCCGAAACGCTGCCCCGCCTCGCCGCCTTCTTCTACCGGCAGGCGCTGGAGGAGCGCGAGCACGCGATGATGATGATCCGCTATCTCCTCGACACCGGCGAGGAGGTCCGCATCCCCGACATCAAATCCCACCCGACCACCTACGCCGACGGTGCCGAGCCGGTGAAGATGTCGCTCGAGCAGGAGAAACGGGTCAGCAACGAGATCTTCTCCCTCTTCGAGCTCGCCCGCGAGCTGAAGGACTACCGCGCCGAGCAGTTCCTCCAGTGGTTCGTCAAGGAGCAGGTCGAGGAGGTCTCGCTGATGGGCGACCTGCTGAACGTGGTCGAGCGCTCCCGCGACAACCTGCTGCTCGCCGAGGACTTCATCGCGCGGGAGAACATGGGTGCGGAGAGCAGCGACCCGACCGCTCCTCCGGCGGCTGACGCGGGCTGAGTCTCGGCGTGAGGGGTCCCGGGCATCGCTCGGGGGAATAACG
>JBOGYZ010000346.1:0-12478 GCA_050697015.1 Solirubrobacterales bacterium
GTCCCGTCCACGGCCCTGGCAGGCTGTGGCCGTGGCCGAGACGGCCGGGTATGTTGGGAATGCGGAGGGATCGTGGTGGGCGGGTCACGCGAGAGCCACGGGAGGGACACGGATCCGTCATGGATCTCCCACGCCGTCACGAAGATGTCGGGAACGTCACGCTTCCGCGCGTGTTGTCCAACAGTCACGGACGCGCTGCGTGTATTTCCCTCCCTATCGGGGGCCAAATACACGCAGCGCGTTTACGGGCCCCGATCGCGGGCCCGAAAACAGACTCAAGCCGCCCGAAGGTGTGACGTTCCCGGCATCTTCGTCACCGATCGGGCGAGGTGTGGCTTCTCTCGCGCATGACCGTGACGTAAGTCCGACCTCCGCCCGTCCCGTGACACATCCCTGAACTCCCCCACGTCCCGGGCGTCTCGGGCACGGCCACAGCCTGCCAGGGTCGTGTCCGAGACGCCCAGGACGCAACTCGGACGGCCGCCCAGTGCTACGCGGTTGCGGGCTCGTCGTCGAGTTCGCGCAGCCGCAGGCGGATGCGCTTGCGGCGCGCCAGCAGTTCGGCTTCGAGTGACGCGATTTCGTCGCGGCGCGCCCGGACCAGCTCGAGCTGGCGTTCGGCGTGGTGGTCGAGCGAATCGAGGATCTCGCGGCGCCGCACCGGATCCTCGACCCCGTCGTGCCACTCGCGTCGCAGTGCCTCCCTGTTGTCTTCGGCTTCGACCAGGTCCTTCAACCCGTCGAGCGAGACGCCGAGCAGGGTCCGTAGCCGCAACAACTCGGTGAGCCGGTCGACGTCTCGCTGCGCGTAGGTGCGATGCGTGCCCGGCTCGCGCGAGTCCGGCGCCGGGAGGAGGCCGATCTCCTCGTAGTAGCGGATCGTCCGCGGGGTGGTCCCGGCCAGCCTGGCGACATCGCCGATCTTCATGGCGTCGCCTCGATCTCCTCGGCGATCGCCTCCTCGATCGCGACCGCGCGCCGGGGCCGTGAGCGCGGCGCGCCCTGCTGCTCGCTCGGGCGCAGCATCGAGACGGCGGCGCCGAGCACCGAGATCGCGGCGAGGATCCAGAGGGCGGTGTGCATGTTGGCGATGAAGGGGTCGAGCTGGGCGCTGGTCAGGCCCGACGCGAGGCCGGAGAAGATCTTGAACAGCACGTTGGTCGGCACGGCGGCGGTGATGATCGCGAGCACGAAGGCGATCGAGAGGATCGCGCCCGTGTTCTGCAGCATCGTCCGCGCGCCCGCCGCGATGCCGCGGCGCTCGGTCGGGACCGCGCCCATCATCGCCGCGGTGTTGGGCGAGTTGAACATCCCCGAGCCGACCCCCACGAGGAAGAGGTAGAGCCCGCCGGCCCAATAGCCGGTGCCGGCCTGCAGGGTGGTCATCAACGCCAGGCCGCCGGCGGTGACGAGCATGCCGAGCGCGGCGAGCATCCGCGAGCCGTGCCGGTCGGCGTAGATGCCGGCGATCGGCGAGGCGATCAGCATCCCGACCGCCAACGGGGCCAGCTTGACCCCCGCCAGGATCGGGTCGTCTCCCTGGGCCCCCTGGTAGTAGAAGACGAAGACGAACATCAGGGCAAACCGGGAGAAACCGTTGAGGAATGCGGCGGCGGTGGCCGCGGCGAAGAGCCGGTTCTTGAAGATCGTCAGGTCGAGCATCGGAGCCTTCGAGCGCGCCTCGATCAGCACGAAGAGCGGGATCAGCACGACTCCGAGGATCAGGCCGATGATCACCAGCGAGTCGTCCCAGCCGGAGATGCCGCCGCGCGAGATCCCGTAGACGAGCCCGGTGAGGCCGACCACGAAGGTCAGCGTCCCCGGGAGGTCGAGCCCGCGGTGGGTGTCAGGGGTGGCGAGCTCACGCAGGACGGTGGCGGCCCAGGCCGCGCCGAGCAGCGCCAAGGGGACGTTGAACCAGAAGACCCAGTGCCAGGAGATGCCGACCAGGGCGCCGCCGAGGACCGGGCCGATGACCAGGCCGATCGCGGCGACCATCGTGTTGGTGCCCATCGCGAGGCCGAGCTGCTCCCGCGGGAAGGCGTCGGTGACGAGCGCGGGCCCGTTGGCGAAGATGAACGCGCCGCCGATTCCCTGCACGATCCGCCAGAGGATCAACTGGGTGCCGTTGGCGGCGAAGCCGGCGCCGAGTGAGGCGGCGGCAAAGATCAGGAAGGCCGCGACGAAGGCGGTCTTACGGCCGAAGAGGTCGGAGAGGCGACCGGCGGTGAGGACCAGCACGGTCGAGGAGATCATGTAGGCGAGGATCACCCAGACCAGGGTGAGCAGGCTGGTGCCGAGCGCCCGCTCCAAGTCCGGCAGGGCGATGATCAGCGTCCCCGAGTTCGTCGCCACGAGCAGCATGCCGAGGCTGGTGCACGACAGAGCCCACCACTTGTAGTGGTGATGGTCGGCGCTGACGCCCGCCCCGCCGACAAAGCTCTTTCTTACGTTCACGTCAAATAGGTTAGCGCGGTGCCGCGGCCCGACCGGGCACGTAGGCTGGCGCCGATGACCTCACTGGCCGACAAAGAAACGATCGAGCGGCTCTACGCCGCCTTCGCCGACCGCAATGGCGCCGCGATGACCGCCTGCTATGCCAAGGGCGCCCACTTCCGCGACCCCGCCTTCGGCGACCTCGAAGGCGACGACATCGGCGCGATGTGGCGGATGCTGACCGGCCGCGCCCGCGACCTCGAGATCACCCTGCGCGAGCACGAGGCCGACGAGGGGACGGGAACCGCCCACTGGATCGCTCGCTACACCTTCTCCACCGGCCGCAAGGTCGAGAACGACATCCAGGCCAGCTTCAGCTTCGACGAGGACGGCCTGATCACCGACACGAGACCGGCTCCAGCATCTAGCTCCGCGCGGCGCGCCAGTTTCGCCGACCTTTGTGCGAACATATGTTCGTATGAGGTGGGATGAGCAGAAGGTCGAGAACGACATGCGGCTCCCCGGCGTCGGTGACGGCACCGTGGTCCGCACCTTCGACGCCCCCGAGGCGATGGGCATCAACTTCCACGAGGTCCGCGCCCGCTCTGCCCTCAACCACGTCCCCGGCGAAAGCTTCGGATTCTCGTGGACGATCAACCCCTACCGGGGCTGCACTCATGCCTGTGTCTTCTGCTTTGCTCGAAGAACTCACACTTATCTGGATTTAGATGCTGGTCGGGACTTTGAGCGGGAGATCGTGGTCAAGGTCAATGTGCCGGAGTTGGTGCGGGCAGAGGTGGCGCGGCCGAGTTGGAAGCGGGAGCTGGTCGCGCTGGGGACCAACACGGATCCGTATCAGTGGTGTGAGTCCAAGTACCGGATGCTGCCGGAGATTCTTGAGGCTTTGTTGGCAGCCGAGACGCCGGTGTCGGTGTTGACGAAGTCGCCGCTGGTGATGCGGGACATCGAGATCTTCGAACGGTTCCGGGACGCGGGGCTGCGAGTGTCGGTGAACCTCTCGGTGCCGACGCTCGACGAGAAGGCATGGCGGCTGACCGAGCCGCACACGCCGAGCCCGAGCGCGCGGCTCGAGGCGGTCGCCGAGCTGCGGCGGCGGGGCATCCAGTCGGGGATCCTGATCGCGCCGCTGATGCCGGGGATCAACGACAGCCCCGAGCAGGTGGACCCGATCGTCGCCCGGGCCAAGGAAGCAGACGCGACGTTCCTCGGTGGCGTTGCCCTCCACCTGCGCGGCGAGGTAAAGGACGTCTACTTCGGCTGGCTGCGCGAAAAACGTCCCGACCTCGTGCCGGAGTACGAACGGCTCTACGGCAGACGTGCCTACATGCGCCCGGAGGACCGGAAGAAGACGACCCGCGCGCTGCGTGGCTGGGGCCAGCAACGGATGCGCAGCAACTACATCGAGGGGGCGGAGAAAACGGAGGTCGGGAAGTCGAGTAGACCATTCGCGGTCGCTCCCGAGCCGGCGCAGGCGAAGCTCTTCTAGGAGCCTTCGTCGAGCTGGTCGAACTTGCACTCCCGGGGTTTTTTGTCGCTGCGGAAGGCGTGGAACCTCGCGCCGTGGCGGATGCGGCCGGCAGCGGCGTGGTCGTAGCCGACCTCGATCACCAGCTCGGGGCGTAGGCCGACCCACTCGAGGTCGCGTCCGCCGGTCCAACGGCTCGGCTCGGCACTGCCGCTCTCCCCCGTCTCCAGCGGCGCCAGCATCGCCCGCATGCTCCGTTTCGCCGCCGCACTGAAGCCGGAGATGTGACCGACCGTGCGCAGATCGTCGCCGTCGTAGAGGCCGAGGATCAGCGAGCCGACCGTGCCCTCCTCTTTGCCCGGCCGCCAGCCCATCACCACGCAGTCGATCGTCCGCTCGCGCTTCACCTTCGCCATCCCTTTGCGCTTGCCGGGGATGTAGGGCGCGTCGAGCTGCTTCGCCATCACGCCCTCGATCGAGGCCAGCCATTTCTCCGCCTGCGCCTCGTCGGGCGTCAGCGGGGTGAGCTCGAGGCCCGCCTCGCCGGCGATCCGCTCGAGCCGCTCGCGGCGCTCGCGAAGCGGCGCGTCGAGCAGCGACTCGTCCCCCTCCGCCAGCAGATCGAAGGCGATATAGGTCGCCGGGATCTCCTCGCTCAGCAGGGTGATCCGGCTCTCGGCGGGGTGGATCCGCTGCTGCAGCAGGTCGAATTCGACCGCGCCGCTCTCGCCGCGGATCACCAGCTCGCCGTCCAGCACCCAGCGCCCCGGCGCCCAACTGAGCTCCGGGAAGTACCGCGCCAGCGGTTTGCCGGCGCGCGACTGCACGTAGGCCTCTCCCCCGTCGACGAAGATGATCGCGCGGAAGCCGTCGAGCTTCGGCTCGTAGGCCCACTCCTCGCCGCCCGGCAGCGCTTTGCGGGTCAGCGCGAGCTGCGGCTTGATCGGCGGCGAGAGCGGCAGGGCCACGACGGCAGGCTACCCGCGTTCGCAGTAATCCGCGCTATCCGCGGAGAACTGCGAACTCAACCGGTGGTCGTGGTGCGTTCGCGCCGGGCGCGGCTCTCGCGCGGGTCCGGGATCGGCACCGCGGCGAGCAGTTTTTTCGTGTAGGCGTCGCGCGGGTGCTCGCAGACCTGGTCGGCGTCGCCGGTCTCGACGATCTTGCCTTGGTTCATCACCGCGATCCGGTCGGAGATGTGACGGACGACGCCGATGTCGTGGGCGACGAAGACGTAGGTGAGACCCATTTCGTCCTGCAGGTCGTCGAGCAGGTTCACGATCTGCGCCTGGATCGAGACGTCGAGGGCGGAGACGGGCTCGTCGCAGAAGACCAGTTTCGGCTCCAACGCCAGGGCCCGGGCGATCCCGATCCGCTGCCGCTGGCCGCCGGAGAATTCGTGCGGGAAGCGGTTGTAGTGCTCGGGGGAGAGGCCGACCCGGTCCAGCAGACCTTCGACCCGCGTGCGCAGATCTTTGCCGCTCGCGACCTTCTGGATCTTCAGCTGGTCGCCGACGATCTGACCGATCCGCTTGCGCGGATTCAGCGAGGCGTATGGGTCCTGGAAGATCATCTGAATCTCCCGCCGCAGCGGGCGCAAATCCCGACGCCCGAGCCCGGCGATCTCCCGGCCCTCGAACTTGACCGAGCCCGAGGTCGGTTTCAGCAGCTGCAGCACCGCCCGGCAGGCGGTCGACTTGCCGGACCCGGACTCGCCGACCAGGCCCAGGGTTTCGCCCTTCTTGACGGTGAAGCTGATCCCGTCGACGGCGCGGACCCGGTCGACCTCGCGGTCGAAGAGGAGGCCCGACTTGACCGGGAAGTGCTTCACCAGGTCGGTGACCTCGAGCAGGGTCTCGCCCTTGGCGACCTCGGCGGCGGTCGCTGAAGCGGCGCTACCCACCGGGAGCCTCCAGCCCGATTCGCCCTTCGACCTCGCGCAGATTCTTCTTCTGCTCCGGCGTCAGCCAGCAGCGATCCCGGTGGTTCGGGTTCTCGGGCAGATGCGCCTCCAGGCCGGGGACCTCGGAACATTTGCCGAACTCGTGCGGACAGCGCGGCCTGAAGGCGCAGCCGGTCGGCAGGTTCAGCAGGGATGGCGGAGCGCCTGAGATCTGCGGCAGTCGGTGGGGCCGTGGCTGGTCGAGCCGGGTCAGCGACCCGAGCAGGCCCCAGGTATAGGGGTGCTGGGGGTCGTAGAAGATGTCGTCGAGGGTGCCGCGCTCGACCACCTTGCCGCCGTACATCACCAGCACTCGGTCGGCCACTTCGGCGACCACGCCGAGATCATGGGTGATCAGGATCGTCGCCAGGCCGCGGCTGCGGTTGAGGTCTTGGATCAGGTCGAGGATCTGAGCCTGGATCGTCACGTCGAGCGCCGTGGTCGGCTCGTCGGCGATCAGCACGCTCGGCTCCAGAGCCAGGCCCATCGCGATCATCGCGCGCTGGCGCATGCCGCCGGAGAATTCGTGCGGGTAGGCGTCGACGCGTTTCGCCGCGTCGGGGATGCCGACCGCTTCCAGCAACTCGACCGCCCGACGGCGCACGCCCTTTCGGTCGATCTTGTTGTCGTGGGCGCGGATCGCCTCGATGATCTGCGCACCCACCGTGAAGACCGGGTTCATCGAGGTCATCGGGTCCTGGAAGATCATCGCGATCTGGGAGCCGCGCACCCTCTGCAGTTGGGATTCCGAGAGGGTGGTCAGCTCCTCGCCCCGCAACCTCACCGAGCCCTCGATGTGGGCGTTCGGCGAGCGGGTGAGGCCGATCAGGGTCTGGGCGGTGACGCTCTTGCCCGAGCCCGACTCACCGACGATCGCCAGCACTTCGCCCGGTTCGATGGCGAAGTCGACGCCGTCGACCGCCTGCACGCGGCCGTCTTCGGTGGCGAAGCCGACCCGCAGGTTCTCGACCGCGAGCAGCGGCCCGCCGCCGGTGCCGCCTTGGGGGGCGGGTGCAGTTTCCGGCGTGGCGCTCACGTGGCCGAGGTCCCCAGACGGATGCGCGGGTCGAGATAGGCGTAGGCGATGTCGACCAAGATGTTGAAGAGGACGATAAAGAAGGCTCCGAAGATCGTCACCGCCATGATCGAGGGGAAGTCTTGAGTCTGCAGAGCTTCCGCGGTGAAGAGGCCGACGCCTTCGATGTTGAAGAGCGACTCGGTGACGATCGCCCCGCCGCCGATCAGGACGCCGAAGTCGAGACCAAAGAGGGTGATCACCGGGATCAGCGAGTTTCGCAGCACGTGTTTGGTCATCACCCGGCGCTGGCTGAGACCCTTGGCCCGGGCCGTCCTGACGTAGTCCTCGTTCATCACGTCGAGCATCGAGGACCGAAGGACGCGGCTGTAGAAGCCGGCGAAGAGGACGGCCAGCGAGATCCAGGGCAGGAACAGATGGCTTGCCCACTTACCCGGGTTCGACAGGGGTTCGTAGCCGCTCGCCGGGAATAGTTCGATTTTGTAGGTGAAGTAATAGAGGAGGATCGAGGCGAGCCAGAAGACCGGCATCGAGACGCCCACGAGGGCCAGCACGGTCAGTCCACGGTCAAGCCACCCACCCGACCTGACGGCGGATAAGTAGCCGAACAGGAACCCGAAGGAAAGCCAGATGATCGCCGCGCCGATGCAAAGCGAGGCGGTGGCCGGAATGCCTTCGAGGATCCGTTCGTCGACGTTGATGTGGGATTGGAAGGACTCCACCTGGCCGGTGAAGATCAGCTTCATCTGCGTCCAGTACTGCTCCGGCAGGGACTTGTCGAATCCCCATTCTTCTTCGACGTTCTTGATCAGCTGAGGGGTCGCGTTCTTGCCCGCGATCCGCTGCGCCGGGTTGGTCGCCGGGACGACGTTGAAGATCAGGAAGACGAGGATCGAGATCGCGAAGAGGACGGCGATCGCCCCGAGGATCCGACGTACGAGGAAGCGGAGCATCTGGTCAGACCGGTCCGATCGCCTCGGTGTCGGCGGTGCCCGAACGGGCCTCGAAGCGCACTTTCGATTTCGGGTCCAGCGCGTCCCGGAGTCCGTCGCCGAAGACGTTGACCGAGAGGACCGTAAGGAGGATCGCGGTGCCCGGGATGATCGTCAGCAGCGGCTGGGAGTAGAGCGCCTGGAAGCCTTCCGAGATCATCGTTCCCCAGGAGGAGCTGGGCGGCTGGACGCCCGCGCCAAGATAGGAGAGCACCGCCTCGAGCAGCATGTTGTTGGCGATGTTCAGGGTGAAGAAGACGATGATCGTCGACATCAGGTTGGGCAGGATCTCGAGGAACATGATCCGGGTCGATCCGGCCCCCTGGGCGACGGCGGCCTCGATGAACTCTTTCTCGCGCAAGGCAAAGATTTCGCCGCGCAGAGGCCTTGCCATATACGGCGTGTAGACGAAGCCGATGATCAAGGTCGGGATCCAGAGGGAGCTCGACTTCAGGTGGAACGGCCCGATCACAAGGCCGCCCACGGCTAAGACGATGCCCAGTGCGAGCGACAGGAGGACGACCGGAAAAGCCCAGATCACATCCATGACACGGGAGATCACGGTGTCGGTGAAGCCGCCGTAGAAGCCGGCCAGCAGGGCGAAGACGACGGCCAGGATCGTGGTGATGACCGCCGCGACGATCCCGATGAAGAGCGAGGCGCGGCCACCGTAGAGGAGGCGGACCATCTCGTCGCGACCGAGGTGGCCGTCGGCGCCGAGGAAGAACCTGCCGCCGGCGGCGAACCACTGCGGGCCGATCGATTTGCCGCTCGGTTCGACCACTTCCTTCACTTCGCTGCCCTCGTGAAGTTTCTCGAGCGTGTGCGTCTGGTTCGGGCCGGTGTGGGCCACCTGGTTCGCCCAGACCGGGGCGAGCAGACAGCAGATGACGATCAGCAGGAAGACGCCGAGCGCGAAGAGGGCGAACTTGTTGCGGCGGAGACGGCGCCAGGCGATCGCCCAAGGGCCACCGCGCTGGCCGTCGCCACCGGCATCGCCTTCGACCTCGGCGACGAGTTCGGGGTCCCCGGTGACGGTCCCCCGTGAGGCGGTCCCTTCTGAAGGGACCGCCTCGGTACCGGGTTTCTCAGATTCGGGGGACACCAGAGCGTTCTAGAACCGGGTTATTCCGTGAATTCGAGACTGGTGAGTTCGGTCTCGAAGGTCGGGTTCCAGATCGCCGTTTCCAGGTTGATGTTTTCGCTGACGAAGAGCGACAGCGTCCGGGTCCCGTACGGAGCCCAGGCGGCTTCTTTCATGAATTCTTCGTCCAGTTCGGTGTATCCGGCTTCCTGTTCCGGGCCGAGCTGTTCTTCTGAGAGTTTGTTGACCTTTTCGTTCAGAGCCTTCACGTTGGTCTGCGAGAAGTTCTGATTGTTGGTCGACTGGATGTTTTCCCCGTTGAGCAGGAACATGAAGTCGTTCGGGTGCGGATAGTCCTCGAACCAGTCGGCGAACCCGGTGTCCAGGTTCGGGGTCGACGTGTTCCCGATCACGGTGAAGTAGTTGTCGGGGTTGAGGATCTTCAGTTCGACCTTGAACCCGATTTCTTCGAGGACGCCTTGGTAGTACGTGCCGGCGTCGTTGTTCGGGCTCTCGGTGTCGGTCCAGACGGTGATTTCTTTGTCTTTCACGCCCGATTCGGCGACGAGTTCCTTCGCCTTTTTGACATCGTGCGGGAACAGTTCGAGTTTTTTGTAACCGGGCATGCCGGGCGGCAGGATCTGCTGCGTGCCGACGATCTGGCCGGTGTAGATCCGTTCCAACGCCGCCGGGTCGACCGCGTAGTTGACCGCTTCGCGGACTTTGAGGTTGTTGAACGGTTCTTGGCTCTGGTTCATCCAGAAGTAGTAGGTCGAGATCGTCGGCTCCGGCCGGAACTGGGTGCCTTCGAATTTTTCTTTGACTTCCTGGTAGCGATCGGTCGGGGGCGGATCGAAGATCCAGTTGAGCTTGCCCGATTCGACATCGTTGACCTGGGTCGACTGGTTGCGCTGAACTTCGATTTCGATCTTGTCGACGTGGCCGGCCGGGATTTCGATTTCTTTCCCGTTGTCTTTCGCCCAGTAGGGATTCCGTTCGTAATCCCAGCCTCGACCCGGCTCCGATTTGGTGATCATGTACGGGCCCGACGCGGGGATCGGGCTGGCCGACTGATCTTCGTCCGGAGTGCTCTGCGGGACCGGGGCGACGAACATCAACGCGAGCTCGTTGTTGAACGTGCCTCGCGGGTTTTCCAGGTTGATGACGATTTCGCCGGTTTTTTCGTTGACCTTGATCCCGGGGATGCCGCCCTTCTTGGTTTCCGCGAACTTTTCGGCGCCGACGATGTCGGTGTAGAACGGCGAGCCGCCCGAGTTGGTCAGGAAGGCGCGTTCGACGGCGTATTTGAAGTCACCGGCTTTGATCGGTTCGCCGTTGGAGTATTTGAGGCCTTCGCGCAGGAACAGCGTGTAGGTCTTGCCGCCGTTGGTGACTTTCGGCAGTTCTTTGGCGAGGCCCGGGATGATTTCCGCGCCTTCTTCTTCCGACGCGGCTTTGTAGGTCAGCAGCGGGATGTAGACCGGACGCATCGCGGTCCATCCCTCCGCCGTGTAGGAGATCTGCGGGTCCATGTAGTCGGGGAACGAGGTGTAGGCGCCCTTCAGGGTCCCGCCTTCGCTGCCTCCGCCTTCGGCTTCACCGCCACCTTCAGATTCAGATTCAGCCGACCCACCTTCCGAGGTCGAGGGCGATGAACTGGAGCTGGAGCTCCCACCGCCACATGCGGCCAGACCGACCGCCAAGATCGCCGCTACCGCAGCGACCAGCAAGAAAAACGGCAACTTCTTCAAAACTCGACCTCCGAATTAGGTATTGGCATGCCTCCTGGCAGCAACTCCAGCACAACGTCGTGGCTTTCGTCAAGCGGAAACTCGCCGTCCGGCCGCGCGTCACGCGATGGGTGCCAACTTCGGGCCAGGGGGATGATGAGAAGTGCGATCGCAAGGACCCCGAAACCGGACACGGCGAAGGTGGCCCGCGTCGACGCGACGGCGGCCAAAACCCCTCCTAGAGCGAAGCCAACCCCAGGCATCGCTGCGGCAACCGATTCCAAGACGGCCATGATCCGGGCCTGCATACCCGACTCCGTCAACTCTTGAACAGCGCTGATCGCCGAGACCCACTCGACCCCGTTGCCGACCCCGCCAAGGACGGAAAATGCGCAGGCGACCGCCAA
This sequence comes from Solirubrobacterales bacterium, assembly GCA_050697015.1. GTDB lineage: Bacteria > Actinomycetota > Thermoleophilia > Solirubrobacterales > 70-9 > VAYN01. Next base: position 11,114 of record JBOGYZ010000346.1, read on the forward strand.
AGTCGGCGCGATCCCCATTCCTAGGTAGCTGATGCCGACCGTCACGGTGGAGAGCAGCAGCAGGACGATCAGCGGGGTTTTCTTGACCCGGGCGAAGATCAGGCTGCCGCCGACCATGCCGACGCCCCAGGTGGTGAGCAGGATCCCGTAGCCGGTGTCCGAGGCGCCGAGCGTTTCCTTGGCGTAGACGACCTCCAAGGGGGCGACGGCGGAGAAGAAGATGAAGGCGAGGCCCTGGGCGATCAGCACCCGCCGCAGGCGCGCCTGCTCGCGCACGTAGGCGACGCCCGCCTTGACCCGTTCCCAGGTGCCGCCCTCTTCGGCCTCGATCCGCGGCAGCACGCCGGCGGTGAGGATGATCAGGGCGACTACATAGAAGGAGGCGGCGTTGAGGTAGAGCGCCGCCTGGACGCCGATGCCCGCGACGACGAGCCCCGCGAGCGCCGGCCCGACCGCCGCGCCGGTGGTGAAGGCGATGTTCAGGAGGCCGTTGCCCTGGCGCAGTTCGCCGGTCGGCTCGAGCAGGGCGACGACGATCGCGCGGGTCAGGGAGCGTCCGGCCAAGGCCATGGTGCCGTCGATCGTGGCGACGACGATCACCAGCGCCAGGGAGAAGTGCGTGGCGAGCACCGCCAACGTGCCGAAGGCCGCCACCTCGACGATGTAGATCAGCGGCAGGACGACCCGCGGCCGCAGTCGCTCGACCCGCGTGACCAGCACGGGCCCGATGAAAGCGGGCAGGAAACGGGTCCCGAGGAAGAGCCCGGCGGTGGCCAGCGGGCTGTTCGTCAGTTCGAAGACGAGCACCGACAGGGCGACGATTCCCATCCAATCGCCCATCTCGTTGATCGAGTAGGTCGCGAGCAGACGCCGGAACAGAGGACGCCCCAACGGCCCTCTCAAGCGGTTTCCCTGCACAAACATCCCTTCTGTCTACCTAATTTATGCACAAGTTTTCCTGCATTTGCACAAGTTCTGGAGAGGTTGTGCTACAACTTCCGTGTCGCTGTTGGAAGTTTTTGCACCCCGTGCTGCATGAGTTGCGGGCTTCAATCACCACGGAAGGGGATTCAACATGACTTTTCGTAGCTCCTGATTCCAGAGCCGGTAGGCGCTTGATGCCTACCGCGCAAGACTTCTGAAAGAGCGTCCTTCCGGGGCGCTCTTTCTTTTTGTGCGCGTGGAGGGAAACTTGTGCAAAGCCTGAAAAGGCTGCTTCAGATCCTTTCTGCAATTCAAAGGTCATCCGGCCAGAGTCGCTTGTTCGGCTTGATACGCGGCTTTATCCTGCATCTCGCCTTATTAAGCCGCCACCGGCGGTCGATAAAGAGCAGACCAGTCCAGTCGGCCACCACCCCGCACTTC
>JBOGYZ010000347.1:0-10664 GCA_050697015.1 Solirubrobacterales bacterium
CCCCGCGTCGCGATCCTCCTGCCGCTGACCTACATGAACGCGGTCGGCGACTCGGCCGGTCCCGCCCGCGGCGCCCTCAAGACGCCGCTGAAGCAGACGATCGTCCTCCACGACGAGATCGACATCCCCTTCGGCGAGATCCGCGTGCGGGAGGGGGGAGGTCTGGCCGGCCACAACGGCCTGAAGTCCCTCAAACGCGGCTTCGGTTCCGCCGACTTCTGGCGCGTCCGCATCGGCGTCGGCCGCCCCGACTCGACCGACCCCGAGATCGTCTCCGCCTGGGTCCTCGGCAAGTTCCGCGAGCCCCCCGCCGAGGTCGAAGCCCTGGTCGACGACGCCGCCCTCGAGGCCGAACGCCTGGTCGAGCGGTTAGCGTCCCCGGACGATGACTGACCCCGCCGCCGAGCCTGCTGCCGTCACCACCTACGAGGTCGCCGAGGATGGCGTCGCGCTGATCCGGCTGAACCGGCCGAAGGCGCGGAACGCGATCGACACGCAGATGCTGAGCGAGCTGCTCGAGCACCTGGCGGTGGCGCGGGGCGACGACGCGGTGCGGGTGCTCGTCTTCTCCTCGACCGACCACATGGGGTTCTCGGCCGGCGCCGACGTGCGTGAGGACCTCGACCATGATGCACACGTGGCCCGGATGCAGCAGTTCTCCGACCTCTACGACGCGATCGTCGCCTTCCCCAAGCCGACCGTGGCGGCCTGCCACGGCGACGTGGTCGGTGGCGGCGCGGAGATCTCGATCGCCTGCGACATGCGGGTCGGCGGCTCGAACCTGCGGATGCGCTTCCCAGGCGCCGCCCTCGGGATGCCCGTCGGCCCGGCCCGCCTCGTCACCCTCTGCGGCCTCGCCGCCGCCAAGTACCTGCTGCTGACCTCGCGCACGGTCGGCCCCGACGAGGCCCTCCGCCTCAACCTGATCAACCGCGTCGCCCCTGCCGCCGCCACCGAGGAGTCGGCCCTCGCCCTCGCCGCCTCCGTCGCCGCCCACCCACCGGAGTCGGTCGCCCGCCTGAAGCGCATGCTCCACCAGTGGGACGACATCGAGGGCCGCTCCGCCGCCGAGGGTCTCGGCCAGGTCGAGCACGTGCGCAGCCTCGGCTTCCCTTAGGCGCCGCGCGCCTATGTTGACGGGCCGAAAAGTCCAGAAATAGAGGACTTTTCGGCCCGTCAACGGCCCGGGGTGTCAGATTCGTAAACTGGATCTCATGGGCCGGATCGGTTGATCCGGCCGTCCTGCGTGCCATGAGCCTTCGACCCCTTCTAGATCTTGCCGCCGAGAACGAGCGCGTCCACGCGCTCGCCGGCGACGTGCTTGCCGCCGTCGACGGTGGCGAGGGCATCAACCTGCGCGCGTCCCAGACGCTGCGGCCGCTGCTGCTGGCGGCTCTGCTGGAGGATGACCGAGGGCTGGCGGGACGGCCCGCACTGCTGGTCGCCGCTGACGACCGCGCCGCGCGCGACCTTGCCGCCGACCTGCGCGCCTTCCTGGCACCGCGGCGGGTCCGCCTCTATCCCTCGCGCGGGACCGGCTACGCCTCGTCGGTGACGCCGCCGCCGCACCTCGTCGGGCTGCGGATCGACGCCCTCGATGCGCTCACGCGTGAACCGGACGCGATCGTCGTCGCCTCCGCCGTCGCCCTCGCCGAGGCGGTGCCGGACGCCTCGCTGCGCCCGGCGGGCTTCGAAATCGCGAAGGGGGACGAGGTCGACCTCGGGGCCGTCGCGGAGGACCTCGTGGCGGCGGGCTACGAACGCGTCGAGCAGGTCGAGGAACGCGGCCAGTTCGCGGTCCGCGGCGGCATCCTCGACGTCTACCCGGCGACCGAGGAACGCGCGGTGCGGGTGGAGCTCTTCGGCGACGAGGTCGAGTCGATGCGCTGGTTCTCGACCTTTACGCAGCGCAGCCTCGGCGACGCCGAGGTGGTGGAGCTCGCCCCGGCCGCCGAGCTCGACGCCGACCACCGGGAGCTCGCCGCCCTGGCCGCGCTCGAGGCCGCCGAAGGCGAGCCGGGCGCGACCGACCTGGGCGAGCTCCTGCCGCTGGATCAGTTCCGCGCGCCGCTCGATCTCGTCCCGGCCAATGCCGCCGTCGTCCTCGCCGCCCCCGAGGATGTCGAGCCCGCCCTGCGTGACGTCTGGGAGGACGCGACGACCTCGATGAAGGACGAGGACGCGCGCCGCCTCTACGTCGACGTCGCCGGGCCGCTGAACGAGCGCGCCGCGCTCTCCCTGACGGCGGTCGGCGACACCGATGCCGACGCCTTCCGCGCCTCGCGCGCCGAGAGCCCCGCCCGCTCGATCAAAGAGGCCGAGTCGGAGCTGGAGAAACTGGTCCGCTCCGGCTACCGCACCGTGATCGCCTTCGACTCGATGGGGGAGGCGGAGCGCGCCCGCTACGGCCTCGACCGCCTCGACGCGAAGATCCTCGAGGGCGGCCGGCTCTCGCCCGACCCCGGCCTCTCATTCGCCGAGGCGCGCCTGCGCGAGGGCTTCGTCGCGCCCGAGCTGAAACTCGCCGTGTATCCCTTCCGCCGCCTCGTCCATCGCCGCCGCCGCGCCGAGGAGACCCCCGCCACCGGCGGCGGGCGCGGTCGCCTCGCCTTCTCCGAGCTGCGGGTCGGCGACTACGTCGTCCACGAGGACCACGGCGTCGCCCGCTTCGCCGGATTCGAGACGCGCGAGATCGGCGGCGTCACCCGCGACTACCTCTACCTCGAATACAAAGGCGAGGACCGCGTCTACGTCCCCACCGAACAGCTGGAGAAGCTCAGCCGTTACCTCGGCGCGGGCGGCGAACCGACGCTGTCGGCCCTGGGCGGCAAACGCTGGCAGAACCTCAAGGCGCGGGCGCGCAAAGCCGCGGGCGCGCTGGCGGGCGAACTGCTCAACCTCTACGCCGAGCGCAAATCCCGCCGGGGCCACGCCTACGCGCCCGACGGCGAGTGGCAGATCGAGCTGGAGTCGAACTTCCCCTACCGCGAGACCGCTGACCAGATCGAGGCGATCGAAGCCGTCAAGGGCGACATGGAATCGGAGCGCCCGATGGACCGCCTGGTCTGCGGGGACGTCGGCTTCGGCAAGACCGAGGTGGCGCTGCGCGCGGCGGTGAAGGCGGCCGCCGACGGTCTCCAGGTGATGATGCTGGTGCCGACCACGATCCTCGCCCAGCAGCACTGGGGCACCTTCAAAGAGCGCCTCGCCGACCTCCCCTTCCGGGTCGAGGGCATCTCCCGCCTGCGGCCGGGAGCGGAGGTCAAAAAAGTCCTCGCTGACTTCGAGGAGGGCAAGGTCGACATCCTGATCGGCACCCATCGCCTCCTCTCGCGCGACGTGCGGGCGAAGGAACTGGGCCTGGTGATCGTCGACGAGGAGCAGCGCTTCGGCGTCAAACAGAAGGAGCTGCTGCGCCAGATCAAACTGAAAGTCGACGTGATGTCGATGTCGGCGACGCCGATCCCGCGCACCCTGCAGATGAGCCTCGCCGGCCTGCGTGACATCTCCGTGATCGAGACGCCGCCGGAGGGCCGCCGCCCGGTCCGCACCTACGTCGGCCCCTACGACGAGGCGCTGGTGAAAAAGGCGCTTTCGCGCGAGATCGAGCGCGGCGGCCAGGCCTTCGTCCTCCACAACCGGATCGACTCGCTGTTCGAGGTCGCCGAGCGCCTCCGCGGCCTCGTCCCCGGAGCCCGCTTCCTCGAAGCGCACGGGCAGATGGACGAGCACACGCTGGAGGAGACGATGCTCGCCTTCCTGCGCGGCGACGCCGACGTGCTGGTGACCACGACGATCATCGAGTCCGGCCTCGACATCCCGACCGCGAACACGCTGATCGTCGAGCGCGCCGACCAGCTCGGCCTCAGCCAGGCCTACCAGATCCGCGGCCGGGTCGGGCGCTCCAAGGAGAGCTCCTACGCCTACATGCTCTACCCGAGCGCCGAGGCTCTGACCGAGGACGCGGCGGCCCGCCTCTCCACCCTCGCCGACCACACCGAGCTCGGCTCCGGCTTCCGCATCGCGATGCGCGACCTCGACATCCGCGGCGCCGGCAACCTGCTCGGCGACGAGCAGTCCGGCCACGTCGCCGCGGTCGGCTTCGAGCTCTACTGCCAGATGATCGACGAGGCGGTGGCCGAGGCCGCCGGACCGGCGGGCGTCGACCGTGAGGAGGCGCCGGAGCCGGTCCGCCTCGACGTGCCGGTCGACGCCTACCTGCCCGCCACCTTCGTGCCCTTCGAGGCGGCGAAGATCGACATCCACCGCCGCATCGTCGCGGCGCGCGAGCCGGGTCAGCTGCGGGCGATCCGCGACGAGCTCGACGACCGCTTCGGCCAGCTCCCGCCGCAGGCGGAGAACCTCCTCAAACTCCAGCGGGCGCGGATCGAACTCGGCCTGGCGGGCGCGCGCGCAGTCGAGTTCCGCGGCGGCAAACTGACGGTGACCGGCGTGGAGCTGGACTCGACCGGCTCCGGTGTCCTCTCCGAGCAGGTCGAGGGGGCGCTCTACGAATGGCGCGAGCACGCCGCCTCCCTCCGCGTCCCAGGCGATCCGGACGAACGCCTGGAGGCCGTCCTGGCCCTCGCCGTAGCTTTGCGCAACGCCAAACGAGCGGCGGAGCCCGCTGCGGCATAGCGAGAGCCGCGGATTTCGGTCCGACCCCCCGGCTAGCTATGGGTCGGCCTGGAATCCGCGGCACCTCCGGGCGGGGAGGCGGAACGGGAGGGACGACACACTTCCTCAACGGCACACCGCGCGCTCGTGCACTTGAGTCGCCCATGGCGCCCCTAAGCGCACGAGCGACGGATAGGCGTTGAGGAACTCGCGCGGAAGCGTGGAGAAGGCCACGTAAAGCGCACGACACTCCCGCGCACCTTCTCCACAGCCCGCCAGGGCCGCCAATAAGCAGCCGAGGCGCCAGCTTTCCCACTGCGGCGGCCCGTGGCGTCAGCCGTCCATCCGGCCGCCGCGCCGCGCGCGAATCCCGCCGCGCTCGCACCCCCGCCGCACTCTTTAGCCCCCGTTCAGTCCCTTTTCACTATGCTGCCCGCTCGGTGGGAGCCAAATCGGGGCGAAATAAACGGGGCGGCAGGGGCGGCCCGAAGAAATCGGGCGCGCCGCAAGCCAAGCGGGGCGGTGGCCCGAGCACTGCGCAGCGCGTTGGTCTCGTGCTGTTCGCGGTCGTCTTCGTTGCGCTCTTCGTCATCTTCGCGGTGGCCGAGGGCCTCGGCGCGCCGAGCGTCCCCTCCGGCGACATCGCCCTGGTGAGCAGCGCCCCGGCGAAGTTCGAACACATCTCGGAAGCCGACTACAAGAAGTCGCTCGAACAGCAGGAATCGCAGGCGGGCCTGAAAAAAGCGCCGAAAGCCGGCTCCAAAAAAGCCGAAGAACTTCACAAATCGGCGATCGGCGAACTTCTGAACAGCGCCTGGATCTTCGGCGAGGCGGAAGAACTAGGGATCAAGGTCACCCCGAAAGAAGTCGAAACCGAACTCGCCAAAGTCAAAAAAGAAAGCTTCAAAACCGAAAAAGCGTTCCAGGAATTCCTCAAGCAATCGCACTTCACCCCAGAAGACGTGAACGAGCGCCTGGAACTGCAGGTCCTCTCCACGAAAATCCAGGAAAAGATCACCGGTGAAACGCCGCCGCCCACCGAAGCGGAACTCGAAAGCTATTACGAAGCCGAAAAGGCGAAACAGTTCACGAAACCCGCGACCCGCGACGTCCGCGTCGTCGTGAACGAAAACAAAAAAGAAGTTGAAGCCGCGCAGAAAGCGCTGGAAGCCGACAACTCGGCGGCCAGCTGGAAAAAAGTCACGAAACAATACTCGCCGACGACCGCTGCGCAGGGCGGGCTCCAGAAAGAAATCTCCGAAGAATTCCTTCAGGAACCGCTGAAAAAAGACATCTTCAAATCGGAGACCGGCGAACTGATCGGTCCCGTCAAGCAGGCCAAAAGCTGGCTGCTGCTGGAAGTCGTGACCGATCACCCGGAAAAAGTTCAGACCTTCGCCGAAGTCAAAGCCACGATCGAACAGACGCTGGCCACCAAACGGGAAGAAACGTACTTCTCCGAATGGGTGGCACAGGACTTCCAGGCGAAGTGGACCTCGCGCACCCATTGCGCCTCCGGCTTCACGATCGAACAGTGCGCCAACTACAAGGGCTCCGGACATCCGGCCGAAGCCTCCGAAGCGTGCTACGAAGCCAACCCGAAAACGCCCGCCAAAGAATGCCCGGCGCCGGTGGTCCAGAACCAACCGGCCGTGCCCGGATCCGTGACTTCGACGGAACCGAAAGGCGAACGCCTCGTGCAGCGCCCGCGTCCCGAAGCAGTTAGCAAAGCCGGCAAAAAAGCCGCCGCTGAAGCAGAAGGCGCCCCCGGTGCCGCGGAAGGCGCCGAAGGCTCGGCGGAATCCGAAGCCACCCAGAAAGCGGTCGAAGAAGCCGCCGCCAAAGCAGCCGAAGAAGCTGCCGCCAAAGGCGAATAGCGCCGGGCGGGCGGACCGCGCGGAAGCGCTCCGTCCCCATAGGATCGCCGTCCTATGAGCACGATCTCCAGCATCCACGCCCGTCAGATCATCGATTCGCGCGGCAACCCGACCGTCGAGGTCGAGGTCGCGCTGGAGTCCGGAGCGCGCGGTATGGCCGCCGTCCCCTCGGGCGCCTCGACCGGTGAGTTCGAGGCGGTCGAGCTGCGCGACGGTGGCTCCGAGTGGGTCGGCAAGGGCGTCACCAAGGCGGTCGCCAACGTCAACGGCGAGATCGCCAAGGCGCTGACCGGCGCCCGCGCCGCCGAGCAGGGCGCGCTCGACGAGACGATGATCGAGCTCGACGGCACTCCGAACAAGGGTCGCCTCGGCGCCAACGCCATCCTCGGTGTCTCACTCGCCGCCGCCAAGGCCGCCGCGGCCGACTCCCAGCAGCCGCTCTATCGCTACCTCGCCGAGCTCTACGGCGGCGGTGAGCCACGCGTCCTGCCGGTGCCGATGATGAACGTCCTGAACGGCGGCGCCCACGCCGACAACTCGGTCGACTTCCAGGAGTTCATGGTCGTCCCCGCCGGCGTCTCCAGCTTCTCCGAGTGCCTGCGCACCGGGGCCGAGGTCTTCCACGCGCTGAAGAAGAGCCTCGGCGCGCGCGGCCTCGCCACCGCGGTCGGCGACGAGGGCGGCTTCGCCCCCAACCTCGAGTCCAACGAGGCGGCCCTGCAGGCCGTGCTGGAGGGCGTCGAGGCGGCCGGCTACGAGCCTGGCTCCGACGTCTTCATCGCCCTCGACCCGGCGACCAGCGAGGTCTTCGAGGGCGGCAACTACGTCCTCGAGCACGAGGGCCGCACGCTCTCGCCGCAGGAGATGGCCGAGTACTGGGCCGCGCTCTCCGCCAAGTATCCGATCGTCTCGATCGAGGACGGCATGGACGAGGAGGACTGGGACGGCTGGAAGGCCCTCACCGACGCGATCGGCGCGAAGGTCCAGCTCGTCGGCGACGACCTCTTCGTTACCAACCCGGAGCGGCTGCGCCGCGGCATCGAGCTCGGTGTCGGCAACTCGATCCTGGTCAAGGTGAACCAGATCGGCACGCTCTCGGAGACCCTCGAGGCGATCCGCATCGCCCGCGAGGCGGGGTACACCGCGGTCATCTCGCACCGCTCAGGGGAGACCGAGGACACGACGATCGCCGACCTCGCCGTCGCCACCGGCGCGGGCCAGATCAAGACCGGCGCGCCCTCGCGCTCCGATCGCGTCGCCAAGTACAACCGCCTCCTGCGGATCGAGGAGGAGCTCGGCGGCGCGGCCGAGTTCCCCGGCCTGAACGCATTCGCCCAACGCGCTGGACGCGCGTGACACGTCGCATCTCGGCGTCCTCGGTCGCTCGCGTGCGCAGCACGCCACGCTCGCTGCGTCCTTGACCTGCTCGGTCACGCACGCCCAGCGGGAGGAAAACGCCGCTCAACCGCAAAGAACGCCGCATGGCCCGACGTCCCGCACCTCGTCGTCCCGGCGCCCGTCGCTCCGCCAGTCGCATCAAGTGGGACCGGGTCGGGCGCATCGCCTTGGTGCTCGTCCTCTTCGCCGTCGCCTACAGCTATCTCAACCCGGCGATCGACCTCTTCAAGACCTACCAGTCGACCACCGCGGCGAAAGCCGAATTCCACGAGCTGCTGCGCGAAAACAAGCGCCTCCACAAGGCGGTGCAGACGGCCGACAAGCCCGCCGTGGTCGAGGGCACGGCGCGCAAGCAGGGGATGATCGCCCAGGGCGAAACCCCGTTCGTGCTCCACGGCCTGAACTGAGGGCCCGTGCCTAGCTTCGGCTCCTACCTCCTGGGGGCCGCCCAGCTCGCCGTCCTCGCGGCCGTCACGGGGTACGCGGCCTGGATCTTGCGGGCGCGTCTGCTGTCGGGTTGGCGGGGCGCGCCGGCGCGGCTGGTGGAGGTGATCGTCGCGGTCGGCCTCCTGACCGCGGTGAGCGAGGTCCTCGGCACCTTCGGGCTCCTCTACGCGGGGGCGCTGATCCTCGCGATGGTGGTCGTGGCGTTCGCGGCGCGCGTCGTCGCGCAGGCGCCGGGCGGCGGCCAGACCGCCCGCGGCGTCGACCCCGGCGTCCTCGCCTCGCTGGTGGCGATCGCGGTGATCGCGATCGTCGTCTTCGACTGGGCGGTGACGGCGAAGCACGCGCTCGACGCGGGCATCTTCAACTTCGACTCGCTCTGGTACCACATGCCCTTCTCGGCGGACATCGCCCAGTCGCACTCGACGACCGGGATGCACCACATCGAAACGGTCTTCGTCAACTGGTTCTACCCGCAGAACTCAGAGCTCCTGCACGCGATCGGGATCCTCGCGATCGGCCGCGACACGCTCAGCCTCTTCATCAACTTCGGCTGGCTGGCGGTTGCCTTCCTCGCCGCCTACTGCGTGGGACGGCCCTACGGGCGGGGGATCCCGACGACGATCGTCGCGGCGATCCTGATCGGCTGCCACACCTTGGTGGTGCGCGAGCCCGGCGCAGCCAAGAACGACCTGATGGCCGCCGCGCTCCTCCTCGCCGGCATCGCGATCCTGATCGAGGCCTGGAACGCCCAACCCAAGGCCGCCTCCACCACTTTCTCCGCCGCCGGCTCCTCCACCCCCTCCGGTGAGTTCGCAGAAACCCGCGGTATGCGCGGAGAACTGCGAACTCGGGCGCTCTACGGGTGGCCGCTGGCCGCCGCGGGACTCGCGGTCGGCCTCGCCGCCGGGACGCGGCTCACCGTCTTCGCCTTCGCCGCCGCGCTCAGCGTCGTCGTCATCGTCCTCGCGCCGTCGGGCAAGCGCTGGAAGGCGGCGGGGTGGTGGTTCATCTCCGGCCTCGTCGGCGGCGGCTACTGGTACCTGCGCAACCTCGTCGTCTCCGGCAGCCCGATCCCCGAGGTGACGAAGCTCGGCCCGATCTCCCCGCCGCATCCCGAACGCCTGCAGGAAGGCCGCCCCGGCTTCAGCATCTCCCACTACCTGACCGACACCGGCGTCTGGCGCCACTACTTCGCGCCGGGTGTGCACGACGCCTTCGGCGCCCTCTGGCCGCTGCTCCTGGTCGGCGCCATCGCCGCCTGCCTGGTGGCGATCTTCGCCGGCCGCGACCGGCTGATCCGCTGGCTCGGCGCCTGCGCGCTCTTCGCCCTCGTCGCCTACCTCTTCACGCCGCTCGGCGCGGCCGGCCTCGAGGGCGCCCCGGTCGGCTTCGCGATCAACATCCGCTACGTCATCCCGGCGCTGCTGGCGGCTCTCGTGCTGCTGCCGCTGCCGCGCTTCCTCGACGGGGAGAAGCGCCAGTGGGGGCTGATCGGGGTGCTCACGCTGGTCTACCTGATCACCGACCGTCCCGACGACGGCCTCCACGACAAGGCCCGACTCTTCGCCCTCGCCTTCGTGATCGTCTTTGTGGCCGTCCCGGCGCTGATCTGGCTGGCTCGCCGGGACGGCCTGCCGGGGCGCCTCGTCGCAGCCTCGTTGGCGGCGCTCGCGGTGGCCGCAGTCGCGCTCGGCTACCCGGTCCAGCGCCACTACCTGAACCATCGCTTCGCCAACCTCTCCGCCGACACCTCGGTCCCCGGGATGGACCTGAACGACCCCTACCGCTGGGCGCGCGGCATCGAGGACTCCCGGATCGGCCTGGCGGGCACCACCGCCGGGTTCGCGGGCTACGGCTTCTACGGGCCCGACCTCTCCAACCAGGTGATCTACCTCGGCGAAGAAGGCCCGCACGGCGCCTTCAACGCGATCCCTACCTGCCAGGGCTTCCGCGAAGCCGTGAACGCCGCCGAACTCGACTACCTCGTCACCTCGCCCTTCCTCAACTTCATCCACCCGGGCAAGCCGGTCCCCTCGCCGGAGGCGCGCTGGCTCAAGGGTGCGGGCGGCGCCAAGCCCTACTTCAACGAAGGCCCCGTGACCGTCTGGAAAGTCACCGGTCCCCTGAAGACGACCTGCACGGGGTTGAATGCCCCGCTGCGGGAAGTCCCCCAGACGCCGGGGGCGTCGCCGTCGACCAGCTGACCGCCGCCCTCGAGGCCGGCTAGCCCCCGCAAGCTGGCACCCGCAAGGGACGAGGCCGCTCGAAGCTGGCGCCCGGGGAAGGGAAGGGCCGTCTCGTCCACGGCCCTGGCAGGCTGTGGCC
>JBOGYZ010000348.1:0-4603 GCA_050697015.1 Solirubrobacterales bacterium
GCTTCCTCCAGCACGAGGCGATCTACGAGGCCTGCGTCAAGCGCGCGCCCGCCCAAGCGGTGCTCGAGGTGCGCAAGCACCTCGAGCACACCCTCGAGGTTGTGCTGAAGACGTTGCTCGACCGCGACAGTACGGGTAGCGAGCGCTCATAACTCTCCGCGCCGAACCAAGTGGAGCATCTTTCGGCCGGGTCAGATTACCGGCACAAGCAGGTATGACTCCCGTCCCGGCTCTGAATACACCGTCGTCTCTCCGTTGAAGATGTCGGCCGGACGGTCGTCGGCGTCCCGGTGGACGAACACGCCGTGCCCGCGCATCTGGACGCCATTGGCTTCCGGCCAGGGGCCGTCGCCCCGGAACTCGAAGTCGCGCCCCTGAATCGTCACCGCAAGCCGATACCCCGCCGGCAGCACGAGCGAGGTAGGCCAGATCTCGACGTCGAGCTCGACCACCTCCCCGGGGGCCAGAGGCTGGACCTCGTCGTGTGGGTGGTAAGGGCGCCAGGGAAGCGACTTCTCGCTGTCCAGCTTGCGCTGAGACGCACGCAGATAGCCGAAGGTGGGCACCCCCTTGGGGTCCAGGCCGCTGATGAAGGTGACGTCTTTGCCTTCGGGGTCGAGCACCCGCATGGTGAGGAACAGGTCGGCGTCCGTAGTCGAAGAGGAGACGAAGAGTTTGGCCGCCATCGGGCCGGTGAGCTCCATCTCCTCCTCGATCGGCGCGGTCGCGAAGGTCACTCCAGGCCCGGTCGCATCGAACGCGATCGGCTCGCCTGACCCGATCTCCCGGTCCAACGTTTCGTCGTCGGTCCCGAGGTAGAGACGCGTCCAGTCGGTTCTGGCGAGCGGCCACTCTTGCTCGCCGCGTTCCTCGAATGACCCGTCGACCTTCCGCAGGTTCAGCATGACCGGCGGCTGGCGGTCCCAACCAGTGTCTTCGCCCTTGAGGAAGTGTCCGAAGAAGCGCTTCTGGAGTCCGACTCCGTAGTCGGTATAGAAAAGAGTCCAATGCTCCAGGCCGTGGGCCTCCAACCACTTTTCGCTCGAGCCTGCCTCCAGGAAGCCCTCGAAGTTTCCGCGGCTGTGCAGGTGGTGAGACCAGTTGGCCGCCGACAGGACAGGTGCCTCGATCCGGGAGAGATCGGCGGAGCGTTCCCGGTAGAACTCGTCGTCCAGCAGATGGGTGCGCAACTGCTCGGGGAGGTCTGCCCAGTTCGCCGCCAGTTCCTGCTCGTCCAGCGTCTCGGGGCCCGCCGTCAACTCGCCGGTGTTAGGGTCGCGGAAGCCCCGGTCGCCGACACCGTGCTGGACCCGCAGAACCTGCCCGGGCACCCAACCGGCGGCGAAACCGTTGAGGATCCCGCCGTGCCGATTGAACTCTCGGTAGTAGTCGGATGCGCCCTCCCAGGGACACAGTGCCGCCAGATGCTTCGGCCGGCGGGCGGCGACGAGCCACTGGTTCATCGCGTAGTACGAGATCCCCAGCAGCCCTACTTTCCCGGTCGACCAGGGCTGGGTCCCGGCCCATTCGATGCAGGCCGCATAGTCGGTGATTTCCCGTGGCGCGAACAGGTCCAGATAGCCGGGCGAGCGACCGGCTCCGCGGCAGTCGACCCGGATACACACGTACCCGTCGGGAACCCACTTCTCGGGATCGACGGTCTCCCAATTCTGGAACCGATTCGAGGATCCCTCCAGCACCTCGGGATGGTCCCGTTCGAGAGCCTGCCACATCGGTGCGTACCCCTCCTGGAATGAAAGGCCCTTGGCGTAGGGGCCATGCGTCATGATCACCGGACCGGGGGTCCCGTCATCCGGCCTGAACACATCGGCCCGCAGGACGACCCCGTCGTCCATCGGGATTGCCACGTCTCGGTCGATCTGCATGCTCGTCTCCTGTGGTTCTGGGCTAACCGAGGGATGGTGCCCGGGGTTCGGTGGGCTCGATCACGTCCGTTCAGCGCCGTCCGCTTCGGCTCGCCTCCCGGATCGGCGGAGGAGCCGCCGGACCGACGCTGCGCGCGTGACGTTCCTCTCATATTTGGCAAGACCGACCGCAAGCAGGAGCGCGACGCCGTTGAAGAGGTCGGGGATCCAGATCGGCGCTCCCGCAAGTTGCAGGCCCTTGACCCCGGTCGCGAGCACGTACACCGCGACGACGGTCCCCCAGACATTGAACCGCCCACCTCGAAACTGGGTCGATCCGAGGAACGCCGCAGAGAAGGCCGGCAGAAGATAGGCGGGGCCGATCGTCGGATCGCCGGTACCGAGATTGGCGCTGACCAGGAGGCCGGCGAAAGCCGCGACGGTCGCGCAGGCAACCATGGAGGCGACCACAACCACACTCACCCTCACTCCGGCCAGGCGCGCCGCCTCGATGTTGCCGCCGGTCGCATAGACATGGCGTCCGATCGGGGTCCGCTCGAGCACGTACCAGACCACCAATGCCAAGACGAGCATGATGTAGACCGGGATGGTGAGCCCGGCGATTTCGGTAATCCCGATCTTCTGCAGGCCCGTGGGCAACCCGAGGATCTGCTGGCTGTCAGATATCCACGCGATTGCCGCCAAGAGGACCGAGCTGACACCGAGCGTGGCGATGAAGGAGTCGATCTTGACTCTTACGACCAGCCAGCCGTTCAGGAGTCCGATCAAGGCCCCACCGACCAAGGTGAGGGCGATCGCCGGGACGATTCCGAGCCCCTTGTCGACCAAGAACCAGGCGACGAGGATCGCACCGAAGCCGAGCTCGGCCCCTATCGCGAGGTCGAAGACGCCGGCCGAGAGCGCGACGACCAGGCCGATCGCCAGCACCGCGGTCACCGCCTGGCTGTCAACTAGAGCTTTCCAGGTATCCCACTGCAGGAAGGTGTCGGGGACCCAGATACTGAAGACGGCGAACATGACCACGAAGATGTAGATGGCCGAGATGTTCCGGAATGACAACATTCTTGCGACCCGGGTCCTGAGGGACGTAGCCGACACGTCCGTCTCCTCGCCGACAGGTCGGGGTGGGTGTACCTGGACCTCAGGCATGATCGGAGACCTCCTCTGTCGTGGACGTGGTGTTCGCGCCGGGCTGTAAAGCTTTGCGACCTCCCTCGAGGCCGGCACGCACGAGCCTGGCCTCGCTCAACGACTCCCGCTCCATCTCCGCGACGACTCTCCCGTCGCGCATGACCAGCACCCGGTGGCAGATGGTCGCCAACTCCTTGGCATCCGAGGAACAGACGAGAACACCCGTCCCCGTTGCGGCAGCGTCGGCGATCAGCTCGTAGATCCCGGCCTTCGAGCCGACATCGACGCCCTGCGTCGGCTCGTCGAGGAGCAACACCTTGGGGCCATTGCGCAGCCACTTGGCGAGCACGACCTTCTGTTGATTGCCGCCGCTGAAGAGATCCATGACACGCTCGGGCTCGGGTGGGCGCAGCTCCACCTGCCCGAACCAGCGTCCGACCTCGTGACGCTCCGCTCGCTGATCGAGAAATCCGAATGGACGGGTCAACGGACGCAATCGCGGAAGCGTCACGTTCTCACGAGCGGTCATCGTCATCACGGCGCCTTGCCGGCGGCGATCCGCCGGCACATATGCCATCCCGGCGGCGATCGCGCGCCGCGGAGAGAGAGGCCCGACGGACCGACCTCCGACCTCGAGCAAGCTCAGCGAACAAGGCTCCGCGCCGAACAACACTGCTGCCAACTCCTCGCGCCCCGAACCGAGCACCCCCGCGACGCCGACAACCTCGCCGGCCCTGAGGTCGATATCGATGCCGGCGATCGTCCCTGCGCTGATCCCGCGGGCCGAAAGAACGGTCGCTCCTTGAGTGACGGCGGTGACTTCGTGGGCGCTCGCCAGCGCCCGCCCGGCGATCAACTCGACCAGATCATCGTGGTCGTAATGGCCCCGCCTCACGTCGGCGATCGACCGTCCATCCCGCAGGACCACGACGCGATCGGCGAGTTCGATCACCTCATCGAGCCGATGCGAGATGAAGATGACGCCGGCGCCGCGCTCGGCCACACGCCTGACGGCGAAGAAGAGCTTGTCGACCTCGTCGCCGTGCAGCGAGGCGGTCGGCTCATCGAGGACGAGGACGTTGTCGTCATGGGTCCAACCGTCGAGCGCGCGGGCGATCGCGACGATGGTTCGCTCGGCGGCGGTCAGCGAGTCGACCGGTGCCCGAACGTCAAAGGTGAGCCCGAAGCCGGCGATCAGGTCATCGGCGTGGGCAGCTTCCTCCTTCATCGGCGCCGGTGCCAGGGCGCCGCGACCGAGCTTGCGGCCGAGGGCGAGGTTCTCGACCGTCGAGAGACCGCCGACCAGCCCGAGATCCTGGTGGATGAAGTGCAGGGCGGTGGAGTTGCCATCCCCGTCGGTGGTCAGGACGATCTCGGCGCCGGGATCCGGCTGGTGGACACCGGCCAAGATCTTCACCAGCGTCGACTTGCCGGAGCCGTTCTGGCCGACCAGCGCGACGATCTCGCCGGCCTCGACCCGCAGGGAGACCTCTGACAGCGCTTTCAGACCAGGAAAGGACTTGGACAGCCGATCGACTTGTAGCAGTGTGGTGGACATGGACCGTTACGCGCGCCGAGTGCAGTGC
>JBOGYZ010000349.1:0-18454 GCA_050697015.1 Solirubrobacterales bacterium
TCTGGATGACCGGCCTCTCGGGCTCCGGCAAGTCGACGATCGCGACCGCGATCGAGCACACGCTCGTCTCCTCGGGACGCCACGCCTTCATGCTCGACGGCGACAACCTGCGCCACGGCCTGAACTCCAATCTCGGCTTCTCGCCGGAGGACCGCGACGAGAACGTCCGCCGGGTCGGCGAGGTCGCCAAGATCCTCGCCGAATCGGGCACCGTCTCGATCGTCTCCCTGGTCAGCCCCTACCGCGAGGAGCGCGACCGCGTCCGTGCCCTCCACGAGGAGGCCGGGATCCCCTTCCACGAGGTCTTCGTCGACACGCCGCTGGAGGAGGACCTCGAGGAGGCCGTCCGACAGATCCTCGCCCTGCTGGGGTGAAGGTGTAAAAAAGTACGGCCTGTACTCACCTTTACGGTACTGACACATGTTCCCACGGCCCGGCTGCTGGAATCGCCGCTCCGGCATGGACTTTTTTTCGTGGAAGATTGCCCGGGGCAAGCGTCTGAATCTCGTCTTTGCCTCCACCTTGGTGGCCGCGTCGATGGCGTTCGGCATCCCGAGCGCAAGGGCGGACAGTCCGTCGTTCACGGTCGAAGCGGCTGGATCGTGTGTGGAACTCAGCGCAGAAACGGTCCAGTGCGAATACGCCCCTCCGCCGCCGCAGGATGAAGGGGTCAAGGGAACGGCCGGTGCGAGCGGCGACCCTGAAGGAAACAGGGGCATCGGCGCCGCCACGGCCGTGCCGGAAGGCGAAGAAGCCGAACGGCGAGATCCCGAGGAACCGGCCGGGCCGACCGAACCCGTCGAAGCGGCTCCGGAGCGGGCGGAATCCATCGAAGCCCCAGAAACGGATCCCGGGACCGCGAACGGTGGAACCACCGCTCGCTCGCCCGAGTCGCTGAAGGCCGGGAAGGACGGGTCCCCGGAACCGGGAACCGCGCACCGCGCTGCCGCCGCGCCGATCTCCCTCAGCGCGCCGCCGGGTCTCGGGCTGGGCGGCGCCTCGACGCTTCCGCTCGGGCAGATCGAACTGCCGCCGCTCCTGCTCCCGGTGTACCAGGCCTGTGGCACGACCTATGACGTGCCGTGGGAGGTGCTCGCCGCGATCAACAAGATCGAGTCGGGGTTCGGCTCCAACATGGGACCTTCCTCGGCCGGCGCGGTGGGACCGATGCAGTTCATGCCCGCGACCTGGTCGGAAGACGGCCTCGACGCCAACGGCGACGGCGTCGCCAACGCCTGGGATCCCTTCGACTCGATCTGCGCGGCGGCGCGCTACCTCGCCGCCTCGGGCGCGCCGGACGATCTGCATCGCGCGATCTTCGCCTACAACCACGCCGACTGGTACGTGGAAGAGGTACTTCGCGAAGCGCGCAACTTCGAGGCGTTGCCTGAAAATCTTCTCGCCGCGATGACCGCGCTGGCGGAGGGCGAAACGACTCCGGCCCCGGAAGCCACGGGGTATCGCGAACCGGTCGCGTCGTCGACGCTCACCGCGCTTCCAGACTGGGCGGCCGTCCCGTCCCCGCTCGAAGGCGAAGCCGGAGGCGCCACCGCCGGCAACCCGCCCCGCGGGCCGGTCGCGGAGGTGAGCGCCCCGGCCGGCTCCGCGGTCACCGCGGTCGCCGACGCGACCGTGGTCGTGCGTGGGCACAGCAGCGAGCTCGGCACCTACGTGATCCTCCGCGATCCCTACGGCACGCGATACACCTACTCCGGTCTGGGGCACCTTCGGAGGAAGGTCGATGGGACGGGTCGCGACCGCGTTGTCGTGTCCCCCGACGGCGACGGCCGTCGACGTCTCTACGCGAACGCGCCTCACCCTCGGCAGGACGATCGCGTCGCGCTGCGCAAGGGCACCAAGGTCCGGGCGGGCACCGTACTCGGCGAAGTCGCCGCCTCGAGCACCCCGGGTTTCGATTTCGCCCTGCAGCCGAGTGGGTCGGCACCGGTCGCCCCGCTGGAGTTCCTGCGCGCCTGGAAGCGCGGCGGGGCGGACGGGATCTACCTGGTCAACGGGAGAAGCGCCCACGCCGCCGAGAATCCGGCGACGCTCTTGGTTGCGGGCGACCGGCGCCTCCGCGAAAAGGCGCTTCACGGTCATCTGCTGAAGCTGCCTCCGTGCCTGCGCCGGCGGATCGCGCGGGGCGCTCTCGCGTCCCGCCCGCTCGCGGCCGCCGAGTTCCTCGCCGCGGAGAGCGGGGAACCGATCGGGATCTCGGCCCAGGCCTGCGCGGGCAGCGACCGCTTTCGCCTGCCTCTCAGCAGCCTTGGTGGGGCGGCGCCGATCCAGGCGGGATCCCCGCGGGCCTCCGCGCTGGTGGCGTCAGTTCGCCGGATGCAGGGCGCGGTCGCCCCACAGAGCGTCCACGGCCCGGTCGTCGGCGATGCGTCCGCGGCGAGCGCGAGCGCCGCCGAGGCGCGGATCTCCTCGTCTCCGGATTCCGCCGAAGAAGGAGGCCCGGCCGCCGTCGAACTCGACTTCCTCCCGCCCCGGAGCGCCTCGCTGCGGGGCGGAGACGCGGTGGCGCCGGTCGATGCTCCGATCGCGGTGCAGGCGATGGTCGCCGCCGCCAACCAGATCAACCAGACCCCATATATATGGGGCGGGGGGCACGGCGCCTGGGTATCGGGCGGCTACGACTGCTCCGGCGCGGTCTCCTACGTGCTTCACGCCGCGGGCCTCCTCGCGATGCCCGAGACCTCCGGCAGCCTGGCCAGCTTCGGCGCGCCTGGGCCCGGCCACTGGGTGACGATCTATGCCAACGCCGGCCACGTCTACGCCGAGATCGCCGGCCTCCGCTGGGACACCGTCGGCGACGCGAGCGGATCCGGTCCCCGCTGGCATCTCGAGCCGCCCTACCCGGAAGGCTTCGTCGTGCGCCATCCCGTCGGTCTGTAGGTACGCGGAACGGACCAAACGAGGCGAATGCCGCTCTTGATAGCGTCCTGCGGTGATGGTCGTGACCATTCGGGGATTTTCACTCGATGTCGTCGCTCAACTGTCGCCGTCGGGAGTCGATCCGGACGAGACGGTCAAGGCGGCGGTTCGTCGTTACCTTGACGACCGCGCCCTACGTCCACCCGGGTGGCATTGCCTGCCGCTCCCTGAGGAGGACCCGGCCGGCGAGAGCATCGAGATCGACCTGGGCGAGGTCATGCTCGAGGAGGCAGTCGTCGAGGCGGCGGCGCAGGAAGTGTCGGTCGACGCTCTGGTGAGCCACGCGGTGATGTACGCGTCGGCGGCGTCTCGGGAGGCGACCCAGCCCAAGAGCGGTACGGCGCGGCGTCGATCGACCGGCCCCGCACGCAGTGACAGTCGCAGCCGCACCTGATCCGGCGGTTCACCGCGCGTGACATTCACCGCGTGGGTACTTTGTTGATATAATTGATCGACAAAGGCATGTTCGCGAGATTAATTCTCACGATTAAAGAATCTCGCGGGAAGGTGACGATGCTTGATCTGTGGAAACAGGACCTGACGCGATGACGGGCACACTTTCACTCGAGAGCAGGCCGACCGCGATGGAGCTCAGCGGCTTCCCGGTCGACGTCCTCGCGACGATGGAGTGTTCGTCTGGGCGCACGCCGGCCGAGACCGTCGAAACCGCCATCGACAACTATCTCGACGATCGCGCCCTGCGCCCGCCAGGTTGGTATTGCCTGCCCCTGCCCGAGAAGAGGCCGGCGCCGGCTGCCACGGAGCGGGCCCTGGTCGTCGAGCTCAGTGAGGTGACGCTGGCGCAGATCCGCGCCGAGGCCGCGGCGCAGTGCGTGTCACCCGATGCTCTCGTCGTCCACGCGGTGATGTACCTGTGGGCTGCTGACCGTCCGGCCGCCGCGGCGCCGTCGCGTTGGCGGGTGGACGACGCGTTGCGCAACGACCGGTGTGGTGCCGAGCCGGGTCAAGGACACCCGCAGGTTGAGTCGTCCCCGATGGTGGAGACCGTGGATCGAGCTTTCGCTTTTCCCCAGGATCACGGCGATCTCGAGCGGTGAGAGCCCGCGGATGTGCCGCAGCACGATGACGTCGCGCTGTTCCTTCGGCAGGGAGTAGATCGCGCGGCAGATGTCGCGCCGGCGTTCGAATTCGGCGTGCCCGCTTTCGCAGCGAAGATCGATGTCTTCTGAAGGCGTCTGCTGGTTTGCCCGGATGTGATCGAGGGCGCAGTTACGTGCCACCTTGCGGATCCAGGCACCGAAGGGGACGTCGGGACGCTCTTCGTACTTGTCGATCACGGTGATCAACTTCAGGAACACGGCCTGGGTGACGTCCTCGGCCTCGTGCGAGTCCCGGACCATGGTCCTAACCCAGCGAAACACGTCACGGGCGAAGTGCGCATAGAGGAGACGGATGGCGTCCATGTCTCCTGCCTGAGCGCGTTTGATCGCCTTCCGTACCAGCTCTCTTTCGGTGGCGTCCTCCTGCGTTGCCGCGTCGAAATCGGCATCGCAAAGCTCTTGGACTCGACTGGTGCTCAACTTGCTGACCCCCACTGCCTCGGTTGGCGGAGCGAAAATCCTGCCTGGTGGATTCGAGCGCAAACGGCGGGCTGTCTTGTTAAAGAAGGGGGAAACGTTAGTCCAATTTTCCATCAAAGTCTCAAGTTCCGGCGTTCCAGAGGTTTTTGCACAAGAAACACGCCTCAGTCCCGTTAGGGCGCCAATATGAACTCGAACCTTCTTCCACCCAGTTGCAACTTTTCTCCACCTTTTCGCCGTACTGCGCTCGCCATCGTCGCGCTCTCGGTGTTACTTGCGCTCAATTTCTTTGTTACCCCTGCCGCCAAGGCAGACCCCCCGATCGAGGGTGTGTGGTCGTTCAACGGCGGTCGGATCGTCGTTCAGGAACAGCAGCCGGGAGTCTTCGAGGGGACCGTCGTCGCGCCGACCACGTTCTCTCTCTGCGCCCATCCCGAAGGCGAACAGATCTGGACCCAGATGGTCGAACAGCCCGACGGCTCCTACTGGGGCAACCATCAGTGGTTCTTCGAAACCAGCGAATGTGTCCGCAACCCGGCCCCCGGGCCGACCGCCTGGCGGGTGCTGCAGAACGCCGAAGGTCGCTACCTCCGCGCCTGCTTCAGCGAACCCGGGAGCAACCTGCAGCCGACGATCGCACCTAGCGGCGCCTCCGCCAACGCGACCTTCGGCTGCGTCGACTCCTCGTTGCTGGCGGTCCTTCCGGAAGCGTCGGCGTCGAAATATCTCAGCCTCCCGAGCAATAGGTCGTGTACGGCCCGGCGCACGCTCCGGGTGCGCATCAAGAGCCCGAAAGACAACCCGGTTCAGCAGATCGTCGTCACCGCGACCGGCGGTGGGGTCACGGTCAAGGGCAAGATCCACAGGACCGCGAAGGGGATCTTCGCGGTGGTGCCTTTGGCGCGGCTCACGAGCCCCAGGTTCGCCGTCAAGGTGAGCGTGACGACGCTGCTGGGTGACCATCTGACGAAGAAGCGCAGCTACAGGCGCTGCTCCACGGTAAAGCCGAAAGCGAGCCGATGACCTCGACGTTCGTCGCCTATGGGTTGGCGATCGAGGCGGGCTTCCCGCTCCCCGGTCCGGTGTGGTCGGAGGGCTTTGCCGGGGCCCAACCGCTGGCGCTCGAGCTCACCTCGCCGGCGGCGCTCGAGGCGGGCTGGAGCGGTCTGGCCGGGCCGCGACCCTGGCGCGGCCGGCTCGGCGACGGCGAGGAGCTGGAGATCGCGCGTGGTCGCGGGGACGACCTGTTGTTCCGCTACGGGAAGCACGCCGACTACCACCTCGACCGCGATCGATCGCGACTGTGCTGCGCGCCGGCCGATCCGGCCGCGGCGGCATGGCAACGGGTCTTGCTGACCCGGGTACTGCCGAACGTGGCGATCGCCTCCGGCTATGAGGCGCTGCACGCCGGTGCCGTCGCGACCGATCGCGGTGTCGTCGCGATCGTCGCCGCCGCCGGCGCCGGCAAGTCGACCCTGGCACTCGAGCTGGTGCGGCGGGGCCACCCGTTGTTCGCCGACGACACCGTCGTCCTGGGTCCGGGGTGGGGAGGCGTCGAAGCGCACCCGGCCGGCCCCTTCATGAACCTCCCCGCCCAGAGCGAGCCGCCTCCCGGCGAGGACCTCGGCCTGCTGGCCGGCGAGCGCTGGGTCGCCGTCGCCGGTGCCGCCAGGCGTCCCTCCCGGGTCGCGGCGATCGTCCTGCTCGAGCGCGGAGCGGGGAAGCTGCTCGGGGCCTGGCCGCTGAGCGGGACCCCGCTCACCCTGGCGCCGTTCGCGCTCGGCCTGCCCGACGACTCCGGCCGCGATGCCTCCCGCTTCGAGCTCTACGCCGACCTGCTCGAGCAGGCGAAGCTGATGCGACTGACCGCCGGTCTCGGTCACCGTCCCGCCGACCTGGCCGAGATCCTGGAGCGGGCGCTTGGCCTCGCGCCGCTCGTCGGAGAGACGGCTTGAACCGCTCGCTGACGAGCCCCGATGCCACGTCGCCCCGCCCGGGCGACGCCGCGCCCGCGGAAGTGCCCGACCACGCCTTCCCGCTGGCCATCCGCGCGGTCCACAAGCGCTGGGAAAAGGACCAGAAGCCGGTCCTCGACGGGGTCGACCTCGACCTCGACCTCGGCACCAAGACCTGGATCGGCGGCCGCAACGGCGCCGGCAAGACGACCTTGATGCGGATCGCGGCCGGGCTGATCGATCCCGACAGCGGCCGGGTCCAGGCCTGGGGATTCAGCCCGCGCGAGCGTCGCGCCCACTACCACCGCCTCGTCTCCTTCCTGCCGGCGGGCGACCGCGGCCTCTACGCCCGTCTGTCGGTGCGCCAGCAGCTCCGCTTCTGGGCGGGGATGGCGATGCTCGATCCGAAATACGGCGCGCAGCGGATCGACCAGACGATCGACGCCTTCGAGCTTCGCGAACTCGCCGAGCGCCGGGTCGACCGGCTCTCGATGGGCCAGCGACAGCGGGTGCGGATCGCCATGACCTGGTTGGGCGAGCCCGAGACGGTGTTGCTCGACGAGCCGCTGACCAGCCTCGACGACGAGGGCGCGCTGGTGCTCGACCGGGCGATCGACGGGCTGCTCGAACGTGGGGGAGCCTTGC
This sequence comes from Solirubrobacterales bacterium, assembly GCA_050697015.1. Taxonomy (GTDB): domain Bacteria; phylum Actinomycetota; class Thermoleophilia; order Solirubrobacterales; family 70-9; genus VAYN01. The sequence goes on from JBOGYZ010000349.1 coordinate 7,079, forward strand.
TCTGGTGCTCGCCGAGCGGTGACCATCCCGACCTCGACTTCGACGCCGACTGGATCCTCGAGCAGGGCAGGCTGGTGCGCCAATGAGCGATTTCCGCAGGAGTCTGCGCGCGTTCGGCGAGGTCCTTCACCGCGACCTCCGCGTCTACCTCTCGTATCGCAGCCGCCTCGTCAGTCAACTGCTGACCTCGGTCTTCAGCCTCACCCTCTTCTACTACGTCTCCCGGCTCGTCAGCGTCAACGGCTTCTCCTCGCCCGACGCCTACTTCGGCTTCGTGATCGTCGGCATCGCCCTCGTCGGCGTCCTCTATTCGTGCTTCTCGGTCGCCGACACCGTCCGCCAGGAGCTGATCGCCGGCACCTTCGAACGCCTCGTCCTCTCGCCTTTCGGCCCGGTCCGCAGCGTGATCGCGATGTCGGTGTTCCCGCTCCTCTTCTCCTTCATCCTGGCCGCGTTCACCCTGCTGGTGGCGTGGGCGGGATTCGGGCTGCAGCTGCACTGGTCGACGGTGCCGCTGGCGATCCCGGCGATGCTCCTGGCGCTGCTGGCCTTCCTCCCCTTCGGCCTCGCCTTCGCGGCGCTGACCGTGGTGATGAAACAGGGGAACGTCGGGACGAGCTGGGTGATCGCGCTGATCTCGATCGTCGGTGGCCTCTACTTCCCCATAACTTTGCTGCCCGACTGGGCGCAGACGGCCGCGAAGCTGCAGCCGTTCACCCCGTCGACCGAATTGCTGCGCCACCTGCTTGTCGACAGTCCGCAGACGACGTCGACGGTGGCAACCGTCGCCAAGGTCGCGCTCTTCGCCGCCGTCCTGCTGCCGGTCTCGATCTGGGCACTGGAGCGGGCGATCCGCGAGAGCCAACGCCGGGGCACGATCGTCGAGTACTGACCGAGGGGAGACGTAAGGAAGATGAGTGACAACGCGATATCGGCAGGAGGCACGACCACCGAGATGAAGGTGGTGGTGCCACAGCATGTGGTCTACCGCCGCTTTCCGAGCGAGACGGTCGTCCTCAACCTGCAGACCGGCAAGTACCACGGGCTCAACCCGACCGCCGGAGAGATGCTGGAGGAGCTGGCGCGGAGCGGCTCGGTCGAAACCGCCAGCGTCGTCGTCGCCCGGGCCCATGGGCTTGCCGCCGACACCGTCGAAGACGACGTTCGCCACCTCTGCTCGGTGCTGCTCGAGCGGGATCTGATCGAGCTCGCCGACGCCGTGTGAAGGGTCGTGACGACGACGACGGCAGGCGCGGCCGGGGCGAAAAGGCCGCACTCGGCCTGGAGATCGTCGTCGCCTACGTCCGCGCGCGCCGCGAACTGCGGCGGGCTCCGATCGACCAGGTGGTCGAGCGGCTGCGACCGCTCGAGCCGGGGGAAGCGTCGCCGCCCGGCCCCGACGAACGTGAGGAGGCGCGCAGCCTCGGCTGGGTCGTCGTCCGCACCCTCCGCTTCCTCCCCGGCGATACTCGCTGCCTGCGCCGGTCGCTGGTCCTCCTCCAGCTGCTGGCGCGGCGGAGGATCCCGTCGCGGCTGGTGATCGGCGTGCGAACCCGGCCCGACTTCCTCGGTCACGCCTGGGTCGAGTGCGGCGGCGTACCGGTGCTCTCACCGCTCGACGGCAGCTTCGGACGGCTGGTCGAGCTCTAGTGGCCCCGCGGGCGACCGCCTTCGGGCTCGACGTCTGGGCCGACCGGCAGCTGGACTTCCTCCACGGCGGGGAGGCCGAGGCGACCGGACGACGGCTGGACCTGCTCACCCGGGCGACGCCTCCAGAGCTCGCCTGGCCCGCCTCGGCGACGCTGATCTCCGACGAACGTGACCCGAAGGGCGCGGTCGTCTTCCAGATCGAGAGCGCCGCGGTCGGTTACCGGATCTCCGGCCCGTATTTCGGCAGCGCGGTGGTCGCCCGCGATGGCGCGACGATCGCGGGCCGGCCGGGCGTCGGCGGGGTGACGGCCTGGCAGAGGCTGCTGATCGCCCAGGTCCTCCCCTTCGCCGCCGTCCTGCGCGGGCTCGAGGTGCTGCATGCGGGTGCGGTCGCGCTCGACGGCGGCGCGGTGGCCATCGTCGGTCGTTCGGGGGCCGGAAAGACCTCTCTGGCGGTCGCGCTCAGCCGCGGTCGAGGAGCCTTCCTCGCCGACGACGTGCTCGCGCTCGAGCGCCGCGACGGCGTCCTGCTCGCCCACCCCGGCCCGCCCGTCGCCGGCGTCGCTCGGCCCGAGGCCGAGCGTCTGCGACGGCTGGGGCGCTTCGACGCCGGGGCGATCCTCGCCGAGGACGAGCGCGAGGCGATGATGGCCGTTGCGCCACGCCCCGCCCCGACTCCGTTGCGCGCGATCCTGGTCCTCGACCGCCGACCGGACGGCCCGGGGGCTCCGCGCTTCGAGGCGGTCGTCGGCGGACAGGAGCTGTTGGCGGCCACCTTCAACCTGCTGCTCCTCGACCCCGAGCGCCTCGAGGGTCTGCTCGACGTCTGCGCGCTCGCCGCCGCCGGGTTGGTCGAGCGGGTCTCGGTCGGGCCCGGGGTGGACGCCTCGGCTCTGGCGCGGGCGGTCGAGCGGCGGCTCGGAGTGGAGCGGTGAGCCGGCGGATCGCCTTGCGCTATGAGGCCGGAGGCGAGCCTGAGCTGGCCTACAGCGGCCCGCCGCCGCCCGCCGGCGAGGTGATCTGCCTGCTCGACGGCCACCTCGACAACGCCGCCGAGCTGGGGTCCGAGCTGGGCCTGACCGGGGCGCCGCCGCCGCCCGAGGAGCTGCTGGGGCTCGGCTACCGGCGCTGGGGCAGTGGCCTGCCGGCGCGGATGCGCGGCGACTTCGTCCTCGTGGTCTGGGACGGGGCGGCCCGGACGGGGTTGATCGCCCGCGACCAGCTCGGCGTCCGGCCCGCCTACCTGCAACGCTCGGGTCGCCTCCTGCACTGCGCGACCGACCTCGCGCTTCTGCTCGGCCGGCTGCCGCGGCGACCGGAGCCCGACCCGGCGAGCGTCGCCCACTGGATCGCGACGAGCAGCCGGCCGGACACCCACACCCTCTACCGCGGGGTCGAGAGGCTGGCGCCGGGCGGGATGATCATGCTCGAGGCTGCCGGCCCGCGCGCCGTCCGGTATTGGGAGCCGCGCTACGAAGAGCCGCTCGCCCTGTCGGCGACCGAGTTGGCGGAGCGGGTCCGCGAGGGGTTGAAGGTGGCGGTCGGGCGGCGGCTGGCCCGCGGCGCGCCGAGTGCCGTACTGCTCAGCGGCGGTCTCGACTCGGCGGCGGTGGCGGCGACGGCGGTCGATCTCGACGCAGGCGAGGTCCGCGCCTGCTCCGGGTCGTTCCCCGACCACCCGGCGGCCGACGAGGCCGAGCTGATCGCCGAACTGCGCGGGCGGCTCGGACTGGGGGGGCCGATCGCCGAGGTGCGGGCGACCGGCCTGCTCGACAGCGCCGTCGGGTATCTGCCCGCCTGCGGGCTGCCGCTGCTCAGCTGGGGCGACTTCTGGACGCTTCCCTTGCTGCGGGAGGCGGCGGCCGAAGGAGTGGTGAACGTGCTCGGCGGCGACGGCGGCGACGAGCTGTTCGGCCCGCGGCAGAACGCGATCGCCGCGGCGCTCCGGGCCGGGAGCCCGCGGCGGGCCCTGGCGCTGGCGGGCGAGCTGCCCGGCGCCGGACCGCACCTACCTCGCCGCGAGGTGGCGGCGATGCTCGCCGCCCAGGCGATCGTCGCGCTGCCGCCGTCCGCCCACCGGCGGATCGCCGCCCGGCGGGAAGCGCGGCGGCTGCCGCCTTGGTTGCTGGCGGGCGCGCGGCGCGACCTCCTCGAGACCGACGATCCGGTCGCCTGGAGGCGCCTCGACGGCCCGCTCTGGTGGGCCGAGATCGCCCACGGTGTGGGCAACCAGCTCGACCAGGCCGGGGTCTTCGAGAACCTGCGACTGCGCGCCGTCCGCGCCGGCGTCGAGGCGCGCCACCCGCTGCTCGACCTCGATCTCGTCGAACTGGCCTTACGCCAGCCGCCGGAGGCGACGTTCGATCGCCGCTTCACCCGTCCGGTCCTGCGCGAGGCCGTGGCCGGACTCGTCCCAGACTCGGTGCGGCTGCGTCCCGCGAAGGCGCGCTTCGAGTCGGTCGTCGCCGGCTGCCTGACCGGCCCCGAGCTGCCGGCACTGCGAGGCCTCCTTCTCGACCCGGCGGCGGAGGTGCGGGCCTATGTCGACCAGGCGGAGATGCGGCGGCAGCTGTTCGACCGCGGCGGCGAGCTCGAGTTCGGCGGCTTCCGCTGGATGTGGCTGGCCTGGCGGCTGGCCACCGCGGAGCTGTGGCTCCGGGCGGAGCGAACGGCGCTGACCGCAACCTCCGGACTTACCCTTACCAAGATGGTTTTAACCAAGATGTGAGGCCGTCTACGACTTTTTTCAACTTGACTATCCGTCCAGCAACTTCGAAGATCTTTTCCAACCTCAGATTGAGGACTGCTCAATCAGAAATGGAGTTCGCTTTGATGAACAACTCAGGCACCATCGAGTACCAGGCCCCGACTGTCGTGGACTACGGGGACCTGCAGGAGCTGACGGCTGCGTGCCTCGGTGGTAGCGGCGGTGACGCCGGCTTTCCGGGCAGCGTCGGTGGTTATACGGTTGGTCCGAGCAACCCGGCAGCCGGCTGTAAATCGAACCCCTGATCACCGCTTCTGATCGAGTCCGTGCTTCTGCGGGCGGAGTCGCCTGAGGATGTGAATCGGTGGGGAGATCCTGGGTGGACTACCGTGTCACCCCAAAGAGTGAGGATTATCGCGGCTGTGACTCGCAGCCACTAAGACCGGCGGATAGCTCCGCCGGTCTTTTTTTGGGACTTCTCGGAGTAGCACTTTTCTCCACCTTATGGTCACAGTTCGAAGTGTGTGTCGATTTCTTTACCGCATTCACCATAAAAATTTAGGTTAGGCAAAAGAATCACAGTCGGGGCCCGTTAGCGCCGGCAATGAGTCAGAACCCGAACAGTGTCGAACCGAGTCGCGTCGCCGCGATCGTCGGCACCGGGATCCGGCGCGGGATGGTCGCCGAGATCTTCCGACGTCACGGCTGGGAGACCGACTCCTACGCGACGGTCGGCGAACTGGCGGAGGCCGACTGCGAGAACCTCCTCGTCGTCATCGTCGAACTGAGCCTGATCGATGCGGCGGAAGGGCTGAAGGCGCTCGGGCCGGCCAAGTCGCGGCCGATGACCGTGGTCGTCTGCGAGTCCATCCGGGCCGGAGAAGTTCGGCTGGCGCTCGTCACCGGCGTGGTCGGCATCATCAGCGCCGATTCGCTGGCCACGAGCCTCATGCCCTGCGTCGCCTCGGCCCGCACCGGCCAGGTTTCGGTGCCGCGAGCACAGGCCCGCCAGATCGAACCGGCGGCGCTCTCCACTCGCGAGAAGCAGATCCTCGGCCTGGTGGTCATGGGCTGCCCGAACGGCGAGATCGCCGAGCGGCTCGTGGTCGCGGAAAGCACCGTCAAGAGCCACCTCTCCTCGGCCTTCGGCAAACTCGGCGTCCGCTCCCGTAACGAGGCCGTCGACCTGATTCTCGACCAGGAGCGAGGGCTCGGGATGGGGATCCTCGGGCTCGAGAGCGAACCGATCGCGAGCTGACCGCGATGGCGAGCGACACTTCTCCGGGCAGCACGGGCGACCAGCTTCTGACCGCTCCCGCGGAGGCGCGGTGGGGGCGTTCGATCGGCTGGCTCTTCTCGCCTTCGGGCGGGCTCTCGCTGACCTCGTCCCGGAGGCTGGTCCGCCCGTGGCTCCACGCCGCGCTGCTGGTCGCCGCGGTGGTCGGCGCGCTCCTGACCGGCAACGGGGAAGTACCCTCGCCCGGCTCCCGCGCGGTGCTGTGGCTGATGGTGCCCCTCGTCCTCGGTCTGCTCGCCACGCGCGGCTACTACCGGCGCAGCATCCAACTCGACGTGGTCGGGGATCTGCTGCGAACGATCACCGCCACCTCCCTGGCGGCGATCGCGATCCTCGCCGCCGAGGAGCTGGTCGAACCGGCCGCCAGGTCCAGCGCGCTCGTCATCCGCGCCTGGGCGCTCGCGACCCTGCTGATCTGGATCAGCGTTCCGCTCCTGACCCTCGCCGAGCGCTACCTGCGGCGTGCGGGGGCAGCGAGCGTGCCGACGCTGCTCGTCGGGTGCGGCGCGGTGGCGCTGCAGATCGAGCGCCGTCTCCTCGACGAGCCGGAGCTCGGCCTGAACGTGGTCGGCTACGTCGCCGACGAGGCGCTCGACGAGGAGGAGGGGGAGAGGACCGCGGCGGTTCTCGGCCGTCCCGGTGACCTGACCGAGGTGATCCGTCGCACCGGCGCTCGCCACGTCATCTTCACCTTCCTCGAATCCGCCGATGGACCGGACGCCAGGCTGACCCCGCTGATCCGGTCCTGCGAAGAGATGGGTGTGCAGGTCTCGCTGGTGCCGCGGATGTTCGAGCGCGTCGACCACAACCGCGTCGCCCTCGAGAACATCGGCAGGGTGCCGGTGCTCAGCCTCGGCAACGTCAACCCCAAAGGCTGGCAGTTCGCCTTTAAGCACGCCTCCGATCGAGCGATGAGCGCCCTGGTGCTCTTGCTGATCTCGCCGCTGATGCTGGCGATCGCCCTGGCGGTCCGCCTGAGCTCGCCCGGGCCGATCCTGTTCCGCCAGAGCAGGGTCGGGCGCGACGGGCGTCGTTTCGAGATGCTCAAGTTCCGCTCGATGCGGCCGGCCGACGCGAAGCCGCGGTCGGAGTGGTTCAAGTCGGGGATGGCGCCGGGCGGCGTGGAGGGCGAAGACCGGCGCACCGCGGTTGGGAAATTCATCCGCGCCCACTCGCTCGACGAGCTGCCGCAGCTGCTGAACGTCCTCAAGGGGGAGATGAGCATGATCGGCCCTCGACCCGAGCGTCCGGAGTTCGTCGAGGTCTTCGACGAGGAGGTGCGCGACTACTCGGATCGCCACCGGGTCAAGTCGGGGATCACCGGCCTCGCCCAGGTCAACGGCCTGCGCGGGCAGACCTCGATCGCCGATCGCGCCTCGCTCGACAACTACTACATCCAGCACTGGTCGATGGCGCTCGACCTGAAGATCCTGCTCGGGACCTTCGGCGCCGTCGTGCGGAGCGCCGAGTGAGCGAGGGCCGCCGGCCGCTGCGGGTCCTCCACGTCGTCGAGGTCTTCGGCAGCGGGGTCGGCATCGTCGCCAAGACGCTCGCCGAACGCCAGGCCGAGGCGGGCGAGCAGGTCGCGATCGCCCACGGTCGCTGTCCCGAGACCCCGGCCGAGGTGCGCGGCTTCGTCGCCGCGGAGGTCGAGCTCTTCGAACTGCCCTGGGAGCACCGCTCGATCGGCGAGCAGCTGCGCGCCAGGAAGGCCCTGCGGGCGTTGGTCGGCGACTGGCGGCCGCAAGTCGTCCACCTCCACAGCTCCTTCGCCGGCATGGTCGGCGGCCTGGCGCTGCCGGCGGAGCTGCCGAGCGTCTACACGCCCCACGGCTACTCGTTCACGATGCGCGATCGCGGCGCCGCCAAGCGGGCCGCCTTCCGCGCGCTCGAGCGTTTCACCGCCGGCCGCGTCGAGGTGGTCGGCGCGGTCTCCGAGGCGGAGGCCGCCGACGCGCGCCGCGTCGCCGCGCCGGCCAAGGTCTGCGTCGTGCCCAACGGCATCCCCGAGCTCGACGGCGACCTCGCGATCAGCCGCTCCGACCGTGGCGGCCGGCCGCGGGTGGTCACCATCGGCCGAATCGCCGAGCAGCACATCCCCGCCGAGACCGCGGCGATCCTGGCCGGGCTCGCCGACCTCGCCGACGTCTCCTGGGTCGGCGGCAACGGACGCAGCCCCGATCTCGACGACCTCGTCCGCTCGCACGGCGTCGAGGTGACCGGTTGGATCGAACGCGACGAGGTCCAGGAGATCCTGCGCTCGGCCGCCTGCTGCCTGCACTGGACCGCCTGGGACGGGCTGCCGCTCTCGATCCTCGAGGCGCTCGCCTGCGACGTCGTCGTCGTCGCCCGCGACATCGCCGCGACGCGCGAGATCCTCGGGCCGCGCCAGGTCTGCGATTCGCCGGCGGCGGCGGTGCGGCTGCTGCGCGAGATCCTCACCGACACCGACCTGCGCGAGGAACTGCTCGCCGAACAGCGTCGCCGCCGCGTCCGCTTCGGCTCGCGGCGGATGGCGGCTGGCTGGCGCGACGTCTACGACCGGATCGCCGGTCCGGCGACGGGCCTCAACCCAGAGTGGCCGAATTCGCCGCAAGCAGCTCCCGGACCACGTTCGGGCCGCCGATCCAGGCGTTACGAGTCCTCACCCGGAGCGGCTCCGTAGCCACGTCCTTCAGCAGCCGCCCGCAATCCGCGAGCAGCTCGGCGTTGTCGGCGGGAGCCCGGTCGAGCTCGGCGAGGATCTGGCGGCCGTCGTAGCCCATCGTCGCGAGGCGCTCGTTGCCGAGAAAGGCGAGGTAGCGCCGGCACCAGGCCCGCCGCAGCGGGTTGGCGAAGGCGCCGAGCCACTTCGAAGCGGGAGCTGAGCTGAGCTGGGCGTAGCGTTTGACGCCGGTCGGGTCGCCCATGCGGCCGTTCAGCTCGACCGTCGCGAAACGCTCGAGCGCGGCGGGGTCGAAGTCGATGCCGAGGTACTCCATCAGCTCCCGCCACGGCGTCGCGTCGCCGCCGGTGAGGTCCTCGAAGCGGACCGCGTGGGCGCGGTCGGCGTGGCGGCGATAGGCGGCGATCAGTCGCGGCAACCCGACGTAGAGCTGCTGGCGGAACAGCGTCGGCTTCCAGGGCTCGCCCCAGGTCTCCATGTTCGAGGCGGCGATGCTCAGCGGGTTGCGCCAGAGGAAGACGAAGCGGCCCTCCGGGAACAGCTCGATCACCTCCTCGACGATCCCCGAGTAGGGCGACTTGTCGAGGAACCAGCGGGCCTCGGGGCCGGCGGCGCGCCGGTAGAGGCGCAGCACGTAGTCGTGCAGCTCCTGGCGGTACTCGGCCTCGCCGCCGGGCAGCTCGGCGGCGAAATCCTCGATCGCTTCGACCAGCGTCGGGTGGGGGTACTCGGCGAGGACACCGCGTGATTTGAGGCTGTAGACGTGCGGTAACAGGAGCCACGGCTCGGAAGTGGTCGCGACGCCGTCGTGGGCGGCGATCACCCGCTGCACGAGCGTCGAGCCGCTGCGCGAGAGGGCGAAGATGAAGATCGGCGCGATCGCGGTCGTCGGCTCCGCGGCCGCCGGGACGCTTGCCTCAGGCCAAGGCGGTGTCATAGCCGAACCTGCCCATCTCGCCGCGCGCGTTCTCCTCGATCGTCCGCACCTCGTCGGCGCTCAACCGCTCGCGCCAGTTCTCGGTCAGGTCGCGGATGCCGACGCGCTCGGCGGCGTACTCGTAGGGCCGGCGGTCGGGCGGCAGGGCGGCGAACTCGATGATCTGGCCCAGCACCTCTTCGGGGGCGGCGATGAAGTCCTCGTAGCGGAACTCCCGGTAGCGGTCGGGGCCGAGCGGCTGCGCTTCCTCCCGCCCCCGCTCGAGGACCGCGCGCCACTCGAGCGCCGCCAGCGCCGCCGGCGATTCGCCGGCCTCGCGCCAGGCGCCCAGGTCCTCGTCGCTGAGGCCGCCGCTCCACGCCGGTTCGGTGAGGCGATAAGTTTCGCGCCAGAAGGGGACCCGCAGCAGCGAGCCGACGACGGCGCGCGGATCGCGGACGACGTGGACGAAGACGGCGTCCTCGAAGGCGCCGTTGACGAAGCCGATCCGCGGCGGGCCGGTGAGCTTGGTCGCGAAGCGCTCCTTGCCGCCGTAGCGCAAGGTGGCCGCGACCTTCGAGCGAAGGAGCTCACGCTCGCGGGCAGTCGGCCGGACGTCGACCAGGAAGGAGTCCTGCATCTTCGGACCGCAGCAGTGGGTCCAGATCCCGTATTCCTCGCCGGCGCTCTCGGCGGGGTTGATCTGCAGCCGGTCGACGATCGACCAGGTCTCGCCGTTGCGTTCCACGCCCGCCCGCGAGAACGGCACCGCCTCGGCCAGCCGCGGCAGGGCCGCGAAACCCATCAGGCGCGGGAACCGATGCGTGTACTGGGTGAACCAGCCGAGGTCGGGGTGGGTGGCGAAGGCGGAGAACATCACCGTGGTGCCGCTGCGCGGCATCCCGATGAAGAAGACGGGGCGGTCGATCTTCGGCTGGGTGAGCATGCGTTCCGGGGTAACGAGGAGCGCCGCCAGAACTTTTGCGAGCGGGGCTGATTCACCGAACTTCTGTGACGACCCGACCCGTCCAAAGTTCCAACTTTTGCTCACTGTTAGTTCACAGCCTGCCGCCGCTCCGGCGAGACGATCCCGCTATGCCACGAAAAGGTCAGATCGCTCAACGAGCGAAGCGTTTCTGGTTCACTGTCATGCTGTCTTGTCTGCTGGCAGTTGCGGCCATTGCCGCTCCATCGCAGGCAGCCTCCTCGCCGAAACCGCCACTGACGATGCCTGAAGCCCTCGCGAAGCTGCCGGTGCTCGACAGCTTTACGGCTCCCGAGGATCCGCTCTCCCGCGAAGGCGCATGGGCTCCCATGTGGGAAGTTGTCGGGACCGGTTACATCCCACCGGCCGGCGGCTGGCGTTCGCGCGACCTGTACCCCAAGCGGACCGGCGCCTATTGGACGCCGAGCTTCTTCGTCGACGAACCCTCGGGTGTCGCCGTCTCGTCCCGCGTCAACGCGGGTCCCGGAATCGACGGGCGCTATTTCTCGCTCTGGCTGGACATGGAAGAACCGACGACGAACAGGGCGGGATATGAGTTGCTCTTCACCTGGACTGGGAACAACGACTACAAGGTGGTGCTGAACGTCTGGTCGGACATCGGTCCGATCCCGCTCGGCACGGTCGAAGATGTCGTCCTTCCGCTCGGCAGCGACTTCGCCTTGGTCGACCAGGGCAGCACCGTCTCGGCCTGGGTCGACGCCGGGGCCGGGTACGTCCGGCTCATCTCCGCCGGCAGTACCGAGTGGCGTGGTGGCTACGCCGGGCTCCTCGTCAGCGGTGTGAACACCAGGCTGCGGCGTTTCGCTGCCGGGGAGCTGCCCCGAACGTGATCCGGACCGCAAGGGCGAAGAGGAAACGGTCGCCACCTACATGCTGATCTCTTTCTGAGACCCGGGAAAGGGACGCTGGCCGTCTCGGCCACGGCCCTGGCAGGCTGTGGCCGTGTCCGAGACGGCCGGGGATGTGGGGAGTGTGGAAGGACCCTCGCGGGCGGGTCACGGGAGGGCCACGGATCCGTGACGTAAGTCGGACCTCGTCACAGAGATGGTGAGAAGGTCACGCTTCCTCCCGTGTTGTCCAACAGTCGCGGACGCGCTGCGTGTATTTCCCTCCCTATAGGGGGCCAAATACACGC
>JBOGYZ010000350.1:0-6802 GCA_050697015.1 Solirubrobacterales bacterium
GGTCTATAGCAACCGAAACTCGACGCGCATCTTTCGTGACACCGCCGCTCGGTTCGGAACCGTCACGAAAGTCCGGCACTCGAGTCCGATGTTTCACGAGACCCTCCCAGGACCGATCTAGGACTGCCGCGCCGGCCGGCACAACAAGCAGAGCGGCTCTAGCCGCGCCGGGCGATCAGCTCGACGACCGCGATCTCGATCTCCTCGACCCAGGCGGGACCGTGCTCGCGGGGCGTCTCGGTGACGGTGACCGGGATGCGCCAGGTGCGTTCGGCGTTCCTCGCCAGCTCCGCACCGCCCGCCAGCAGCTTGCCGTCGACCGTCCCGGCGCCCTCGTAGATGAAGCCGCGCACGGGAGTTTCAACCAGGCGTTCAAGTAGGGATTCGAGGCGGGGGCCGTGAATGTCGGCGACGGTCTCGCCGGTCGCCGAGCCCAGGAGCCAGATCAGGATCGCCACGTCGTCGACCAGCTCGAGGACCGTTCCCGGCTGCTCCGGGTCGGCGCGGACCGCCTGGATCCCCGCCGCCTCGATCGCGTCGAGGCCCTCGGCGGTGCGGCTCGTCCCGCGCACTGCCCAGCCCTCCTCGAGCAGCTCGGAGCCGAGGGCGCGGCCGGAGCAGCCACAGCCGACGATCAGCGCGCGAGCCACTCGGGAGCGCGACGCCCGTTGGCGCGGCGCTGTTCGGAGTTCGCGCCCGGACCGGGGCGCCGGTGGACGTTGTGCGAGTCGATCGGCTCGCCGCACTCCGAGCAGGTCGGGACCATGTGGAAGGCGTGGTCGCCGTGGACGACCTCCAGCGGCGGCCCGTTCTCGGCCGTGTACTTGTCGCCCCAGGCGAGCAGGGCGAGGAGGACCGGCTGCAGGTCGCGCCCTTTCTCGGTGAGGACGTACTCGAAGCGCTCCGGGTGCTCGCTGTAGCGGCGGCGCTCGACGATGCCCTCCTCGGTCAACGTCGCCAGTCGTGCGCTGAGCACGTTGGTGGCGACACCGAGCGAGCCCTGGAACTCGTCGAAGCGGCGCCGCCCGAGAAACAGATCGCGCAGGATCAGGACGGTCCAGCGCTCCCCCAGGAAGGCGAGTGGCTTCGCGATCGAGCAGTTCTTCTCGGCGTATGCGTCGATAGGCATGGCTGACACCCATTCTAGTCAGTTCCTTGTTTTTCGCAAGTCACTTCTGCTACCGTGGCTTTCGAAATGCAAGCGACCCTGCCGCGTCCAGACGCGCGGCGGACCGGAGCGACGAAATGGCACACCGCTGGAAGGTGCTCGCAGTCACCTCGATCGGCCTCTTCATGGCCAGCCTCGACCTCTTCATCGTCAACATCGCCTTCCCGGATCTCTCGCGCTCCTTCGACGACGCATCGCTGTCGAGCCTCTCCTGGGTCCTGAACGGCTACGCGATCGTCTTCGCCGCCCTACTGGTGCCGGCAGGTCGGATCGCCGACCGCATCGGGCGCAAGCGTGTCTTCGTCATCGGCCTCCTCCTCTTCTCCGCCGCCTCGGCGCTCTGCGCGGTCTCACCCTCGATCCCCTTCCTGGTCGGCGCCCGCGTCCTCCAGGCAGTCGGCGCGGCGATGATGATCCCGACCACGCTCGGCCTGCTCCTCCCCGCCTTCCCCCCCGAGCAGCGTCCGGTCGCGATCGGCATCTGGTCCGCCGTCTCCGGCGTCGCCGCCGCCCTCGGCCCGCCCATCGGCGGCCTCCTCGTGCAGCTGAGCTGGCACTGGATCTTCCTCGTCAACGTGCCGATCGGCCTGATCACCGCCTTCGCCGCGATGCGCATCCTCGACGAGGCGCGCGAACCGGAAGACGGCCGCCCCGACCTCCTCGGCGCCGCGATGCTCGCGCTCGGCATCGGCCTCCTCACCCTCGGCATCGTCCAGGGTCCGGCATGGGGCTGGACCGACGGCCGCATCCTCGGCTCCTTCGTCGCCGCGGTCCTCCTGGTCGCCGCCTTCCTGTTCCGTTCCGCCCACCACCACGCGCCGGTGATCGAGCTGCCCCTGCTGCGGGTCCGCTCCTTCGCCCTCGCCAACCTGGCGACGCTGGTGTTCTTCATGGGCTTCGGCGCGATGCTCCTCTCCGGCGTCCTCCTGCTGACCGAAGTCTGGGGCTGGTCGGCGCTGCGCGCCGGCTTCGCCCTCTCCCCTGGTCCCTTGATGGCCGCCCTGTTCGCGGCGCCCTCCGGCAAACTCGGCGCCCGGATCGGTCAGCGGCCGGTGGCGACGCTCGGCGCCCTGATCTTCGCCGGCAGCTTCGCCTTCAACCTCGCCGCGATCGGCCCGAACCCCGAATACGCGACGACGTTCCTCCCCGCCTTCATGCTCGGCGGCATCGGGGTCGGGTTGACCCTGGGGACGCTTCCCGCCGCGGCGACCGCCTCCCTGCCCCCGGGACGTTTCGCCACCGGCTCCGCCGTCTTCGGGATGGCCCGGCAGCTCGGCTCGGCGATCGGCGTCGCGGTCCTCGTCGCCCTGGTTGACTCGGCCGGCGGCGACCTGCTCCACGGGCTGCGCAGCGGCTGGTGGTTCGCCCTCGGCGCCGGCCTCGGCGCGGCGGCCCTCGCGTTCTCCCTCCCCGCGCGAGCGAAGTCGACGGCGACCGAGCCCGCCCCCGCCGCGGCCTAGCCGCGCGGTCATCCGCCAGCTGTTCTTTATGGACCCCACAGGTCCATAAAGAACAGCTGGGCGCGGGGGACGCTCAGCGGGCCCGGCGCATGCGGGACTTCCAACTCTCGTCGTCGCGGACGCGGGCGGCGACGTCGGCTTCGGTCAGTTCGGGGGCGCCGCGGCGGCGGCGCATCTCGTTCTGCGCCTCCAGCATCTGGCGCACGTCGTCGAGCTCGTTCTGGACCTCGACGCTCGGCGAGCGGGTCGGGAACCAGTCGACGAGTTCGCGATCGTCACCCGGGTACAGGTGACCGACGACGACGATCACGCCGACGATGAAGACCAAGACCGCGACCGTCCCCAGCAGAAGCAGCACCAGTCCAGCATACGCCGAAGCCCGACTCAGGTAGCCTCGCCCGCATGACCACCGGCTTCACCGAGACGGCCAGCGTCGATGGAGTCATCGGGCCAACCGCCGAGGCGACGATCGGGCTGAAAGACGACGGCCTCTACCGCGGCGACGGTGCCTTCGAGGTCATCCGCCTCTACGGCGGGCAGCCCTACGCGCTCGACGACCACATCGCCCGGCTCGAACGCTCCGCCGCCGCGCTGCGCCTCGAGTTCGACCGGATGGCGCTGCGGACCGAGATCGACGCGCTGCTCGAGGCCGCGGGCCCGGTCGAAGGCCAGCTGCGGCTGATCGTCACCCGCGGCGGGCGTCGCATCGCCGCCACCGAGCAGGTCCCGGTCCACGCAGAGACGATCAAGGTCGGCTCGGTCACCTACCAGCCGACGATCATCCTCAACGGCGTCAAGTCGCTCTCCTACGGCGGGAACATGCTGGCGACGCGGCTGGCGAAAGAAGAGGGCGCGGACGAGGCCCTCCTCGTCCGACCCGACGGCATCGTGCTGGAGCCGCCGACCTCATCGATCTTCTGGGTGGCCGACGGCGCCCTGCGCACCACCGCGCTCGCCGAGGGCGTGCTCGCCTCGATCACCCGCGACCGCCTCCTCAAGGCCGTGCCCGGAATCGAGGAGGGTGCATGGACGCTCGAGGAGGTGAAGGGGGCCTCCGAGGCCTTCCTCGCCTCGACCACGCGCGAGATCCAGGCGGTCGCCGCGATCGACGGCGTCGCGCTTCCCGAGGCCCCGGGCCCGCGCACCCGCGAGGCGCAGCAGGCATTCGCCGCGGCCCGCGACGCGGAGCTCGAAGCCGCCGTCAACTGACCTTCAGCAGGCAAGGGACACCGCAGCAACGAGAGGGAGGCAGGAATGGACTTCAACCTCAGCGACGAGCAGAAGCTGATCGCCGAAACCGCGCGCGAGTTCGCCGACCGCGAGATCCTGCCGGTGGTGCGCGAGAACGACCGCGCCGAACGCTTCGACCGCGAGCTTGCCCGGAAGCTCGGCCAAGTCGGCTTCCTCGGCCCGATCCTCGACGAAAAATACGGCGGCCGGAACCTCGACCACATCGGCTACGGACTGATCGTCGGGGAGATCGGCCGCGCCGACTCCTCCGCCCGCACCGTCGTCTCGGTGCAGACCTCGCTGGTCGGCTCGGCGATCGAAAAGTGGGCGACCGAGGAGCAGAAGCAGCGCTGGCTGGCGGGCCTCTGCAGCGGCGAGGGCCTCGGCTGCTTCGGCCTGACCGAGCCCGACACCGGCTCCGACGCCGCCAACCTGCGCACCCGTGCGACGAAGACCGGCAACGGCTGGTCGATCAGCGGCCAGAAGATGTGGATAAGTCTCGGCAACGCCGCCGAGTTCGCCCTGATCTTCGCCCAGACCGACCCGGAGAAGAAGTACAAGGGCCTCGCCGCGTTCATCGTCCCGACCGCCACCGACGGCTTCACCAGCGCCGAGATCCACGGCAAGCTCGGCCTGCGCTCCTCCGACACCGCGGAGCTCTCCCTCGACTCGGTCGAGGTCGGCGACGACGCCCTGCTCGGCGAGGTCGGCGACGGCTTCAAGGTGGCGATGAGCGCGCTCGAATCGGGCCGCTTCAGCGTCGCCGCGGGCTGCGTCGGGATCATGGACGGCTGCGTCGACGCCTCCGTCACCTACGCCACCGAGCGCCAGCAGTTCGGCGTCCCGCTGGCCCGCTTCCAGCTGGTCCAGGAGATGATCGCCGACATGATCCTGAAACGCGACGCCAGTCGGATGCTCGTCTATCGCGCCGGGCTGCTGAAGGACGAAGGCAAGCCGAACGCGACCGAGACGTCCGTCGCCAAGGTCTTCGCCACCGAGTCGGCGGTCGAGTGCGCCAACCTGGCGATCCAGGTCCACGGCGGCTCCGGCTACGTCGACGATTATCCGGTCGAGCGTTATCTGCGCGATGCCCGGGTGACCACGCTGTATGAGGGGACGTCCCAGATCCAGAAGCTGATCATCGGCCGCGCCGCGACCGGGATCAACGCGATGACGCCGATGGTCGAGGCCTAGGGGACCCGGCCGTGGCGGCAACGATCTCCGACCAGCTGCGCGAGAAGCGACGCGCGGCCGCCGACATCCTTCCCCACGTGCCGGTCGGCGGCGACGTCATCGTCGGCGCCTACAACGGCGAGCCGAAGACGGTCGTCGACGCGATCGAAGCGCGCGCGGAATACGCCGAGGAGGTCCGCCTCCACCAGATGCTGCCGGTCCGCGGCCGCGACCACTTCGTCGGCAAGGTCCCCGGGCTGCGCCATGTCTCCTGGTTCCTCTCCCCGCACGACAAAGACCCCTTCCACCGTGGCCTCTGCGACCTGGTGCCGAACAACTTCAGCGAGGTGCCGGCGCTGATGCGGCGCACCCTCGCCGACCCGCTGGTGATCGTCGCCGTCTCCCCGCCCGACGCGCACGGTTGGTTCAGCCTCGGCCTCAACTCCGAGTACTCGGCGGCGATGATCGGCGAGCTGCCGTTCTTCATCGAGGTCAACGCGCGGATGCCGCGCACCTTCGGCGAGAACCAGATCCACGTCAGCCAGATCCTCGGCTGGTGCGAGGCCGACTATCCGCTGGTCGAGATGCCGCCGCGCGAGGGCCGGCCGGAGGACCGCAAGATCGCCGAGCTGGTCGCCGAGCGGATCCCCGACGGGGCGACGATCCAGGCCGGGATCGGCGCGATCCCCGATCACGTGCTCGGCCTGCTCGGCGACCACCGCGAGCTGGGCATCCACACCGAGCTCTTCGGTCCCGGCTTCGTCGACCTGATCGAAGCGGGCGTGATGACCGGCTCGCGCAAGCGCACCCACCGCAACAAGGCGATCACCACCTCCTGCAGCGGCACCGCCCGCACGTATGAGTTCGTCGAGGAAAACCCGGGGGTCGAGTTCTGGCCGGTCGATCAGACCAACGACCCGAAGCTGGTCTCCCAGGAGCCTAACTTCAACGCGATCAACGCGACGATCGAGGTCGACTTCCTCGGCCAGTGCGCGTCGGAGAGCCTCGGCTCCGACTACTGGTCCTCATCCGGCGGCCAGCCCGACTTCGCCCGCGGCGCCGTCCTCTCCGAGAACGGCCAGGCGTTCATCGTCCTTCACTCGACCACCGGTGACGGCTCCGCCTCGCGGATCGTGCCGCGCCTCCATCCCGGCGCCGCCGTCACCACCTACAAGAACATCGTCGACAACGTGGTCACCGAGTACGGCGTCGCCGAGCTGCGCGGCTCCTCGATCGCCGAGCGCACCCGCCGGCTGATCGACATCGCCCATCCAGACTTCCGCGACGACCTCCACCGCGAGGCGCGCGAGTGCGGCTACCTGGTCTGAACGCCGCCCGCCGCGCGGGCGGTCAGTCCTCGACGAGCCGCAGCATCAGCTCGTCGACGTAGCACCAGCTCCAGTCCTCGCCCGGCTGGGCGGAGCGGATGATCGGATGCCCGGTGCCCTTGAAGTGGGCGGTCGCGTGCTTGCCTTCAGAGTTGTCGCAGCAACCGACGTGGCCGCAGGTCTGACACATCCGCAGGTGCACCCAACGCATCCCGAGCGCCAGGCACTCCTCGCAACCCTCGACATCCGCCGGGACGTCCAAGAACTGGACGGAATCGAGATGGGAGCATTCGGCGGGCACGGAGGCCAAGATAGCGATCCGGCCCGACTGGACGAATGTATGAGGGGAGGGATGGGGCCCTTGAAGCTGGCGCCCGGGGAAGGGATGCGAGGGTCTGCGGCGAGCGCGGCCGTCTCGTCCACGGCCCTGGCAGGCTGTGGCC
>JBOGYZ010000351.1:0-6931 GCA_050697015.1 Solirubrobacterales bacterium
CTTCGGCGGGGTGAAGCGATCGGGCATCGGCCGCGAGCTCGGCGGCGAATTCGGCATGCGGGCCTTCGTCAACATGCAGTCGGTGGCGATCACCGAGGTCTAGGGAGTCGGCGCGGGCGCGACGACGGAGATAAGTGTTGCGTGCCCTCGCCTCCTCTGTTACTGTCCAAAATTGAACGAACGATCGACCAATGCCCTAGGGAAGGGCAGACTCGTCAGGCCGCTGAGAAGGAGGAGGGTTACGTTGCAGAACCAGTTCAACAAACCGGGACTTAGGGGGCGCGGCGCCATCGCCGTGCTGTCGATGCTCGCGATAGGTGCAGCCCTGCTCAGCGGCTGCGGCAGCAGTGGAGGGTCGAGCAGCAGCAGCGGCGGATCCGCGACTACGGACGGGTCGACCTCCACTTCGGGACTCGCGCCGTTCGAAAAGAAAGTGGCCGCCTACTTCAAAGGGACCAGCACCGCTCCGGTCGGGGGCCCCGTCAAGACCGAACCCGGAAAGACCGTCTGGGCAATCTCCGTGGGCCAGAGCGTGGAAGCAGCACAGCTGACCTCGAAGGCGGTCCAGGAACTGGGCAAGAAACTTGGCTGGAACGTGAGCATCTACGACGGAAAGTTCGAATCAAGTCGCGAGCTCACGGGGATCCAGCAGGCTATAGCCGCGGGCGCCGACGGGATCATCTTGGAGTACATCGACTGCGATCCGGTCAAGGCAGGTCTGGAAGAAGCCGCCGAAGCCGGAATCCCGATCGTGGGAATCGAATCGAAAGATTGCGCTCCGTCGCTGGAGAAAAACATTCTCTTCGCAGAAGGGGCGACCTTCGAAGAATGGATCAAAGAAATCGGCGAGAGCGCGGGCGCGTGGTTGGTCACCGAAACCGAAGGCGATGCCAAGGCGATCATCACCGAAGAGACCGACGCCACGGTGACCTCCCTCGAGGCGAAGGGTGCGCAGGAAGAAATCGAAAACTGCGAATCCTGTGAAGTTCTCGAAACCATCCAGTTCACCGGTACGAGCTTCAACACGCTGCAGCAAAAAATCGAACAGGCCTTAAATCAGAATCCGGAAGCTAATGCATTCTTCGGCAACTACGGCGCGGTCATGACCGTCGGAGGTGGCGCGGCAGCGTTGCGGGCCTCTGGCCGGCTCGGCGACATCAAGTCTGCGGTGGGCGAAGGCTCCGCCTCGGTCATCGAACTGCTTCGTGGAGAAGAAGGCGTTGACGCATGCACCGGATCCTCAGTTGAATGGGAGGGGTATGAGTCCGTCACCTTGATGGCGCGCCTCTTCGCCGGTCAGGATCCCAGCAAATCGAACAGCGGAATCGGTGTCCAGCTGTGCGATCGGGAACACAATCTGCCGCCCGAAGGGAAAGGGTTCGAATTCCCGATCGATTACGTCTCGGCCTACGAAAAAATCCTGGGCCTTAAGTAGAGGCACGCAGAGCTGCCCGATAGATCGCGAAAGGACTGACGTAAATGTCGACGATCGAAGACCACACTGCGAACCCGCTCATCGATCGGGCGGACTATTTCACCAACCTCCCGCGTGAGTTCTACGTCTCAAAGGAGGTGTTCGATAAGGAGCTCGACGCGGTCTACGGGCGGCAATGGTTGTACGTGGCGCACGTCTCCGAGGTGCCTGAGCGCGGGGACTACCTGGCGGTGGAGCTGCAGGGACTGGGTGAGTCGATCCTGGTCGTACGTGGGGACCAGGATCGTGTCAACGCGTTCTACAACGTGTGCCGCCACCGCGGCTACGGGATCTGCGACGCCGGTGCTGGTAAGGCGAAACAGTTCGTGTGCCCCTATCACCGCTGGAGCTACGGGCTCGACGGGCGGTTGCTCGGCGCTCCCGCGATGCCCGATGGCGAGTATTTCAACTACGCGGACTACGGGCTGAAGCCGGTCCACCTCGAGGTTTGGAACGGTTTCATCTTCGTCAATCTCTCCGCCGAGTCGCCCGACCCCCTGGCACCCCGCCTGGAGGCCGTCGGGTCCGAGATGTCGCGGCTCGATCCTGAGCATCTCAAGGTGGCTCACCACGTGACCTACGAGATGGAGACGAACTGGAAGATCCTGATGGAGAACTGGATGGAGTGCTCGCACTGCGCCGGCGTCCACTCCGGCAGTCTGTGTGCCCCCATGGACCTTCCGGCGATCTTCTCGGACGTCGTCGAGATCTTCGACGCGGAGGAAGTCGGTCCGATGTGGATACCGATCAAAGAGGGGATGAAGACCGGGTCTTTGAACGGCGAGTTCGTCTCCTCGAAGCTGCTCGGCGAGTTCGGTCGAGACGCCGGCTCGGCTCCGGGATTCGCCGCGGGCTTCGCGATCCAACCCGCGATCAGCGGGGCGATCTTCTGGAGCGACTACGGAGTCATGCATCGCATCGACCCCGTCTCGCCGACCAGGACTCAGTTGCAGAATTGGTGGTTCGTCCGCGAGGACGCCGAGGAGGGCAAGGACTACCAGCTCGAGGAGCTGATGGCCCTCTGGGATCGTACGAACAGTGAGGACTCGGTGATCGTCGAGTCCCAGCAGCGCGGCGTGATGTCCCGCGGGTTCACCCCGGGCCCGCACAGTCTGAAGAGGGAGTCATCGATGCGTGCCGCTCTTGTGCTCTATCTGGAGATGATGGACGCGTAGACCGATGCACACCGCGCGTCAGCTGAACGAGTCGCTCTTCGCCGTCGAGATCGAGGGCGGGGGGGCCACTCGGGACGATCTGTTTCGCGATTGGGGCCCGCTCGATCGCTTCGGGGTGGTGATCCGGGAGCCGTTCGGTGTCGTCGGCGCTTCCTATCTCCTGCAGCTTGCGATCACGGCGTTCTACGATGCTCGCCCCGAGCGGCGAAACCGGGAGGCGCTGGTCTATCCGGACGTGTTCGTCTTCCATGTCGGCGGGAGGTTCGGAGACCACGCCTTCTACGACGTCTACCCGCCCCGCAAGGAGGTCTTCGTCGGGAACGATCCGGCGGAGGTTCTCGGCGCGATCAACGATCGGGGGATCACCCGCCTGGCGGTTCCCGACCGAGACAGTGAGCGCGTCCAGCACGACTGGAAAGAGCCGGCGCAGGCACTCGATCGCATCGTCGACGCCTGGGCGTACACGGCGGGGGGCCGGACGAAGGATGCCGATGTGGCGATAACGGCGTCCTCGCTCCTGGCCGAGGCGAACACCAAGATCACCCTGCACTCGCAAGAGAGCTACCACGAGAAGCAGAAGGTCCGGGCCGCGATCGGTGACGTCTCGGTGCCCGAGACCGAGCTGCTGACCTTGCCGGTCGGTCGGGACGCCGAGGTCCCGTCGGCTGATCGCGATGCGATTCGCGACCGGCGCCTCCTGCTCGACGGACCGGAGGGCAGGACCGAGACCTACCGGAGAATCGATGTCCGGCAGGCACTTGGGATGCTGCATCGGGGACCCGCTCCGGCGTTCCGTCCCCAGCCCGACCTGGAGAAGATGATGGGGTCGAGCTAGGTTTGCGACGACGGCGGGCGCCAGTCTTCCTTCGCGTGCGCGTCGAGGATCACATGAGTCTGCGTGCCCACGACCCCGGGAGTCCGCCGCAGGCGGTTAAGCACCTCCCTGAGGTGCTCGACTCCGGTCGAGCTGACAAGGACGAGGACGTCGCCCTGACCGGCGGTCGTGTACGCCGCGCGTGCCTCCGGCAGGGCGGCGGCGAGCTCATCCATCCTGTCGCCGTCGGTGGTGCCGGTGAAGCGCAACTCGATGAAGGCGTCCAGGTCCCAGCCGAGTTTGCGGTAGTCGACCCGAGCCGAATAACCGGCGATGACGCCGCTTTCTTCGAGCTGCTGAATCCGACGTTTGACCGCGGTCGGCGACAGCGACACCTGCTTTGCGATGTCGACGACGCTGCGACGCCCGTCCTCCTGGAGGAGGGCCAGGATGGCAAGGTCAGTGGGATCCGATTGGCGCCCCTCGTTCATCACCCGTCATCCTAAACGGCGATGTTGCGATTAATACTTCTCTGGGCCTATTTAGTAGTGATTTTCACTAGATCGAGACCTGATCGTTGTCGTTATCTCGCCATCGCGATAGTTCTCCCACCATGGGAATAATGCTTGCAGACGGGCAGAAGGTCTCGCTGACGGACCGCTACGTAGAGCCGGACGGGTCCGTGTTCCTGACCGGGATCCAGGCTCTCGTTCGACTGATGCTCGATCAGCAGCGCCTCGATCGCGCGCGAGGCCTGCGTACGGCAGCCTTCGTCTCGGGTTACGAGGGCTCACCCCTCGGTGGACTCGATATCGAGCTTGCCCGACGGCGGAAGCTGCTCGACGAGCTGGAGATCGTCCACCGACCGGCGCTGAACGAGGAGCTGGCGGCGACGGCGGTTGCGGGCACCCAGCTCGCTCCTGATCGGCCGGACGCCCGCACCGAAGGCGTAGTGGGTTACTGGTACGGAAAGACTCCGGGGCTCGATCGCGCGAGCGACGCTTTGCGCCACGCCAACTTCGGCGGCACCCACCACCTCGGTGGCGCGGTCGCCCTGGTGGGGGATGACCCGACCGCGAAGTCCTCGACCATGGCGGGAGCTTCCGAGGCGACGCTTGCCGACCTCGCGATACCGATCCTCTATCCGGCCGGCTCCCAGGAGGTCGTGGACCTCGGACTGCACGCCGTTGCCATGTCCCGCGCCAGCGGCCTCTGGTCGGCGATGAAGATCGTCACCAACGTCGCCGACGGTGCCGAGGACGTGCTCTTGCCTGCCGATCGAGACCTGCCTCGGATGCCGCACCTCGAGGAGGACGGCCGCCCGTTCCGTCACACCCCGACCTCGAAGCTGCTCGGACCGATGCCGGTCGAGGCGGAGCGCACCGCCTATGGGATCCGGATGGACGTCGCCCGCGAGTACGCGCGGCTGAACGTCCTCAATGAACTCGATTCGCATGGTGCGAAGGACCGCATCGGGATCGTCGCCGCGGGAAAGAGCTACCTCGATCTCCATCAGGCTCTCCGCACCCTCGGACTCGACGCCGCGGCTCGTGAGGCCTATGGCATCAGGCTGCTGAAGGTCGGGATGTTGTTCCCGTTGGAGGTGAGGATCTTCGAGGAGTTCTCACGCGGCCTCGAGGAGATCATCGTCGTCGAGGAGAAGCGCCCTTTCCTCGAGACGGCGCTGAAGGAGCACCTGTACGGACGTGCCGACGTCCCCGTCATCAGCGGCAAGCGGGACCCGTCTGGCGTGCCCCTGCTGCAGTCGCAGGGGGAGCTTGACGCCGACACGGTCGTCGCGGCGCTGGCCCGGCGTCTCGGCGAGCGGAGCGAGATCGAGCCGGTGCGAAGGTGGCTGGAGAGGGACCGGTCCGGGCCCGAGACGGGAGAGCTGCTGCCCGTGCTGCCGAAGCGGGAGCTGCCGATCCAGCGCACTCCGTATTTCTGCTCGGGCTGTCCACACAACACCTCGACCAAGACGCCCGACGGCTCGGTGGTCGGAGCCGGGATCGGCTGCCACACGATGGTCCTGCTGATGGATCCGGAGCGGGTGGGCGAGGTGGTGGGGCTGACCCAGATGGGTGGCGAGGGAGCCCAGTGGATCGGCATGGCGCCGTTCGTCGAGGGCGACCACATTATCCAGAACATGGGCGACGGGACCTTTCATCATTCCGGCAGCCTGGCGATCCGGGCCGCCGTCGCCGCCGGTGTGAACATCACCTACAAGCTTCTCTACAACTCGGCGGTGGCGATGACTGGTGGGCAGCAGGCGGTCGGGCTGCGCTCGGTGTCCCAGCTGACCGAATTGCTCCACGCCGAAGGCGCGGCGCGGGTGATCGTGACGACCGAGGAACCGGACCGCTACCGAGGCGTCAGGCTCGCGGGCGGGGCCGAGGTCCGGCACCGCGACGACCTCGAACGGGTCCAGGAAGAGCTTGCCGAGGTCCCTGGTGTGACCGTCCTGATCCACGACCAGCAGTGCGCGGTCGAGAAGCGGCGCAGCCGCAAGCGCAACCCGCCCGAGCGCCCGGAGCGGCGCGTGATGATCAACGAGCGGGTCTGCGAGGGCTGCGGCGACTGCGGGACGAAGTCCAATTGTCTCTCGGTCGAGCCTGTGGAGACGAAGTACGGCCGAAAGACGGCGATCAATCAGGCCACCTGCAATCTCGATTACTCCTGCCTCGACGGTGACTGCCCGTCGTTCGTGACGGTCCGCCCGAGTCCAAACAAGAAGGCATCCGTTTCCTCCGCCCGGGTCGGGGTGGACACCGGTAAGCCGATTCCCGATCCGGCCGCCGCGGTCGGAACCGACCAGGTCAACATCCGGATCACCGGGATCGGCGGCACCGGTGTCGTCACCGTCGCGCAGATCGTGGCCAACGCCGCCCACCTCGCCGGGATGCACGTGCGCACTCTCGATCAGACCGGTGTGTCGCAGAAAGCGGGACCCGTCGTCTCCGACATCAAGATCTCGCGCGAACCGCTCGATCAGGCCAACAAACTGGGCCACGGGGAATGCGACCTCTACCTTGGCTGCGACGCCTTGGTCGCCGCGGAAGCGAAGAACCTGCTCGTCACCGACCGGGCACGAACTCTCGCGGTCGTCTCGACCGCCGAGGTGCCGACGGGAAAGACGGTCGCCGACCCGACCGTCGCCTTCCCCGACATCGTCGACGTCCTGGCGCCGATCGAGGCGGCTACCCGAGCCCCGGCCGGCGCCTTCGTCGACGCTCGCGGCCTGGCCGAAGCGGAGTTGGGTGGGGACCAGTTCGCGAACATCGTCCTGCTCGGCTCCGCCTACCAGGCCGGGGGGCTGCCGCTGCCTCTCGAAGCACTCGAACAGGCGATCAGGCTGAACGGCGTCGCCATCGAGCAGAACCTGAGCGCGTTCCGCCTGGGCCGTCTCGCGACCGAAGGCGATCTCGTCGTCGGGGCCGAGGCCGGTCCCGGACCGCCAGAGGCCGCCCC
>JBOGYZ010000352.1:0-7461 GCA_050697015.1 Solirubrobacterales bacterium
GCCACGAGACGCCCGGGACGTGACTCGGACGGGCGCTGCGGCCCCGAACCTCAGGCGAGGATTGTGAGCGCCGCGGGCTCGATGCCGAGCTCGACCCTGGTGCGCTCGCCGATGTAGTCGCCGTCCACCTGGAGCTGGAAGGAGCGGGGGGCGCCGGAGCGGTCCTCGGAGATCGACTCGATGACGGCTTTCGTCGCACCCTCGAAGCCGACGATCTGGCGATGGCGCACGGCCGGTTTCTTCTGGGAGAAGAGCTTGGGCAGCAGGGTCGGCATGTCGCGCTGGGCGGCTCGCTTCAGCACCGCCATCGAGAGGGTGCCGCTGTCGATCGCGACGTTCTCGTTGACGTAGACCGGTTTGGTCGAGAAGTAGGTGAAGGGGTCGGAGTTCTGGGCGATCGCGGTGATGCCCTCGACCGGCGTGCCGTCGTCGACCGCGACGCGTAGGCGCACCGGGTTGACGAGGTAGCTGCGGTAGAAGGCCGAGACGCCGGCCCAGCTGTAGAACCAGGGGCCGAAACGCGCCTTCAGTTTCGGGCGCGAGTCGACCCGTTTGACCACGGTCGCGTCGATCCCGGCCCCGCAGGCGAAGACGAAGTAGCGCTCGTCCACCCGCCCGAGGTCGATCTTGCGCGGCTCCCACTCGTCGGCGAGGGAAAGCAGGTGCTCGGTGGCGTCGACCACGTCGTTGGGGATGCCGAGACTCCGCGCCACCACGTTGGCCGAGCCACCCGGCAGGATCGCCATCGGCATGTCGGTCCCGGCGATGCCGTTGGCGACCTCGTTCAGGGTGCCGTCGCCGCCGAAGGAGACGACCACGTCGTAACCGCCGTCGCGCGCCTCGCGCCCGATCTCGGTCGCGTGGTTCCTTGCCTCGGTGGCCACCGCCTCGACCTCGTAACGCCCCTGCAGCGCGTAGACGACGAGGTTCCGCAACCGATCCGACACCGTGGTGGCATAAGGATTGACGATGATCAGCATCCGTTTCTTCGTCGGTTTTCCCGACCTGCGCGCGCCGAACGAGACCATCTGGGCGGAGAGCCTACGCGACCGCTTCGAAACGGATCACGCCGCCGTCGTCGACCTCGCGGACCCGGCCCTCGTCCTCGAGGATGTCCATGTGGCCGATCACCTCGGAGAGGGTGAGGAAGGCCTGGGTTACGGCGATGTTCCCCCACATCGACTGGGCCAGCTCGTAGCCGGAGCGGGGACCCTCGGAGATCAGGCGCAGGAGTTTCTCTTTGCGGCGTTCGGTCGAGGCGAAGCGGGTCTCGATCAGTGACCGGTGGTCGTCGATCGGCTCGCCGTGGCCGCCGAAGAGGAGGGAGCCGTCGGGCAGTTCGCGGGTCTTCGCCATCGAGTCGAGGTAGGCGATGAGGGAACGGGTCCGACCGGGCGAGCCGTCGAGCGGGCGGCTGATCAGTGGGTTCGAGGAGATATGGGGGAGGAGGTGGTCGCCGACGAAGCCGAACTGGCGCTCGGCGTCCCAGAAGACGGTATCCATGACGCTGTGGCCGGGACGGTGCTGGACTTCGAGCGTGCGCCCGGCGAGCTCGACCACGCCGCCGTCGTCCAAGGGCCGGGTGACCTGGACCGGGGCGCCCCAGCCGCGATAGGACGAGGAGACCGACTGCAGCGCGAGCGCGATCTCCTCCGGGATGCCGCTGCTCAACATCAACTCGACCGCCATCGCGTCGTCCGCCTCGGCTTCGGATGTGTAGTTCGCGAGGCGCTCCGCCGCCACCCCCAGCGCCGCGACCTCCGCTCCGGAGTGCTCGACCAGGATCTCCGCCAACCCGAGGTGGTCGGTGTGGTTGTGGGTGAGGAGGATGAGGCCGATGTCCTCGATCGAATGGCCGTGGGCGGCGATCGATTCGCTTAAGACGTCGAGCGCGGTGCCGTAGTTGGGCCCACCGTCGATCAGGGTCAGCGGGTCGTCCTCGATCAGGTAGGCGTTGACCTTGCCCACCGCGAAGGGGGTGGGCACGGCGATCCTGTGGACGCCCGCCAGCGCGGCCTGCTCGAGTGCCTCCTCAGGGGTGGTCGTCACCCGCGGATCAACCCCAGGACCTCGTCGCGACGGCGTTCCATGTCCTCGCGGGAGACCAGCGACTCGAGGTTCAGGCGCAGCAGCGGCTCGGTGTTCGACGGCCGCACGTTGAAGTGCCAGTCCTCGTAGTCGACCGAGACGCCGTCGAGTTCGCTGATCTTTCCATCGGAGTAGCGCTCGCGGATCTCGTCGAGCTTCGCCTCCTGGTCGGCGACCTCGGAGTTGATCTCCCCCGAGATGAAGTATTTCGAGCGGAACTCCGCCATCAGCTCGCCGATCGTGCGCCCGTCTTTCGAGAGCAGCTCCAGCATCAGCAGCGCCGGGATCGTCCCCGAGTCGGCGTTCCAGAAATCGCGGAAGTAGTAGTGCCCGGAGACCTCGCCGCCGAACGCCGCCTCCTCCTCGCGCATCCGCGCCTTGAAGAACGCGTGGCCGACCCGCGAGAGGTCGGAGCGACCGCCCTCAGCGGCGACCAGCTCGGGGACGGCGCGGCTCGAGCGGGGGTCGTAGAGGATCGTGGCGCCGGGGTTCTTGGCCAGGATCGAGCGCGCCAGCAGCGCACACACGAAGTCGCCATCGCAGAACTCGCCGGAACCGTCGATGAAGAAGCAGCGGTCGGCGTCGCCGTCCCAGGCGATGCCGAGGTCGGCGCCGGTCGAGCGGACCCGGTCGATGATCATCCGCCGGTTCTCCTCCAGCAGCGGGTTCGGTTCGTGGTCGGGAAACTCGCCGTCGGGGACGAAGTACATCTGCTCCAGCTTCAACGGCAGTTGTTCCAGGATCGGGCCGACCATCGGGCCCGCCATGCCGTTGCCGCCGTCGACCACGACCTTCATCGGCTTCACCGCCGCCGGGTCGATGAAGCCGAGCGCGTGGGCGCGGAATTCGTCCCAGATGTCGGCCTGCTCGACCTCGCCGCCGCCCGGCGCCTCCCCGAGGCCCGCCTCGATCGTCGCCCGGACTTCGCCGATCCCGGCGTCGCCGGAGAGCGGCAGCGCGCCCTCGCGGACGAGCTTCACCCCGGTATAGGCCTTGGGGTTGTGCGAGGCGGTGACCATCGCGCCGCCGTCGAGCTCGCGCGAGCCGACCAGGTGGTAGAGCATCTCGGTGGCCACCATGCCCGCATCGACCACGTGGGCGCCCTCGAAGATCATCCCGTCGCGCAGCTCCGCCGCCATCTTCGGCGCCGTGAGGCGCATGTCGCGGCCGAGGCCGACCCGCAGATCGCCCGCGGGCTTGTCACGAAGGCGCGCCAGGACGCGCACGAAAGCACGGCCGATGTCGTGCGCGGTGCCCTCGTCGATCTCCTCGCCGTAGATGCCGCGGATGTCGTAGGCCTTGAAGATCCCTGGGTTCAGCTCCATGACGCTCCCTTCAGCACGCTGTAGCTCTGCTCGATCGTCTGCGGCATCACTTTGGTGTCGGCGATCACCGGCATGAAGTTGTTGTCGCCGGACCAGCGCGGCACCACGTGCATGTGGATGTGGTGCTCTACCCCGGCGCCGGCGATGCGGCCCTGGTTGAAGCCGACGTTGTAGCCGTGGGGGGAGTAGACGTCGTCGAGCCGACGGATCGCGGTCTGGGCGAGCGCCATCATCTCGGCGGTCGTCTCCTCCGGGATCTCCTGGATCGCGCCGATGTGCTCGTAGGGCGCCACCATCAGGTGCCCGTTCGTGTACGGGTAGAGGTTGAGGATCACGAAGGCGCGCTCGCCGCGATGGACGATCAGGTTGCCCTCGTCGTCATCCTGCGCAGGCTTCGCGCAGAAGATGCACTCCTCCTCGATGTCCTTGGCCGCGTCTGACACGTAGGCGAGGCGCCACGGCGCCCAGATCCGAAAATTTGCCACTGGCCGTGGAGGCTATAGCCATCCGCGTCTTTTGAACCAGGCGACCATCCCGACCAGGATCACCAGCATGCCGCCGATGACGACGTAGAAGTCGGTGGCGTTGCCCTCGCCCGGCACCTTGACGTTCATCCCCCAGATGCTCGCGATCAGGGTGAGCGGCAGGATCACGACGCTGATCGAGGTCAGCACGCGGAGAATGTCGTTGAGGCGGTGCGAGATCACCGACTCGTTGGTCTCCTCGAGCGCCTCGATCACCTCCTTGTAATTCTCCAGCATGTCCCAGATCCGCTCATGCGAGTCGACGATGTCGTCGAAGTAGATCTCGAGGTCGAAGTCGGGGGAGAGGTACCGCGATTTCACTTTCTCGAGGTCGCGCAGAACCGGCCGCTGCGGCCGGATGACCTTGCGGAAGTTGATGATCTCCTGCTTGGCATTGGAGATGTCGCGCACGATGTCCTCGGAGCGGCCCTCGAAGATGTCGTCCTCGAGCGCGTCCAGCTTGTTGCCGATCTTGCGCAGCATCGGGAAGCAGTAGTCGAAGCAATCGTCGACGAGCCGGTAGAGGAGGTAGCCGGAGCCGCGCGAGAAGAGCTGCTCGCGGAGCTCCTCTTTGGTGCGACAGCGCTCGAAGAGGTACTCGACCGGCTGCAGGGGCTGATTCGGGATCGTGACGAGGAAATCGGGACCGACGAAGAGGTCGAGCTCACCCGCGCCGAGCCGCTTGGCGGCGCGATCGAAGACGGGCAGGTTCAGGATGCTGAACAGATAGTCGTCGTAGATGTCGATCTTCGGGCGCTGGTTGCGCGAGAGCACGTCCTCGAGGTCGAGCGCGTGGAAGTCGAATTGCTCCTCGAGCCAGGCGCGCTCCAGCGCTCCCGCGTGCTCGATGTTGACCCAGCGGAAGCCGCCCCACTCGATTACCTCGACGCGCGGGGTCTGTGGCTCAGCGGACTCGACCGGCGCGACGAGCTCGCCACGACGGGTTCGCCGCAGGCGTGGTTTCGGGAGGTTCGGCATCGGCCGCGCCCGTCTCGTCGTGGGGGAGAATCGCGATCACACGGGTAGGTTAGCCGTCGGCGGAGCATCAGAAACGTCTTCTGGTTCGTGGTAGGCTTCGCCCAGTACATAAGCGCCACATCTAGAGGGGTGGAGGGACTGGCCCAGTGAAGCCCCGGCAACCATCTCGGACTTAGCGGTCCGAGGCAGGTGCCAACTCCAGCAGATCTAAGTGATCTGACAGATGTGGGGGATGTCCGATCGGACCTCGCCCCACGTGGCGAAGGTCTTTTTCACATAAGGGACGTGATCGGATGTCAGTCGAAGGTTTGAAGTGCAAGGAGTGCGGCACGAAGTACGACGAGAGTGCCGCCTATTTCTGCCAATACTGTTTCGGCCCGCTGGAGGTCAGCTACGACCACTCAGGGCTGGACGCGGCGGAGGCCAAACGGCGGATCCAGGCCGGTTCCCACGGGATCTGGCGCTACAGCGACTTCCTGCCGACCGCCGGGACCCCCGGTGACCCCCTGGAGCCGGGCCTGACGCCGCTGGTGCGGGCCGACCGGCTGGCCGACCTGCTCGGCACGGATGCCGAGATCTGGATCAAGAACGACGCCGCCAACCCGACCCACTCCTTCAAGGACCGGGTCGTCGCGGTCGCCGTCGCCAAGGCCAAGGAGCTCGGCTTCGACACGATCGCCTGCGCCTCGACCGGCAACCTCGCCAACGCGGTCGCCGCCCGCGCCGCCGCCGAGGGGCTCGAGTCCTACGTGCTCGTCCCGGCCGACCTGGAGGAACAGAAGCTCCTCGCCTCGGACGTGTACGGCACCAACCTGGTCGGCGTGCGCGGCAACTACGACGCCGTCAACCGGCTCTGCACCGAACTCGTCGACACCCAGCCCTGGGCGTTCGTGAACGTCAATCTGCGCCCGTACTACGCCGAGGGCTCCAAGACGCTCGCCTTCGAGACGGTCGAGCAGCTCGGCTGGGAACTGCCCGACCGGGTGGTCGCGCCGATCGGCTCCGGCTCCCTCTTCACCAAACTGGGCCGCGGCTTCCAGGAATGGATCGACCTCGGCCTGGTCGAGGGCGATCAACCGGCCTTCCACGGCGCCCAGGCCGACGGCTGCAGCCCCGTCGCGACTGCCTTCGCCGAAGGCCGGGACGTGGTCACGCCGCAGCGCCCCGACACGATCGCGAAAAGCCTCGCGATCGGCGACCCGGCCGACGGCCCCTACGCGATCGAGCATGCCCGCAAGACGGGCGGCAACATCAGCTCCGTCTCCGATGACGAGATCCGCGAAGGGATCAAGCTGCTCGCCGAGACGACCGGGATCTTCACCGAGACCGCCGGCGGCGTGACGATCAGCGTGCTGCGTAAGCTGGCCGAACGAGGTGAGTTCAAGGCCGGCGAGAAGGTCGTCGCCTACGTCACCGGCGAGGGTCTGAAGACGCTCGATGCGACCCGCGACAGCTTCTCCATGCACGAGATCGATCCGAGTCTCGACAGCTTCGATGCCGCGTTCGCCGGCCGGGAGGTAACCGCGTAGATGAGCGTCACCGTCAAGATCCCGACCCAGCTCCGCGTCGCCACCGGCGGCCAGGCCGAGGTCGAGGTCGAAGGGTCCAACGTCGGCGAGGCACTCGACGCCGTCTTCGCCGCCTATGGCGATCTGCGCGAGCGGATCACCCAGGACGGCACCCTGCGCCGTTTCGTCAACGTCTACGTCTCCGGCGAGGACATCCGCTTCCAGCAGGGCCTCGAGACGCAGGTCAACGCGGGCGACGAGGTAACGATCCTCCCGGCTGTTGCAGGAGGCTGAACCTCCCGCTCAGTACGCCGCTGTAAGGATGGCGGCGTGAAACCACCGGTGGTGATTCTTTGTGGCGGGCGCGGGACGCGGCTGCGAGAGCGGACCGAGTCGGTGCCGAAGCCCCTGGTCGAGATCGGCGGACGGCCGATCGTCTGGCACGTGATCGGGATCTACGCGGCGCAGGGCTTCGATCGGTTCATCCTCACGACCGGATATCTCGGCGACCAGGTGGAGCGATTCGTCGCGGCGGAGCGCTGGCCGGAGGGGGTCTCGGTGGAGTGCGTCGACACCGGCCTGGACAGGCCGACCGGCGGGCGGATCGCGGCGCTCGGTGAGCGCTTGGCCGGCGGGACCTTCTGCGCGACCTACGCCGACGGCGTCGCCGATGTGGACCTCGGGGAGCTGCTCGACGGTCATCGCGAGGCGGGCCTGCCGGCGACGGTGACCGTGGTTCGTCCCAATCTGCAGTGGGGAGTGGCTGAGCTCGACGGGGACCGAGTCACCCGCTTCGTCGAGAAGCCGCGCTCCGAGCACTGGATCAACGGTGGCTTCTTCTGCCTCGAGCCCGAGGCGTTGGACTACATCGGCCCCGACTCGGTGCTGGAGCGCGAGCCGCTCGAGCGCCTCGCCGCCGCGGGCCGCCTGCACGCACACAGGCACGAGGGCTTCTGGGACTGCATGGACACCTACAAGGACGCGGTCATGCTCGACGACCTCTGGCGCGGCGGCGAAGCGCCGTGGAGGGTCTGGGAG
>JBOGYZ010000353.1:0-30288 GCA_050697015.1 Solirubrobacterales bacterium
CACAGCCTGCCAGGACCTCCATGAGACGCCCAGGACGTAACTAGGACCGCCGCGGCCGGGACCCTCCTCAAGGCACCGGCAGCGTCATCGTGACCCGCGTCCCGCCCCCTGGCGGGCTCTCGATCTCCAGGGTCCCTGCCAGGGCGGCGACGCGATCGCGCAGCCCGACCAACCCGCTGCCGCTCCCCGACGCCGCGCCGCCTTTGCCGTCGTCGCGGATCTCCACCCGCAGGACCCCCTCGCTCGCCCGCGCGCTGACCTGGGCCCGCGCCGCGCCGGAGTGCTTGACGACGTTGGTCAGTGCCTCGCTGACGACGAAGTAGGCGGTCGCCTCGACCCCGGGCGGGAAGCGCTCCTCCCCGATGTCGAGGTCGACCGGCAGCGACATCCGCGCCACCACCGCTTCCACCCCCGCCCGCAGACCACCGCGGGCGAGGACCGAGGGGAGGATCCCGTGGGAGAGCTCGCGCAGCGCCTCGACCGCGCCTTCGGTGTGTTCGAGCGCCTCGTCGATCAGCTCCTCGGTCCGCGGGTCGCCCTCGTCGAGCGATCGGCGCGCCAGCTTCAGCGTGATCAGCGCGTGGACGAGGCGCTGCTGGCCGCCGTCGTGAAGGTCGCGGCGGATGCGCCGGCGGGCCTCATCGGCGGCGGCGACGATCCGCGCCCGCGAGGCGATCAGCTCGTCGCGGTTCACCGCGTTCGCGATCGCCGTCCCTACCAACTGGGTGAACTCGCCGATCCGCGACTCGGTCTCGGGTGGGAATGCGCCGCCGCGCCTCGACCCCGCCGCGATCACGCCCCAGATCCGGCCTTCGACCGTGATCGGACAGCCGACCGCCGACTGGACGCCCAGGGCGCGGGCTTCGTCCCGGTCCCTCCCCAGGTCGGCGAGGCTGTTCCGGCTCGCCGGCGCCTGAGTCTCGAGCACCCGCGCCCCGATGGTCCCCGGCTCCATCTGGACCGTCCGGCCCAGCTCCACCCGTGAAGTAGCACCGGCCACCTCGGCCTCGGCGCTCATCCACTGGGCGATACCCGTGACCAGCCCCTTTCCCTCGTAGCGACTCATCAGCACGTAGTCGGCGGAGTAGAGCGCACCGACCTCATGGGTGACGATCTCGAAGATCTCGGCAGGCTCGGCGGCCTCGGCGACCAACACCGCGACCCGCCGCAGCGCTCCTTGTTCGATCAGCAGGCGATCGAGGTCGTCGCGGCTGCGCTCGAGCGAGCGGGCCATCACGTTGAAGGAGCGCTCGAGGTCGCCGATCTCCCCCGCGCCCTCCTCCGGCAGGCGCGCGGCGAAGTCGCCCTCGGCCAGGCGGCCCGCCATCGCCGCGGTGCGCCGGACCGGCCGGGCGACATAGCGCAGCAGGTAGACGGCGAAGGCGGCGATCATCGCGAAGGAGCCGATCAGGCCGGCGATCCCGAGCCCGATCGCCCGGCGCACGTCGGCGTCGCTCTGGTCCTGGCGCTCCTGCTGCTGCGCCCCTTCGGCCGCCGCGAAGCCGTCGAGGCGGGCGCGGATCGCGTCCACCCGCCGCCTCCCCTCGGCCGTCACGGCGACGCTGGAGGCGGCGGGGTCGCCGCGGCGGACCGCCGCGACCAGCGGGACCGAGTAGTCGCGGATGTAGGACCGCGCTTCGGCGACGATCCGGTCGGCACGCGTCGTCTGTTCGGGACCGCCGGCGAGGTCTTCGAGTTCGCGGGCCTGGGAGGGGAACTGCGCGAGGGCGAATCGCCACGGGCCGAGAAACCGCTCCTGCTTCGTGATCACGAAGCCGCGCGCGCCGGTCTCGAGGTCGAGCACCAGCTCGCCGACCCCGTCGGCGGCGGTCAGCGCAATCCGCGAGCGGTCGGCGAGGCGGCTCGTCTTGCGCACATCTTCGATCGCCACGAGGAGGAGCCCGAAGGTCGCGCCGATGATGAGTGCCAGCAGGCTGCTGGCGGCGGCGAGACGAAAGCCCAGCTGTGAAGACAGCCGCCTCATCTCCCGACTTTACTCTCGGGGTAGGGCAATCCCCACCTCGAAATCGGGTTTTTCCCTCGCCGATCTCGGGCCGGACCGTCTGTTGGAGCCGCCCGCATTCGGTAACAGTTGGCCGATGGGATTGTTGGACCCCACGCTGCGCAAGGTCACCTGGTTCGGCTTTGGACTGGCCGGGTCGGTGATCGGGGCGGTGCGGCGGCGCGATGGTTCCAGGCTCCGCCGCACCCCCGATCACCTTCTGGTGGAAGACGCCTCGGGGTTCCCGGGACCGGCCCTGGTCGGCCCCGTCGCCGACTACGACATGGTCCTGCTGCCCGACGAAATCGACCGCACGCAGGCGAAGGAACTCGGCGTCGCCGCCGGCAAGGTCGTTCTCCAGGGCATCGCGGGGCGACTGCGGGGCCTCCTGGCCGGGGACCGACTTGGCGACCCGGCCGAGACCGAGTACGCGCCGACGGACGCCGAGCCACCCTCCCCCACAGAGCCCGCCGAACGGGCAGCCTGGGAGCGCTTCGTCCTCGCTCTGGAAAAGCTGACCGCGATGCAGGCCGCCCATGCCCTCGACCCCGACGATCTTGCCGCCGAGCAGGTGCGCTGGGCGGAGGTCGAGCTCGAAGACGCCGTCGCCATCGCCGGCGAGTTCGAGGTCAAGAACATCCGCTGGCTCCTTACCTAGGGAGGGTTGACGGTCGAGCTCGCCGCCAAGAGTGAAGGCGGCGGGCCCGACGCTTCGACGGTCTCGGAGGTCATGCCAGAAGCTCGTTCAACGCCTCGGTCGAGCTCTCGTGCGTGTAGATCGCGCTGCTCAGCTCGCTCGCCGAGATCCCGTGGCGCATCGCCAGAGCGACGGTGTTGACGATCTCCTGGGCATCGACTTGCTCGCCACCCTGATCCGCAATCCGGCCTCGCGCGCCGCCCGCTCCGTCATCCCCACGGTCGTCGGCGGCGGCGTGATGAAGAGGGTGTGGGGGACGGCCCGGCGGTCGGCGGTGGAGCG
Organism: Solirubrobacterales bacterium; assembly: GCA_050697015.1. Taxonomy (GTDB): domain Bacteria; phylum Actinomycetota; class Thermoleophilia; order Solirubrobacterales; family 70-9; genus VAYN01. Next base: position 2,982 of record JBOGYZ010000353.1, read on the forward strand.
GCTGCCTTCGCCGACTCGGACATCGAGCCCTTGCTGATCTCGGCCCACCGCACCGTGGCCGACCTGAAGCGTTGAGTCCGCGCAGCCTACCCGCTTCCCCGGACGACCTGCCCGAGCTTCCCACCACAAAACTCGGGCGAAAGCCCCTGTGGCGGATCCATAGCGCCGATGTAGGGCCGTGGTTTTTCGACGTCGGCCCCGACGGGCGGTTCTACCTCGCCGAGGAGCCGATCGGCGCTTTCGTGGAGAAGTTCGGACGCCTACTTCGGCCGGGCGGGGTGATCCCGGAGCCACTGGTCGACGCCCAGCGACTGTCCACCCTGCGCCCGTCCAAAGCAACGGTCGTCGACCTGACCGACCCGACCGTTCTCGGACTCGTCGGCCTCACCGCCGCGATCCACACGACTTCCGACTACGACCTGACCCAAGGCTGGGCACTGGCCCTGCAGGAGGCCGGCTACGGCGGCATCCGCTACAAGGCGCGTCATGACCCGCGCGGTGAGCTCGTCTCCATCGCCCTGTTCGGATCGGGCAGAACGCCGCGGAGCGCTGGCAAGACGACGACCATCCCGGTCGACCTGATCCACGAGGCGTCCGCCACCTTCGCGATCACGGTCCTCCCCCATCGCCACTCCCGGCGCCGCTAGGCACCTCCTCTAGCGCGCCACGCGGTGACGGAGGTAGATGACTCCCGTGTCGAAGGTGCATGACTCGACGAGCTCGAGATCCACCCGCCGCTCGGTTTGGGGGAAGAACGGGATGCCGCCGCCGACCAGCACCGGGTAGACCTTGGCGCGGTACTCGTCGATCAGGTCGAGCGCGGCGACCTCGGCGGCGAGGGTCGCGCCGCCGATCGCGATGTTGCCCTCCCCCGGTTCCGCTCGCAGCCGCTCGATCTCCTCTGCCAGGCCGCCCGAGGCCAACCGAGCATTCCCCTCCACGCTCGACAGCGTGCTGGAGAACACCACCTTCGGAAGGGGATTCCAGAGATCGATCCACTCGCGTTTCGAGGCGTCGAGCGTCGGATCCTGATCGGCCGTCTCCCAGTAGAGCATCGCCTCGTAGAGCCGTCGCCCCATCAGGTGGACGTCGACCTCGCGGATCTGGTCGATCGCGAACTGGAAGAGCCCGTCGTCAGGCGCGGTCCACTGGAAGCCCCCGTCCGGCCCGACGATGTAGCCGTCCAGCGAAACGCCCATCGAATAGGTCACGCGGCACATCGAAGCCTCCCAAATGAGAAACGCCGCCTCGTGGACAGCGGTTCGACTGCCTAGGGACAGTACCGCTACGGGGATTCGAACTCCGGTTTCCGGACTGAGAAAAGCCTCTAGGAAGCCACTTGCGGACGACTTAGCGCCCCTCCGCCCAGTGGGATCAGCTGAAATCGGCCCAATGCGGTGGAGTTGGGGACACGTTTCGGGACACGGATCGACTCATGGCCTCCTCCTCTCGCCCTATCCTCGGGGAGATGGCACGTGCAACCCCAGATTCACTGACCGCGGCCCAGCTCACTGACGGAGAGCGCCGGACGGTCGAGCGCTTCGCGGCGCGCGTCCAAGATGCGCTGGGCGACGATTTGCGCGCCCTCTGGCTCTACGGATCCCGCGCCCGCCGTGACGCCCATGTCGAATCCGACATCGACCTGCTGATCATCGCCGAGGGCGGCCGAGACCGCTATCGGCGAATCGTTGCGAATCTCAGCGAAGAAGTTGCGCTCACGGAAGGCGAAAGCCCTTTCTCGTACTCGGTCCACGTCCACGACCTCGCGTGGCTGCATGGACGTCGTGAGATCGATTCGTTCTTCATCCAGGAGATTGACCGCGACAAGATCGTCCTTGCGGGAAGCGCATTGCAATGAGCCCTCGCTCCGAGGAGTTCATGCAACAGGCGCGCGATCGCCTCGCCGATGCACAGGCGATCATTGGGACCGCCCATCCAGCGGTGATCGTGAGCGCCGCCTACTACGGGATGCTCTACGCGGCCCGGGCAGCCCTTTCAGAGCGCGGGGAGTTCGCGAAGACCCATAGCGGAACCTGGGCGCTGTTCAGTCAGGTCTTCGTCGCCCCGGGCGAGTTCGACCAACGGCTCAGCGCCCTCGCGCGGCGCGCGAAAGACGCCCGCGAGGAAGGCGACTACGAGGCCTCTCCTCCAAGCGCCGAGGAAGCGACGGAGTTCGTAGGAGGTGCCGCCGACTTCATCACCGCGATCGAACAACTACTTGCGGCCTGACCGATGGCAAGCCACAAGCGCGAACGTCCCAACCGCCGCAGTGGCCGCCTGCTCTGCAAGCCGCGTAAGCCGACCGCCAACGTCAGTCAAGGCGGAGCGTCCGTGGGATCGGAGTCGATGAACCGGTCACAAAGCAGCCTGGTAGCGGTGCGCTGAAGCGCACCGTATGCCGTTAGGTTGAGACCGATGGCACTGCCCGCCGAGGTGCTAGATCCCGCCATATCGCTCATCGCGACCTACTGCGCTACGAAGGTGCCTGCCGAGCACGACGACAAGTTGAGGGTCGAGTACAAGGTCCGTGGAAACACGATTACGATCTACGAGTGCCGCCCGCCTTGGCGGAAGGAGATTGGCCCGGGCTGGACCAGGATGCGAATCTGCACTCTCGAGTGGGACCCGAGAACCCACCTCTGGACGCTCTATGCACGCGACAGAAACGACCGACGACTGGAGTACCCGTTCATCGAACCCGCGCCCGACCTGGCACCACTTATCCGCGACCTGGACAATGATCCCACCGGCATCTTCTGGGGTTAGCGTCGCGGGCGCCGAGCCCAGAGTACCGCTACGGGGATTCGAACCCCGGTTTCCGGACTGAGAATTGCCCATGGGACGCCAGTTCCGACCGATCCGGACTGATTGCGTCTGAGGAGTTCGGTCCTGTCCGACCTAGTTCGATGGAGATGGGGACACATTGGGGACACGGAATTCGATGCCGGCGGCTGCCAGAACAGCCCTTCGCGCGCGACCTAGCTCAGACGACGGTCGCCACCACTTTTTCGTTTCACCGAATCGAGTCCCACCTCTTCTGCGGTTGGGTACGCGGTCCTGGTCGTAATGGAGGGATCGTTTTCCAGTTGAAGCAGCGTTGAATTCCGCCCTTCTAGAGCGACCCGAGGCAAGATGATGTTCGAATCGTCGCGCTGCCGATGAGCAAGCCTGGGAGCTCGTCGCCGGGGGCCCAGTGCGTGGATCAGGCTGGATTCTTCCGGAGGCGCGTCGCAGCCATTGCTACATCAGGTGGAAGACGAAGTCGAAGGCGGTCCCTTTCTTATTGTGGTATTCGAGATCCATCTCGCCGCGGGTGGTCGCATATGCCCCGGTTCCCCCCGTGATCGCGAGCACGGTGTTGCCAGTGTCAGAGAATTTGCCCTCGACGGTGATCGAGCCGGACGTGAGGAACGTCGTCCAGTTGCACTCCCAGGACTTGCCGACGACCGTGCGGATGCAGTAGCCCTGGTCGGACCCCACCTGGCGCTTGTTGCCCTTGTCAAAGACCTTGTTCGCGAAGGTCAGGACGTTGCCCAACTGGTCCTTGTTGGGGTCGCCGTTCGTGACGGCATCGGTAGATGCCCGCTCGACCACATGTATGACCGTCGCCTTCGAGGCCCCAGCGCCGCCAGCCGCTGACGCGGCCAATGCGAGCGCGACAATTGCGGCGACGGCGAGAGGCAGGATCGCAAATCGAATCATTTTCATCTTCGTGCTCCTTAGTCGGGATCTAGGTCTTCCTCGATCCGCGGTAGAACGTCTGCCATCAGGTAGTCCGAGGTGGGGTGGAAGAGAGGCCCGGCTCCATCCGTGAGGAAGAGTCGGAGGCGGGCGATTCCGGCGGGGCCGACCGGCATCGGCCGCTCGAGCCGGCTGGCCATCGCGATGATCGAGTCACGCCAGAGCAAAACCGCTTCCCGCTGGATCGGGACGACCGGGCTGATAGGGGAGCGCCGGGAGACCACCTCGGCCTCGGCGACGAGCTCCGAAGGCAGCTGGCGAGCCGGCGGCGTTCCGCGCCGCCGGTGATCTGACGGGAGCGCAACCGGAGCTGTGGCGCCGCCTCGGCTTCGCCGCCTTCAGCAAGTTCGCGGTCGATCCCATGCCGCTGGACGAGGACTCGCAGTCGGAGCCGCGGAGCGCCCAGCCCTTGTGCCACAAGCCCGAAGTGCGCGGAATCTCTGGCCGAGGTGGAGCGCATGGCCATTCCTTTCGTTGCCCTGCCCCAACGATAGATCCGCTGCGCTCAAGCGGCAATCACGATCGGTTGAGCATCGGGCTTGGCCCTCTCCTTGGCCTGGCCCTCGAGAACGAAAAAGACCGCCTCGCGGGCGGTCGTTTCGCTCTACATCTGGAGTACCGCTACGGGGATTCGAACCCCGGTTTCCGGACTGAGAACGAGCGGGAGCGGTTGCGGCTGCCTACGGCTCTCATCCTGAATTCGCTCTCCAAGCCGAATCCTTTACGGCTGCTTGCGGGTGTTCCCCCGCATGCTGTTGCCTATCTGTTGCCGGCAACAGGGTGGCGCCGCGAGGACCTGGTCCGTGGATAGGCCAGAGGAAACCAACGCGGAGGAGGACAACCACCATGGCCGACCTGGAAAAGTCCGGGATCCCCGGCATCTACCGGCGTCACCGGAAAGATTGCGACGCGCGAGACCGGTGCAAATGCCCCTGGGTAATCACCTGGCGCCATCGGGGCAAGCAATACAAGGAGACCTGCGAGAGCTTCAACGAGGCGCGGAAAAGGAAAGCGGCTCACGAATCCGGCGAGCTTGAACCGCGCTCGAAGACCAAGTTCGGCGAGTACTTCCCCGAGTGGATCGAGAGCTACTCCGGGTTGACCAGCCGCGGGTTCTCGGAGACCACGCGGCCCGAGTACCGCAGACCGATCGTCGCCCACGCGATGCCAGTCTGGAAAAACAAGAGGCTCAGCGACATCGAGCGTGGCGACGTCCGGCGCCTCTTCATGTCGCTGCGCAAACAGGGCAAGTCCACCTCGGTGATCAAGAAGCTCCGCGTGTCGCTCTCGGCCCTCTTCGAGACCGCGATCGAAGACGACCTGATCCGCCACAACCCGGCCAAGGGTGTCCGGATCCCGGCGGCCCTGACCGAGGAGGCCGAGGACGACGAGCGGGCGAAGGCGCTCACGCGACACGAGCTCTCGGCGCTGCTCGCGAAGATGACTCCCGAGTGGCGGCTCTTCTTCGAGTTCCTCACCCATTCGGGCCTGCGGATCTCGGAGGCGATCGGGCTCACCTGGCGCCACCTCGGTCTGGGTGGCGAACCCCGCATCAGGGTGCGTGAGCAGGACTATCGCGGCAGGCGCAAGAAACTGAAGACCCGGAAGGCGCGAAGAGATCTTCCACTCTCGGCCGGGATGGCCCGCCGTCTGCTGGATCTTCGCGAGAGCTCGGGCGGACTAGGGCGCAGCCCGGTGTTCGCCTCGAGCGTCGGCACGACGCTGATCCCGGGCAAGATCGCCAAGAACGTCCTCTGGCCCGCCACTGCCGCGGCCGGCCTGGTCCTCGACGGCGACGAGGAGGAGTCCGAGCCGTTTCCGGTGACCTTCCACACCTTCCGCCACACCTGCGCCTCGCTCCTCTTCGACAACAGCCGGAACATCAAGCAGGTCCAGGAGTGGCTGGGACACGCCGACCCCGGGTTCACGCTGCGTACCTACGTCCATCTGATGGACGCTGGCGTAGGAGATGCCGAGTTCTTCGACGACGCGGTCGAAGCCGATGAGGAGGGTTAGTCCTCGGGCGGCTCCTCTCCGTCCTCCAGGTCGATGATCCGGAAGCCGACCTCGTCGATCTCCTGCCCCTCCTCGAGGTCGATCGGCTGGAGCCCGACCCGCCAGAGGATCTGCGAGATCACCTCGTTGGCGAGCTCATCGGCCTCCACGATGGTGTCGGCGCCTATCGCGCAGCGCACCAACAAGGATCCGTCTTCCTCCTCGTACGGTTCGATCCCGAGGCTGATTGGGAGGGGGCTGAAGTCGAAGATCGCCTGGTTGAAGTCGCCCTGGACCTCGTCAAAACTGCGCCCCGGCGGGGCGGCGAACCGGGCCTCGGCGACAAAACGCAGGTCGGGGGACCCGAAGAGCTCATGGCGGACGCCGAAGCGGGTCAGCCGCTCGTCCTCGCCCAGCCCGGTCGCACGACAGCGCTCCAGCTGCTCGCGCATCGCGACAACCCCCTCGAGCGCCTCCGCGCTCCGCTCGAACGGGGTCACCGCGCCGGCAGTGAGGGCGTGTCCGCCGACCGCCCGGACCCATTCCAACGTGCCCTCGATGACCGAGAGGACCGCGTCCACCGCGAGCGGATGGGACCGGCCCGGGAAGACCCGGAAGAAGTCGGGCCAGTCGAGGATCCTGTGGTTTCGCGGCTCGCTCTCAGAGCTGAACGCCTCGGCCCGATCGGGGTAGCGACCGTAGACCCACGCCCAGGGCGAGACGCGGGCGGCGCCGTGGATCGCAGGCGGCGGGCGGAAGCAGGCGAGATCTCCGGCCGGCCGAGCCGCCAACAGATAAGGCGCGTGGCGGTCGAACTCGAGCGCCCAGGGAAGCTCGGCGATCTCGCGGTCGAAGGATTCGAGCTCGGCGTCCTTCTCCTCGCGCCTCCTCGTCCCGTCCGCGTCCACCGACTGTCGAGGCGTCAGCCCGGGCGTGTCGGTGAGGGTCCATTCCGGCTCGTCGTCCCCGGTCGTCCGCGGGGGTGGCGCGTCTCCCATTGGATAGAGAGGTGCCCATAGCGAAGCCCGGCGGGAGCCGGCCCCGGCCGGCACCATCTCCTGGAGCTCGAACGACTCGACGTTCGGGAGGTACTCGTACAGGAACTCTTCGTCCAGGACGGAGAGCTGAAGGTCGTCGAGTTCCCTTCGCGCCTCGGAGATCCCTTCCTCCGACAGATACTCGACATCTTCGATCATGACTTCTGCCTCCCGGATCAGCATGTACCCGGCGATCTGCTCGGCGAGGCTGGCCAGCGGGAGGCGACGCGGCTGTCCGAACTTCCACCCCACGAGGAAGAGGGTGTCGACGAAATCCCCCACGAGAGCCTCGTCGATCAGATCGTGCGCGTCGGGCGGCAGGAACTCCTCCAACTCTTCCCCACCGAGGTCACTGAGCTGGTCGACACTCACTATCGCCGCCCCCCGCAGAGCCTCCTGGGCCGCCGGGTGCCGCAAGCCATATGCGGATCCATAGGCGGTCGGCCGCAGTCGCGACTTCGACTTGCCTGGGACATCGTCGGGATAACCGTTGCCGATCAGGGCCGATCCGTCGGGCCGGGTGATGTCGGCGACCGCCGTGACTCCCTCCTCCCATCCCTCGATCCGGATCGCGGCCCCTCCGTCGTGGCCGGTCTCGCGTGACACGATCTCACACGTGCCATACCGGATCCCGAGGATGTCGAGGTATTCGACGACCGACTCGCGCGCCTCGACGGCCTGCTTGTCGGGCTCGGGCAGAGGAACCACCTGAGCCGGCTCATCGATACACAACTCGAAGCCTGGCAGCTCCATCTGGCCGCGCTCTTCCAGGTAGAGGGGTCGGACCTGGTCACCGGCCTGGAGCGCGAGGCGCAACCTGCCGGATCCGAATCGATCCGCCCACTCCGCCATCTCCCGGCGATCCTGATCGGCCTCGCTCATCGTCCAGACTCCACGCTTATCCAGGACCCAGCGTATCCCGCTCTCGGCTCAGGACGATGGCCGATCCAGGTCGACCTGGGTGCCGCTCATCCGACCTCGCCGACGATGGCGTCGGCTTCGCGCTCGATCCGCTCCCGGATCTCCCTGGTCACGCCTTGACGTGGCTTGCGTTGTTTGGTGTTCAACTCGAGCGCCACCTTGATCGCCCCTTCGGCGTAGTGCTCCTCCTCGAAGTTCGGGGCGGTGCCCTGCCGCTCCTTCCAGAGGTCGAACGCCTTGTCGAGCAGCGACCACTTGGCGTCGCGCTTCTCGCCCTCGCGCGCAAATACATCGTTGACCATCTGCATCACGAGTCGTTCGAGTGGTCCTTCCCCGAGTCTCTTCTCATCGAAGCAGCCGCTCGCGTGGAGACAACCGGCAAGCCAGAGGACCTCGCCCTGGTTGAGGATCAGCTCGCCGCTCACCCATGGTGAGAGGGAGACCTCCGGAGACTTGAACCTCTCCGGCCATTCGGCCGGACGCGGAGCCCACCCGGAGTCACCTTGGTAAATCACCGGCTCCGCACCGGGCTCCCGCAGGAACACCAACTGCTCGCCGTACTCGTTCTCGTAGAAGCCGACGTAGCGGTCGCGGCCCGGCTTCAGCGAGACATCGGCTGGAAATGAGTGCCCGCCGTGCTCTACGAGCGGGATACCCAGCACCCGCCCAGCGTCCTTGCTCATCTAATTCTCCTTCCCTCGACTGAACTGCGCGGACTGTCGGTTCAACGCCGCTTACCCCGACGGCGCCGAGGCCCAGGCTTCGCACGCCGCATCTCGGCTTCGTGCACCTCCCGCCACCGCAGATAGAAACCCCAACCCCAGAGCGCGACGAGCGAGGCGTAACGGTCGAGCTCTTCGTAGTCGTCGGCGACCCGCTCGATGAAGTCCGCCGCGACCGCGCTGCCGGTGTGGAATTCCGTCGTGGCCCGCTCGCGTGACATCCCATAGCCGGCGTGGACTGGCATGATCTCGCTGCTCGCGAACGGCAGCTCACCGTCATCGAGACGCCGCCGGACCCGCTCCGCGATGAAGGCCCGGTACTGCGCCTTCTTTTCCTCGGCCTCCCACGCCGGAAGCAGCGCGCCCGCGACATCGCGGATCCGGTCGCAGATGTTCACCAGCTCCCGGAGCATGTTGTAGCAAGCGACCTGCTCGTCCCTCACGATCCCGAGACCCATGTCGAGCTTGAGGACGGCCCTCGACATGTCTCTGAACCTCGGAGGTAGCCACTCCGGAACGCGCGGCAGGCCGCCCTTCCCCGGTTCGAATGGTTCGAGCCCCTGCCAGAGTTCCTCGATTTCGAAGCCGACCGGGTCGCGTTCCTTCGCGAGAAGTTGATCGTGCTCGTATTTTTCATCGTGGGTTCGGAATTCGGATTCCTTGGCCTTCGGACCGAGCTCCGACCACGGTTTGACGAGGCGTTCCAGGTGGGTCTCGAACTCGCCGTCTGAGTCGCGGACGAGCACGTGCCTGCCCCCCCGGGTTCGGTAAGAACTCCAGTAGAACGACCTTGCGGTACTCGTCACGTCCGAAGCTGTACTGCTCCTGCCAGGCGTACTCGCCTTCGATCTCGACCTCCCGCTTGAGCACCTACACCAAAGCCTACCCAGAGATGTCCTCGATGATGTCCATGCCCGTTCCCTGAATCATCGGCTACCCGCCATCGCCGAAGGGTTCCGACCAGCGCTCGAAGCAGGCCTTCAGTGACTCACGCCCCAAGTTCGGTTACCTGCTGCAGGGCCACCTCGCGCTCGAAGGCCGTCCTGCTCAACTGGTCCAAGGAGGTCGGCTCCGCCTCGATCGTCTCCAGCAGCTGCTGGATCTCGCCTTCCAGTCGCCGGCTCTCGGCGCGGTCGAAGTCAGATTCGCGGATCGGAGGACGAACGTCCGGACCGAGGGTCCCCAGCCTGGACCGCAGTGCGGAAGCCACGGTTTCGGCCTCGGCGAGCAGGTCGATGTCGAGTGCCTGCGACATCACACGGACCCAGACGGCCCCGGCGGAGACGGGGCGCACCGTCACGGAGGCGAACGTCGGACGACCAGGCAGCGGCCAGACCATGAGGAGCTGGCCGTCGGCGACGGTCACTGGCCCCTGACTCACCGCCCCTCTGTCGAGGGCGATCTGCGCCGCGGCGCCCACGACAGCCTCGATGTCAGATCCGGTCGCGAAGACGTCGGGTTGGAAGAGTGGTCCGCCGAGCCCCACACCTTCGTGCTTTACGGGCGCAGCGGAGGGCGTCGCATCTTGTTTCCTGGGCGCCCGCTCGATGGTCACGCCTTCTCGCTGCAGGCGTTGCTCGTGCCGGAGAGCCCTCGTATACGTGTCGCCCGGCGCCCAGGATTCCCATCCCTCGATCCAGACCACCGGCATTTCAGAGTGCGTCCCGGGCGGAAGCCAGAGGCGGGTGCGGACCACCACCCAGCGGCCGACCGGCGGTCGGACCTGCTCCCACCAGGTGTCTTGGACCCCGACCGCCGCTCCGAAATGAACGAGTGCCTTGGTGCCACGCCGGGCCTGCTGGTAGACCCGTTCGACGCGCCCGGCGATCGGCCTGCCCGAATCGAGGTCGTTGGCACGCGCAGGGACCAGAGGCGCCAGCCCCTGCCACACCCTCCACGCATGCTCGTCCTGCCGCCAGCGCCTGCCATAGAGGAGAGCTTCGATCCTCCGCCGCATCGCAATGAGGGTAGCGCCGCCCAAGGAGACGGTGCCGCTTCATGGTGGACGACATAGGCTCACACGAGCGCCACAGACAACTCCGGTCAGTGCGCCGACCGCCCGCGATATGATGTGTTCATATGAGCCGCCTTCTCTCCGTATCCTTGCCAGACGACCTCGCCGAGGAGACCGACGCCTTGGCCCAGAGCCTCGGCAAGACCAGGAGTGAAATCGTCCGCGACGCCCTGCGTCGTCAACTTCAGGTCGAGCGCTTCGCTGACCTGCAGCGCTACGGGCGCGAGCGCGCCGAGGCCGTCGGCGTCGGGCCGGAGGACAGCGAGGCAGTCGTCGACGAGTCGCGCTCCGGGCGCCACTGATCCTGCGGGTCGCCTGCGACACCAACGTCCTCGTCTCGGCGTTCATCGCTGCCGGACCGCCGAGCCGGATCCTCGAGGAGACGATCGACGGCCGGATCGAGTTGGTCCTGCCCCGTCCGGTCATCGTCGAGCTGGAGCGGATCCTGACCGGGAAGCTCGGCTTCGAGGTCGACCGTTGGCAAGCGGTCGAGCAGCTTCTGGTCGACCTCGCGGCCCAACTGGTCGACACGCCCGCGGGCCGACCCGAGGCCATCAGCGGCGATCCAGATGACGACCTTATCCTCGCCTGTGCGGTGGCGGCCGGGGTCGAGGTGCTCGTGTCCGGAGATCGCCGCCACCTGCTCCCGCTGGGTGAGCATCGCGGCGTCCGGATCATCACGCCGCAGGCGTTGCTTGCGGAGTTGCGAGGTGGGTGAACTTGTTCGCCTCGTGCGTTCCGGTCCAGGGTAATGCCCGCCCGAGAACAGCCCTTATATACAGCGCCGCCCCGACTAGCCTGACGCATGGGCATCTGGAAGGCTCGGAGGGAACGAAAGTGAGTCAGGCCGCACTGGCAACCATGAAGTAGGCGCGGGTACCACCGCGGGCCTATGTCTCTCCCAACAACTGGAAGCAATTCGCCGACACAGCTGGGTCCCACGCTCTAGCGTGTTTCCGGTGGCGGATGAGGGACAGCGGCGGGACAGCGGCGGTGCATCTTCTGCGGCTCAATCGCGGATGACCGGGAGCACCTACTTCCGAGATGGCTCCAGGAGATCCTGCCCTCCGATGAGCCCGTAGTCCACTTCAGAGAAGTCGGCGGCACCGCGATGCCCGAGTGGAGGAGGAAGCCCTTTCGAGAGAAGGCCAAGTTCGTGTGTAAGGCCTGCAATCAGGGTTGGATGAGCGAACTGAAGAACGAAGCGAAGCCCGTTCTGACGCCCGCGATCGCGAGGAAAGAACTGCCATACGCGTTCGATCTGGTGGCCCAGTGGGTGGCGGCAAGATGGGCGGTCAAGACCACTTACGTCATGCAGGCATCCCTACCACTGACTCCACCGATACATCCGATGCTCTTGATGCTCAACTTCAAACCCCCGCCGCAAGCGAGCGTGTGGATCGGTTCCCACGCGCGCGCCCGCGAAGATCCGATCAATTCGTGCTACGTGCAGAAGCCGTTGTCACTGGGCGGGGATAAAGAGGAAGTCCGGAAATCGGTCGACTTCGGCTACATGAGCTTCCTGGCCGTTGGAGGTATCTCGTTCCTGGTCGTTCAACATCGATTCAACAGCTATGTCGAATGCGTGCTCGGGGACGCGCACCCCTTCTCCGACATGTTCGTCAAGCTCTGGCCGCGCACTCGAAGGGTCCTTGACTGGCCGCCATTTTCCATGGCCGATCGGGACTACCTGGACTTGCTTTTCGACCCCGACACGCTCCCGGTCGGATTCGACGCGCGCTTCTTCCCAGGGAAACTTCACGAAGCTCCCTTTCGAGATGTCCACTGAGTGCGACACGGAGATATCACGGGGGACCATCACTGAGCCACTCGACAGCCCGAGACTAGAGGCTCCACCGCCAGTCAAGACGGTCGCATTCGCTTTTCCACACGCCGGTCGATCCCGGAGTTGGACTTCCTGCCTCTGCCGGCTACTTGAATGCTGAGTCGCGCCCTATCTGAGCACCGCAGCGGGGGCAGGCGGGATTCGAGGGATAGATCCGGGTTCCGCACCATGGACAGGGACCACCGGACTGCGGCTCCCAGCTGATCGGCCGCGCGTGCTCGGCCTCCCACGCCCGAAAATCAAAAGGAGTCCACGCCGAAGGCGTGAACCCGGTCTTCAATTTCAGGCCATCGGATTTTTCGGCCATGACCCGCAGGTTGGCGACGTATTCCCCGCCGAACGGATCGCCGGCGAGCACCTCCATCGGATCCATGTCGGCGACGACCCCTGGGACGGGAGGCCCGACCGCCCGGGCGGCCTCCTCCTCGCCGACCGCCGCGCTGACGAGCGCCTCGGCGTCCGCTCGCCAAGCATCGAACGTCGGGCCGCGCGGAGGATGAAGAATGTCTTCCCCCGCATCGGCGACCCGGTCGAGCAGTCTCCTGAAGTCCTCGCGCCTCCGTGCTTCACGCCTCTCCAACAACCTGAGCGAGGCCGCCACGACCGCGAACAACACCCCCACCGCGAAGAGGGCGACGGGCAGCCAATGCTCGAGGAGCAACAGCCCGGGAAGAGCCGCGATCACCAAGGCCAAGGCGATCCCCAAAGCCGTGCCCGGTCTCATCCGATCGATCAACCTCACACCCGACGCCTCCATACCACGCGACGGCCCGGCCTAGAGCGCGAGGCCCATCGCCTCGCAGTGTTTCGGCAGCATTCCCTGCGCCGTACGGATGAGGATCCGTTGGCGGGCCCGGGTGAGCGCCACATAGAGAAGCTGCCGCTGTTCCTCGTCGGCGTCGGGAAAGATCTGGTCACTGACGTACGGCAGGATGACCATGTCGAACTCCCGTCCCTTCGCCTCGTGGCACGTCAGCAGATAGAGGCCCCGCGGCTCGCGCCCCTCCGTCGTGAAGCGCATCTGCGCAAGGCGGTTGAGGACCTTCTCCTTCGTCTCCTGGTCGTCGTCGCCGGGCCTGACTCGCAATCCCGTGCGGACCACGTGGGCGGCATCCCGGGCGACCAGTCGCCCGTCCTCCTCGTGTGCGACCGCGATTCGCGCCACCTCCTGCGCGGCGATGCAGGCGCCGGCGAGGTCGCTCCACGCTGCCATTGCCTCGTTTAGGTCGGTGGCGAGCGTCTTACGGCGTGCCCGCAATCCGGTGCTGCGGATCCCGCCCACATCGATCCTCTTCTCAAGCTCTTCGAGATCCCCGTTTCGCGGGGCGATCCGCCTCGCCACCTCCATCAGCCTCGCCATTTTCAGCTGGGGACTGGTCGCCGTCGGATAGCCCTCGATCCACTCGACGATCCACTCGCTGGTCTCGCGGGCGGTACGCAGGCGCCTGGAGTAGAAACGCTTCGTCAGGTGGCGCTCGATCTGCGTCAGGTGATCTCGTTTTCGCAGGAGCACGGCGATGCTGTCGATCGACGGCTCCTTGAAGCACCTGGAGATCTGATCATCCAGTTTGTAGAGGGTCCGCGAGGCGATGTCGTAGGGCTCGCCGCGAATTCGCTCCGTGGGGTCGTAGACCATCACGCCGACGTCCCCCGGCCGCGGTGGACACGCTCCTTCCCCGCTCAGCAGGATGTCGCGCACCCCTTCCATCCAACCCTGCAGCTCAGGCCGGTCGCGGTAGCGGTGCAGCGTTTTCAGGACGTGGACCGAGGCGCCGCGCGCCTCGAAGTCCTCGATCCGCCTCGGTGAGGCGTCCCGCCATCCGTAGATCATCTGCAGCGGATCCGCGAACGCGTAGACGCGGCTCTCTGGCCCGACGATCCGCTCGACGATCTTCGCCTGCATCGCCGAGGCGTCCTGATACTCGTCGAGCAGGAACACCGGATACTTGTGGCGCCAGATCCGACGCAGCGTTGCCGACTCGTCCACCAGCCGCCACATGTAGAAGGCCAGGTCGTCGTAGTGGAGCCTGCCCCGGCGATGCACATCCGTTAACTCCTCCCCAACCCGTGCCACCTCCGGCAGCTGGGTCTCCAGTCGATCGGGGCGGCAACCGTCGACCTCGTGCTCCAGCCCGAGCGCGTAGTCCTTGGCGAGGTCATCCCATCTCGAACCTGCTCCTGCGACACCGGCCTTGATCATCGCCGCCAGCACGTCTTCGCGATGCTGGGACTCGGTGGACAGCTCGAGCCCCAGCGGTAGACCGAGTGAGCTTCGAAACTGCCGGACCTTCCGCCAGAACCACGCGTGGTAGTTGCTGACCTCGAGGAGGCCCAGCTGCGAGGGCGTGAGCAGGCGGGCGGCGTAGGCCTCCAGTTGCGCCCGCGCCTGCAGGCTGAACGTAAGGACCAAGACCCTCTGAGTAGGACCGACGCGGCCTTCGGAGATGTCACGGGCCGCGAGGCGGAGCGCGGTGAAGGTCTTCCCCGAGCCGGGCGGGGCCGTGATCAACAGGCGACGGGAGTCGTCGCCGAGGACCGCCGCCTGCTCGGCGTCCTCAGAGAGCATGCTCCCCGCCGCTGCCCTCGTCGACGAAGGCATGGACCTTCCGCATCGCCTCGGTCACAGTCACCGGTACCGTCGGCAGCGTCTCGCAGATCAGGCGCTGGTCCCGGGCGCTTTTGAAGCTCGGACGGCTGCCGCGGAGGATCGCACGGAGGGCCGCGCGTTTCCCCGTCTCCTCATAGCCCTCAACCAGGCCGGGTATGTCGGTGGCCGTCTTGAGGTTCGGGTGATCTCCGGCGGACGACCTTGCGGCATCGATCAGCGGGCCGCGGTGCTCGTCCCAGTCGCCCACCTCCGCGCGGACCTCCTCCATCCCGGCGGCAAGCACCCCAACGTCGGCCTCGGCGGCGAGCACGCCCTCGATGTCGGTGTGTGTCTGCCAGTGGATCAGCAGTCCGGCGCCGGCGTCGAGGATGTCCTTGCGCTTCTGCGCGCCTCCCTGGTCGCAGTCGCAAATCACGGCGACCGGGATGTCGAGCGCCGAGAAGAAGCGGACGAAGGGCGCGACCTTGTCGAGGCTCTCGCAGTCGATGATCTCGATCCGGCGCTCGTCGAGGCCCTGCGCCGGGAAGGCCTTGGCCCAGAGGGCCAGGAGGGCACCGGTGTCCGTCGGGCCCTCGACCAGCAGCACCGCGTTCGCGTAGAGCCCGTCGATGACGGCGCCGCGCGCATGGCGCTCGTAGAACTTGTGCTCTGCAGGCTGAACCTGGCGCAGTGATTTGACCTGTGGCCCGTCGCCGATCTCACGGACGAGCTCGACGCTCGCCAGGGGGACCGCCGAGGCGATCGCGGGTGAATGGGTCGAGACGATGGTCTGAGCCGCCGCATTGTCGGAGGCGAAAAGAAGAGAGCGCGCGATCAGACGCTGGTTGATCGGCTCGAGGTTCTGCTCGGGCTCCTCGATCGCCAGGATCAGGTTGTTCTCGCGCATGCGGGCGTGCTGTAGGACCGCCGCGAGCAGGAGCGCCCTCAAAACGCCCCTGCCGTGGGAGCGGAGCGGCAGCCGATGGCCCGAGCGGGCGCCGCGGGCGACGAGCTGCAGGCTCTGCAGGACGCGTCGGTCGCTCATGTCGAGCACGGCGAAATCGAGGGCATCCTCGCCGTCGACGAGGCCCAGTTTCCTGGTCGCGTCCTCAAGTCGCTCGCGGGTATCCGCGACGTGCTTCTGCTTCATCAGATCGCCCTTCGCGTTCTCGATCCCCTCGCGGATGGCGTCGAGCTCCGAGGAGAGGCCGACCTGCTCGAAGAGCTTGGCGAAGATCGAGTTCGAATAGAAAGCGAGTTCTTTCAGCGGGTCGAGATCGGCCGATACGAGATACCAGCCGATCCGCAACTTGTGATCCTGCGTCACCCGCGCCCCTCCGGCGTCGGGCCGCGCGAACACGGCGCCGGCAGGGGCATCGAGCGCGGCCAGAAATTCGATCCGGAGGACAAGCGATCCTTGGTCGAACTCCTCGTCGGGTGAGTCGGCGGGACCGAACGTGAGATCCGCTCGCTGCCCCTCGAGGAAGGGCTCGAAGACGTCGCAATCGTCGTCGCTCAGGTCGGAAAGGACGACCGTGATTTCGATCGGCTCGGCGGTCTTCAGGTCGAAGTAGTCGTGGACCCCGAGCAGATCGCGATACCGATTGCGGTGTGGATTCAGGACCAGATCCACTGCACGGAGCAGCGACGTCTTCCCGCCGTTGTTGGGTCCGAGCAAGACATCGTGATCGCCAGGAAACCACCTCGTCGGACCCGCCCAGCCCCTGTAGCGCGTAACGGTGACTTCCTTGATCTTCAATCGCGCCTCACCGGCCACCGCCCGTGGACTGCCCCGGGTCGCATCTCCTTCTTGCGCATTCCAGACACGCTAATACCTAAAGCGGACGCCGTTCGCCCGTCCTGGTATCGCCCCGCTCGACCGAGGCACCGACTCCTGCGGACACGCACCCGCCTGGCTGCAGTGCATCTGGTGAGGCCCCGATCAGGACGAAGCGGGCCCGACTGACGAAGCCTGTCGGCAGTGCTTTGTACCTTTACCGTTCCCTATGAGTGACGGGATCGAGTTGAACGAGCGGGACACCGGGATCCTCGAGACCCTGGTCGGGCTCGCCGGTGGCGATGCCGAGTGGTTCTTCGAGATCCCGGTAGGCGCCGACCAGATCCCCTCCCCACCCTGGCCTGGGTCGATCCAGTCGCCTGACCGGAACGAGATCCGGTCGTTGGTGAACCGAGATCTGTTGGAGATCGATAAGAGCGTCGCCCCCACCTGGCGCTTCTGGGCCTCCGCTAAGGCCCGCGAGCATTTCCCGGACGCGGTCGAAGGGGCCCTGAAAGTGGCCCTCTCGGACCCTGATGAACGGCTGGCAGTGATCCTTAAAGCGATCGTCGGCGCGTTCGAGGCAGACCCTTCCGCACCGCTTCTTCTCCTGCGCACGAGCTCAGTTGACATCGTCCGACATGGCGGTTGGGCGATTCCACCTGACATCGTCAGACACCACGACCTCAGCCAACTCCAGGAACTCGGTCTTGTCGGCTGGGAGAGCCAGACCGAGTTCTACCCGACGCCGGCGGGCCGGATGGCAGTGGACAATCCCGCCGCCTTCCTCAGCGAACGGGCCGAACAGACCGAAGACGAAGCCGAGCGCTCCCGACTGCGTGCATGGACCGAGAAGATCCGCGCTGGCGACGTCGCCGTCAGCGCGACCAGCGGTCTCACCATCGCCGCGATCAGAGCCTTGCTCGGGTTCTGAAAAGCCGATGTTCGGCTTCCCCCGCCGGAAGCGGCTCGGACCTCCTCGACCCGAGCCATTGCGGCCCGTCACCGTCGACGCGGACCCGGATCTGATCCGCGATGCCCACCTCTTCCTGCTCGACCGCGTCGGGCGCAGCATGGGCCTCGCCTTTCATCCGCAAACCTGCCTAGAGCCGCCGACCTACGAGCGGATCGTCATCTTCGGCCGCTTCGACCCGAGGGCCGCACAGCGGGAGTTCGGAATGGAGATCGGAGTCGAGGCGGGGCGCGATGCGCGGGTCGCGCGGCTGATCGACCTCTACATCCCTGAGCGCCGTCGCAATCGGGGGTTCGGGACCAGTTTGATGAGCGACCTGGTCGAGCTCTGGGGTCAAATCGGTGTCGCCGAAGCCCGGCTGACCACTACCGCCGAAGGTCTTTCGGCCTATGAATCCTGGGGCTTCACCGTCGACGAGTTCCGCGAGTGGCTCGACTTCGGCCTTCATCCCATGCGACTGCAGCTCGACTGACATCGCGTCTCAGAGGAGAGCCCTCATCTCCTCGAGCGCCGCGTCCTCGGCGGTCTGCTCCGCGCTCCTCGCCTCCTCTTCGGCGCGGCGGTCGTCCTCACGGAAGGCGACCGCGTCGATCAGCCAACGACCCACCTGCGCCGGATCCCAGTAGACGGGCACGAAGACGTCGTTCCAACCCGCGCGGAAGTCGGAAGCGCCGTCCGGATTGCCCTGGAAATGGCGGGCGTAATACTCTCGGCAACCGTTCCCGATCGTCGACGGCGCGCCGCCACCGGGGTCGGGAAGGACGATCCTCACCTGCGAGCGCTCGGGGTCAAACGGGCCGTGGTAACCGGATTCAGGGACCACGGTGAGCTCGGTCACGGGGCAGCCGACCTCGAGCAGGCCGGTCTCGAAGCGGGCGGCGATCTCACCACGGGCGCTTTCCTCCTGGGCGTCCTGGACGGCGCGGAGGGCGAGGAGCTGCTTCGTCGCCGAGAACAACTCGACGACAGCTTCCTTCACCTCCTCGACGCCGGCCGTCTCCGGGAAGGAGATCGAGAGCCGTCCGAAGCCGTCGAGCGAGGCCCTCGTCAGCGGCGAGCCCTCCAACCCCCGTAGCGCGTCCGTGATCCCCCACGCGAACGATGGCTGGGACTCGGGTACGTCGGTCAGCTGCAGGATCCAGCTCCGCACCCCCTCCTGGCGTCCTCCAGGGTGGCCGCCGGGCTTCACACCGTCGATATGAGGACCGCCGGGCTTACCGGTGACGGGGGCGTGTTCTGATTCCCGGAGCCCCTGCCAGCGGTCGACGCCGTGGCGCGAGATGTAGCTCTCGTAGCGTAGGACCCAGCCGAGGACGAAGACGAAGGCGCGGAGGGCATCCGCCGAAGTCGCGGAGACCCTTGAAGGCCTCGGACTGACGCTGCCGGAGCCACAGCCACTCCCCCGGCTCGGCAGTGAAGGCAGAAACCTCGATCTGGTTGGAGAGCCTACGGACCTCACCGAGGAGGGTCCCGAGGCCGCCGTCCTTGCCGATGATCGACCTTCCTCCCGAAGCCCCGAGGCCGGGCTCGAGTCGATGCAATTCGGCCTTCTGACGAAACTGCCGTCGCGCCAGATCAAGGGCCTCCCAGGATCCGTGGAAGGAACCGCCGGGATCCCCTGCCTCGAGGAGCCGCTCCGCCTCTTCGAGGCGCTCGCGCAGGTCATGATCGGCGACCCCTGCCGCAGAATGCACCTGGTCCAGGTCGACTCCGAATGCGGCTTCGATCAAGCCGCCGATCAGGAGCTCGGCCTCGGCCAACCACAAGGGCACCTGCGCGGGGGCCGGGAGGATGCCGTCGTGCTGAACGGCGTTACGCGCACGATGAAGCTCAAGGAAGCCCTTCTTCCCGGGTGGTGTGCTCCCTATGACGTCGATAACCGCGTCGAGCAGCCCGGGCACACCGGTCCCGCGTTTCGCCCGAGCGCCCAGGTGCTCGGCGCAGAGGCCGATCGCCAGCTCCCCTATCCCGTCCACGGAGACGACAGCAAGGTGCAACCCAAGTTCGGATTCGCCGCCGACCCTGCGCCGAGCGTCGCCGAGGAGCACGCGCAGCCGACTCAAACGACGGGCATCTGAGGGTCCAAGCCCCGCTTTTCCTTCGTTCTCTGTCAACCGATCTGCCCCTACGGTGTATGCCGGTGCTTAGCGTTCACCGCTCCGCCCATTGAAACATCAGCGACGGCGCGACCCTCCTCGATTCTCCGGAGTTCAGCCGATTCCACCGAGTCACACTTGCCTCTCGACGGAAGACTGCGCTCGGTGTACGAAACCGTCAAACGACGATCCTGCCCGGCTGGAGTCGATCAGGATGACGCGTCGACCTCTGCTTCTTCGAAGATCATTGACGCGCGCGCGATGTCGGCCGGGAGGCGGGCAAGGACGATGTCGACAGCCAATCGACGAGCAAGCGCCAGTCGGGCGAAGTCGAGTGCGACACCCCTCGCAACGATGGCACGGTCGAGCACCTCAAGTGCATAAGGGTTGGGTGAACTGGTGAGCCTGCCGAGGGCGAAATCCCACCAGTCTGAACCCTTCCGCTCAGAGCCGAGCGCCTCCATGAACTCGCCCAGCGCGTCGAGGACTGACCGATCATCGATCGGCTCCGTCCAACGGGGCGGTTCACCGGTCATCTCCCCGCCGCGGGCCACCTCGATCATCGCGGTCAACACTTCGAGCTGAGCCGCGGCATCACCCAATTTTGCCAATCGGGAGCGCAGTACCTCCAGCTGCAACGGCGTCCTCGGGCCGTTTTGCAGACGCCGCAACAGATCGCGGCCCTCAGTCTCGACGAGGAGGCCGACTGCGTTCGACCACCATCCGTCATCGACGGTCATCTCGTCGAGTCTCCGTACGATCGCCTCCCGAAGGGCGACCGCGGTGGGAGGGACGACGACGATCACCATGGAGAGGACACGGCCATCCTCGGCCTCCGCGATGTATGCCTCGATCGCCCTGTCGTAAGCCGGGCCATAGCAGCGGCGAAGCCACTGGAAAAGAGCCTGCGCCGTCTCGAGAACCTCGGGACGGCGGAGGATCTGCATCCAACGTCCTGGCTCCATCGGGAAGTCGAGCTGGGCAGCGGCGCTCAACGCACCCAGGTGCAGTTCCTCCGTCCGCGACCACCCGAAGCGCTCACCGTCGATGGGTTCGTCCACAGGTGGCAGATTCGCGGCCGCCAGCCCGGCGAGTCTCTCCCGCTGTCGCTCGCTCATCCGATCCACTCGCCAGTGCATTTCGGGCCTCAGCAGATCGGCGGGGTCGGCCGCCGGATCATCAAGGCGTGCCAGCGCCGCGGCCCACTGATCCTGCGGGGCCGGGTTTCGGCGCCACCGGGACACCTCCTCAGGGTCGAGAGCTCTCTCCGCTCCCTCGACGATCGCGGCGTTCTCCTCCCCCGCCAGTCTCCCGACCGGAACGGTCGCGAACATCGCGAGGCCCCTGAAGACCGGCGGGCGGTGGTAGAGCACCCGCCGTGCCGCCGCGAGCGCCGGCTCGAGGTGCGATTCGACCACGCGCACGAGCCGCCCGTCGGAGGCGATCTGCGGGTCCCCGTCGAGGGCGACGACGGCTTCGACCATCTTTTCGACCCGCTCGTCGGTCCAGTCCTCGGGCCCGGCGATCCCGAGCGCTCCATCCAGCAGCCACTCCGAGATCCCCCAGCCTTGGGTCCGTCGGCCAAGGAGTTCCAGATACCCGTCAAGATCGAGGACGGCCGCGATCTCCGAGGCGCTCTCGCCGATAAGCTGACCGTCGCCTAGAAGGGACGCGACGATCCGGACCGCCTCCTCCCGGCTCTCGGCCAGGCGGAAGGCGATGCGCAGGAGGCGTTTGCGCTCATGAACCGGCCCCCGGCGCGCGATGACGGCTTCGAGATGCGGGAGTGCATCCCGCACCCCCCAGGCGGCTGCGGTCTCTGCCGCCAATTGCGCCACCCGCCTCTCCTCGTCCTCGATCATCGGGGGCAGCCAACTCGGATCCTCGTCGGATTCCTGCGCAGCCAGGACGCAGAGCGCGTTGAAACGGGAGTGGGCCTCGTCCGCACCGATGGCCTGCAGCAGTCGCCCACGGCGCGCCGCCACGACCTCAGGCCAAGACCTCGCGACTAACCGCACTGCCTGCAGCGCAGAGCGCAGTCCGACTGAGAAATTGCTGACCGGGTAGCCCCGGCGCTCGGCGCCCTCGATCAGTACGTCGAGCGCCTCCCCGGCATCCTCCTTCGTCCCTTTGGCGATCACGGTGAGCGCCCATCGCGCTTCGTCGATCTCACGGAGGCGCTCGCGGGTCTCGCGAGACGCCGATTCGAAGACCAAGTCGAGGCTGAACTCCATGTCGGATCTCAGGTGAAGTTCGCCCGCCACCTCCGCAACCGCCACCAGAGCCACGCTCGCTGGTGGGTCCGCGGTAGCCAGCACGGCATCTGCGCACAGCGCCTCCTGCAACGTGCGGCGTGGAAAGGCTGCCAGGTCCGGGAGTTCGATGAGCAGACTCGCCCGGACCAGCTCTTCACGCAGCCGCTCGGCGTCGAATCCGTCCCGTCCCGGCACGGCAGCGAGTTCGGCGGTCGTCGCATCAGTCCGGGACCGCACCTCTAGGCCGACGGCGAGTCGGCGCAACCAGATCCACCACTCGACTTCGGATCGCCCGTGACGACGCGCCTCTTTCCCGGCCGCATCGCGCTGGGCATCCACCAGCAGGTCGAGCGGCGTCTCGAACGGCGGACCTTCTCCAAGCAGACGGTCTGCGGCGGCAGCGGCGAACAGCGGGGTGCCCATCACGGCACCGAAACCCGACTGCTGCCTCGTCACTCTGTCTATGTCGGGCTCCGCGACTCCGCGCTTGTGCAGGTATGCGTCTCCCCAGCTTTCGCTCGGGAGGACTCGATAACGGACGAACCCGGCGTCGGAGAACTTTGAGTGCTCTAGGCACGGCCTGCCAGCGACCACCCATCGGTGCTGTGGCCATTCCTTATGTGCGAGGAGCACCGCCGCGGCCACCGCTTCACGCCTGTCGACGGGGACCTGATCGAAGTCGTCGAGAAGGAGCAGATAGGAGGCGCGGGCGAGTGCGTCGAGGTCGGGGCAGATCACGTCATCTCGGCCCGCCTGCCCCGCTGCGATCGCTCGCGAAACCGCGTTCAGTCCATGTTCGGCAGGGTCCTGGTCGCCCAAGGCCGTGCCGAGGACGATCGCCGAGACGACCAGAGCTTCTCCGTGCTCGTAGGTCCGGGCGAGCCGACGAAGCGCCTCGGTCTTGCCCATCCCCGGCTGTCCGGAAAGCACGACAGGACCTCTCGCCGCCAGATCGTCGAGGGTGGCGAAAGGTTCGCCCCAACCTCCTTCCGCGCCCAGCACCTTGCCCTGAAGGTCCTCCAGATCCTCACCCACATCCTCCTTCACCACCGCCGGCTCAACGTAGGCGGGCGGCTCGGGGGTGCCGATCACCTCGGCGCGTCTGCCGTCAGCGAACGAGAGTCTCGCGTGGACGCTGCTGAGCGCCTCGATGAACGTGTGTTCGCGATCGGCGGAATATCCGGCGACAGTGACCTGCGGGACGCCCCGCAGCTCGGCCAGATCGCCTTCGCGTCCGGCCACTTCCCTCTCGGGGAGGACGAGCAGATGCCTCCGGGCGTTCCTGATCTGTCTGAGCCAGCTGACGATCCCACGCAGATGGACCTCGGCGGTACCGAAGCTGAAGCCCAGGTAGAGGATCGTCCCCTGCTGCATCATCCCCCTGACCTGGGTCAGGAACACCTCGTCTGTGGCGAGCTGGTCGGTGGTTCGACCCGGCAAGATGATCGACGATGGCTCGGAATGATGCCCGTGGAGATGGATGACCTTCACCACTCCGGGCTCCATCGTCTGCGCTTCGGAGTCTTCAGCAAGCACCGTCCTCGCCTCGATTCCGGCTTCCTTTGCGGCGAGCTCGACCGCATCGTCGTAGTTCGTGGTGAGGATCCGCTGAGCTGGCCATTGGACCAACTTCATCAGTCTCGAATCGACCCGCAACGTCCTGCCGCCGACGATCTCGGCGACGGCACCGCGGGTGTCTTCGAGCCCGATCTTCGCTTCCGCTGCGCGGACCACCGCCTCGAGCTCTCCGTCGGGGACGCCGGCGATATCCGCGAGCTGTTCGGCTAGTTCCCAGACGTTCGGCGCGCCTGCCCGCAGCGCCATCCCCGCACCGAGGAAGGGGACGACCATGTCGTCGCCACGAACCAGATCGACCAATTCCTTCGCGTTCACCGGCCCAACCGTATTTGGGTACGCATCCGCCCGTCCGCTCGCCCAATCCTCGGAGTCGAAGCGTCGAGCGATTCCAGACAACGCAGAGCGATGAAGGGCGAATGGATCTTCGCCCGGAGGATGGCCTGCTATCCATGATCCGATGGACGGGGAAATCGACAACACGAATCCGCCGCCGGACGGGATCCCTTACGGCACGCTTCTTGAGGACCTGATCGGGCTCGGTTCCGAGGAGGACTTCCGAACCCTGATCGCGCAAAAGCCCGAGGTGCTCGGACCTGAGATGCGGGAGTTCCTGGAGCGGATCTCCGACCACGAGGGGCGCGGCATTTCCTTCCGACGACAGCTTCGCCTCGTGACCGAAGCCGTCGTCGCACCTGGAATGGCATGGCGCTCGTACAGCCGGAAGCTGGCGCGCGACGATGAGATCGGCGCCGAACTCGGCCCCCTGATTGACCAGACGAACGAGGCGCTCGCCGAAGGCCGTCCAGCCGATGCCATCGCGATCGCCGAACCGGCGATCGCGAAAGCCAAGGAAGCGGAGATGGGGCTTCTCGTCGCAGCGTTCGAGGCGCAGCGGGCAGAGGGGCTTCTAGTCTCGGGGGACGGCGATCGCGGAGCCAACATCGAAGAGGCGATCACGGGCTTCAGGCGCGCGCTCAGCGGCACGGTCGAAGCCACCGAAGCGGCGAGGATCTTGACGCGCCTCGCGATCGCTTTCGCCGAGCAATTGAGCGGCGATCCCGCCGACAACGCAGACCTGGCGATCAAAGCACTCCGAGACGCGCTGACCTACCTCGATGACGACAGCCCACCAGAGCTGCGCGACGACATACAAACGAATCTCGCGAACGCACTGGAGCGACGCGAGCACGGTGATCGGACCCAGAACCTTCGCGAGGGCGTCGACCTCTGTCGGGCCGTGCTCGGCCACAGGACCCCGACGGCCGACGGCGCACATTGGGGCCGCACCCAATTGAACCTCGCGGTCCTCCTGGGCAGCCTGGAGCACTACGACGAGGTCCCGGGAGAGGAGGTCATCGAGGCCTACCAGGCAGTGATCGACGCGCGCGGAGAGGTACCGGACTGGCAGGTGGCGATGGCCCACTTCTCGCTCGGCCGGCGCCTTCGCATAATCGCGGCCGGAGACCCGGAGAGCCAAGCCGAGACGGCGCTCGAAGAACCCTCCGACGAGCGCCTCGCCGAGGAAGAGCGCCTCCGGGTGGAGAACTTGGAACGTGCTCGTCGACATCTCGAGGAAGCCGTGCCGCTGTCGGTCGCGGATCCCGATCCGATCCGGATCGGGCGGATACACGCCGAGCTCGCCGACGTCCTTCACCGTTTGGACAATCTCGACGGGGCATTGGAAGCGGCGCGACGTGGATTCGCCATCCTGACGCCACTCCGCTCGCCTCGTGAATGCGCGGGCGTCGCCGGGCACCTCGGACACCTTCTGGCGCTGCGCCAGGATTGGGATGAGGCGGCGCCTGCCTTTCGTGCCGCAGTCGCGTGCGCCGAGTTCAACCTGAACCGCCGGATGAGCCCCGAGGACCGTGAACGCGAGGCCAAGCAAGCAGGGAACCTGACCCGTTGGGCAGCATTTGCCCTCGCCTCTGCCGGCGAGGTGATGGAGGCCGCACTCGTCTGGAGAACGGTCGCGCCCGGGAGATGCGTCAGCGGCTAGGGCTCCGCTCCACCGACACCAGACATCTCGACGACCTGCCGGAGGAGCTGCGGATCGCCTACCTCGACGCGCTGAGCCACGCCGTCACCTCGCCGCTGGGGCCTGGACGGGCAACCCGCGGACGCGCACTCCAAGAAGCGCTGGACGCGATCCGGGTGGTGCCGGGATTCGAGGAGTTCGGCATGCGCTCCGGCGCGGATGACCTGACTGAAGCGCTCGAGTCCGGCTGGCCTCTCCTCTACGTCAACCCGACGCCCTACGGAACGCTGCTGCTGGGGGTCATCGAGACGGACGGCCCGCCCCAGGCCGAGGCGGTCCTGCTCGAGAGACCCGACAGCTATGAGGTGTTGATGCGACTCGCGTTCGGCGAGGGAGTGGAGAGGCCGGAGGTGATCGGGACCGAGGCAGGCCATTCCTATCTACTCGCTGCCTCCGGCCTCGCAGAGGCAGGGCGCGACATCCAACCTGACATCGAGCATGTTCTCCCCTGGCTGGGCCAGGCGCTCGCCCGGCCGATTGCGAGCTACCTGGCCCAACACGGCGCAACGGGCGTGACCCTCGCGCCTTGTGGTCCCGTCGGCCTGGCACCGCTTCACGGGGCGCCCTGGCAAGAGAGAGGCTCCAAGCGGTGCCTACTCGATGAGGTCGATGTCCGCTATGTGCCCTCGGCGGTTGTCGGCGCCTTCTGCCTGGGGCGATCACGGGAGCGGAAGGCGGCCGCGCCACGACTCATTGCCTTGGCCGATCCCGACGGAAGCCTCGCCTCGGCAGTTCCCGAGGTGGAGGCGATCGCTGCGGGCTTCCCGAGCAACCGATCACTCTGGAAAAACGGCACGGCGGCGGATTGGGACTTCCTGCGCGATCACGCTCGCCAGGCCACTCACCTCCATATCGCCGGGCACGGGAGCGCTGGCTTCTGGGGCGCCGGCGAGACCGCGCTATTACTGGGCGACGGACCCGTAGGCCTGGAAGCGCTCCCCGACCTGGGCCCATTGTCGGCGCGGGTGGTGACGATCTCCGCCTGCCAGACGGCGGTGGTCGACATCGGCCATCTACCCGACGAAGGGTTCTCGGTCGGCGGCGCAATGCTCGCCGCGGGAGCCGCGTGCGCGATCGCGAGCCTCTGGCCGGTTCGTAGTGACACGACCGCACTCCTAATGGTGCGCCTCTACGAGGAGATGGTCGTCGGTGATCACCGCCCCCCCGAGGCGCTGCGCCGTGCTCAGCTTTGGCTACGGGATCTGACCGATCCCGAACTGGCCGAATGCCTGTCGGCCTACCCGTCCCTCGAGGCCGAGTTCAGGCGGCGGGCGGATGCAGGTGATCGCGCGGGGAGGCGAATGCCCTCCGGTCATGACTCCACCAACGATCAGCGACCGTTTTCAGGTCCGGACTACTGGGCGCCATTCATTGCCCTAGGGGCCTGACGCCATTCCCGCCTTCTCCGGCGTCAGGCGACCGCGTAGAACCGCCGTTCAGGCCGGCAACGCATGGCAACAACCCAGCACGTTACCGCGGCAACACATCCCGTCGTGTCGCCGCGGCAACGCCACGCGGCTTGCGAACCGCGATCGCCCGACCAACCCTCGCGCCGCAGCCGTGAGAAACGACGTCCTGTTGCCGGGCGGTTGCCTCAGGAGAACGAGAAAAACCCCGGGCAACCCAGGGTTTTTGGCTTACTGAAACGACTTGAAGGCCATACCGCTACGGGGATTCGAACCCCGGTTTCCGGACTGAGAA
Source organism: Solirubrobacterales bacterium (assembly GCA_050697015.1). Lineage (GTDB taxonomy): Bacteria > Actinomycetota > Thermoleophilia > Solirubrobacterales > 70-9 > VAYN01. The sequence goes on from JBOGYZ010000353.1 coordinate 30,263, forward strand.
CGAGCGGGAGCGGTTGCGGCTGCCTA
>JBOGYZ010000354.1:0-3682 GCA_050697015.1 Solirubrobacterales bacterium
CCCATGGAGCTAGGCCCTACAGATTCGCCCCCCTTGAGGCGAAGGAAGATGCCGCTTACTCGGCGGAGTCGGAGGCGGCGGCGCCGACCAGCTCGCGGTCGGCGGATTTGCCGTTGTCGACGCGGATGCCCGGGCCCATCGTGGTGGCGAGGGTCGCCGAGCGGATGTATTTGCCTTTGGAACCGGCCGGCTTGGCGCGGACGATCTCGTCCATCACGGCTTGGTAGTTGTCGAGCAGTTTGTCGTCATCGAAGGAGGCCTTGCCGATCGCCATGTGGACGATCGCCTGGCGGTCGGTGCGGTATTCGACTTTGCCCGACTTCGAGTCCTGGACGGCTTTCTCGATGTCTTCCGTGACGGTGCCGACTTTGGGATTAGGCATCTTGCCCTGGGGGCCGAGGATGCGGCCGAGCTGACCGACCACCGGCATCATGTCCGGGGTCGCGATGGCGACGTCGAAGTCGGTCCAGCCCTCCTGGATTTTCTCCGCCAGGTCCTGAGCGCCGACGAAGTCCGCGCCGGCGGCCTCGGCGTCACGCGCCTTCTCGCCCTGGGCGAAGACCGCGACGGTCACGTCTTTGCCCAACCCGTGCGGGAGGGCGAGCGTGCCGCGCAGCTGTTCGTCGGCGTGGCGCACGTTGACGCCGAGCAGCACGTGCAGCTCGACCGTCTCGTCGAATTTGGCGCTGGCCGTCTCCTTGATCAGGGCAATCGCCTCGGCCGGCGGGTAGAGCCGGTCGCGCTGGACTTTCTGGTGCTGCATGCGGAAGCGTTTGCCGTGGGCCATCGCTGGAATCTCCTATTTGACGTCGACGCCCATCGAGCGGGCGGTGCCGGCGATGATCTTCGAGGCGGCGTCGAGGTCGTTGGCGTTGAGGTCGGGCATCTTGCGCTCGGCGATCGCGCGGATCTGCTCCGGCGTGATCGTCCCGACTTTGTTCACGTGGGGCTCGCCGGAGCCCTTCGGGATCCGGATCGCCTCCTTGATCAGGACCGCAGCGGGCGGCGTCTTGGTGACGAAGGTGAAGGAACGATCCTCGTAGACCGTGATTTCGACCGGGATGATCGTCCCGCCTTCACCCTGGGTCTGCGCGTTGAAGGCTTTGCAGAAGTCCATGATGTTGACGCCGTGCTGGCCCAGCGCGGGACCGACCGGCGGAGCCGGGTTGGCGTTACCTGCCTGGATCTGCAGCTTGATTACGGTGAGTACTTTTTTGGCCATGAGCGGCTGTGCAGCCTAGCGGGTCGAGCCCGACTAGATCTTCTTGACCTGGTCGTAGCCCACCTCGACGGGGGTCTCTCGACCGAAGATCGAGACCAGGACTTTGAGTTTCGCGCCGTCCTCGTTGATCTCGGCGATCTCGCCGGAGAAGTCCGAAAGCGGGCCGGAAATGACTTTGACCGATTCGCCGATCGCGAACTGCGCCTGGGTGCGCGGGCGCTCCGCGGTCTCGCGGTGGAGCAGGCGGTCGACCTCCGGTTTCGAGAGCGGCACCGGTTTGTTGCGCTCGGCGCCGACGAAGCCGGTCACCCCCGGGGTGTTTTTCACCAGGCTCCAGGCGTCGTCGGTCATCTCCATGTTGACCAGGACGTAGCCGGGCATGGTCCGTTTCTCCTGGGTCACTTTCTGGCCGTCCTTGACCTCGGAGACCTGCTCGGTGGGGACGACGACCTGCCGCACGTTGCGGTTCTGGCTCATCGTCTGGACCCGGTGCTCAAGGTTGTGCTTGACCTTGTTCTCGTGCCCTGAATAGGTGTTGATCACGTACCAGCGAAACATCGAATTGGGAAGCCTTCTTCTTGGTTAGAGGATCTGCCTGACAAGCCAGCTGAAGAGCGCGTCGAGACCACCGAGGTAGGCCGCCGCGACGGCCACGAAGATGACGGTGACGGCGGTGGCCTGGACCAGCGTGTCGCGATCGGGCCACTGGACTTTCTTCAGCTCGGCCCAGCAGGAAAGCAGGAAGCCGATGACGCCGCCGCGCGTCCGGCTCTGCCGTTCCGCGGTGGCTTTTTTCTGCTGGCGGGCGAGCTGCTCGCGCTCGCGCCGTTTCTGATCGTCACGTTTCTGGCGGTCCGCCTGTTTGGCGGCTTTCGCCTCGGCGCGCCGTTCCGACCGTGAGGTCTGGTGCGGCGCGTCCGGGGTTTCCAGGTCGGCCTCCGTGGCGCCTGCCCCGATCCCGGCCTCGATGGCCTCGACCTCGGCTACGTCACCGGAGACGCCGATCTGGGTGTCGTGCTGCGCCCGCGACTCAGCGCTGCGCTTGGAGCCTGAGCGTTTCTGCTCCTCGGCTTCCCGAGCGCGGCGTTCTGCCTTGCGCTGTGCGCGGGTTTTCGCCATGGACCTCTACCGGGTCTCTTTGTGCGGGGTGTGCTTCCCGCACCAGCGACAGAACTTGCGCAGCTCGACACGGTCGGGCGAATTACGCCGCGACTTGTTGGTCTGATAATTGCGACGCTTGCAGTCTTCGCAAGCCATCGTCACCGCGATGCGGACATCTCCGCGAGCCATCTGTCCCCTCAAGTTCCGTGCCCTAAGGCACTCGTTACAAAGGAAAACCCCGGGCCGAGGCGCGAGGCTCCGACTAGGATAGCGGGCGCGAACGCCTTAGGTGGGAAGGCTCTGAGCGGCGGGCGGGACGCCTGCCCTATTGAGGCGTGCGGACCTGCGATTTGACCTGCGTGGCGATCAGGTTCCCGTAGTTCGCGGTCGCCGCCCCGTCGGTGGAGCAAGTGAGCGTTTCGGCCCCGGCGGCTGAGAGCGCGCGGGTGCCCGAGAGCGACAGGGTCTCCGTCTGGTTCACGCCGTTCAGGTCGACGACCGCTTCGCCGCCGCTTCCGAGGATGCAGTTCACCGTGCCCGGCGCCGTGGCTTCGACGACTACGTTCGCGGTCATCACGTAGGAGCCGGCCCCGAGGTTCTCGGCAAGGATCGAGGTCGCGCTCGTCCCGATCGCCTTCGGGCTGGTGTTGGGGTCGGTGAAGACTTCGAAGGCCGGGCCGGTGCCGTCAGCGCCCGTCGCGCCGGTTGCGCCCCGCGGTCCGGTCTCGCCTTTCGCGCCGGTCGCGCCTTTGGCGCCCTGTTTGCCGGTCTTACCCTGGGGACCTGCCGGGCCGGTCGCGCCGCGGGCGCCCTGGAGCTGGTTGCGGGTCTTCTTCGCGATCTTGCCCGCCGTCACCGCTCCCGGTTTCAGCTGGCCGGTGCCGACCGAGTTGCGCGGCAGCTGGGTCGCGGCGAAGGCGGCGCCGCCGAGCGCGAGGAATAGCGCGAGCGAGGCGACGACGTTGGCGTACGTGAAGTGACGGCGCAGATAGTCCACGCCCGTCATCCTAACGTCCGCTCAGGTCGTCAATGCGCGATCAGCCGAGCTGACCCCCCACGCGAGTCCCGCGCACGATTGACATTTCGTCGGCGTCGCCGAGAGCCGCGGGCGGGGGAGGAAGACACACTTCCCCGAGAGGGTTCTGACGCTCGCTGAGTTGAGGGCGCCATAGCGCCCATAAGTCAGCGAGCGACGGATCGGGCGATGAGGAACACGCACGGAAGCGCGGAGAAGGACACGGAGCCCGCACGAGGTCACCCTTCCGTGAGCCTTCCTCCCGCATCCCGACACCCCTCCCGGGTCGAGTTCGCAGTTAGGTCCGCATAGCGGCCATAACGGCGAACTCACCGGTGGTTGGC
>JBOGYZ010000355.1:0-4027 GCA_050697015.1 Solirubrobacterales bacterium
GCCAGGACCTCCATGAGACGCCCAGGACGTAACTAGGACTGCCGCCGCGGCCGGAAGGACAGGCCGACCTAGCCCTCGTCCGCCTCGGCCTCAATTCGGATCTCCCCTGAGAGCACCCCCCGAAGCCCGTCTTCGTCGAGGACCGTGGTCTCGTATTTCTCCGCTTTGGCGAGCTTTGAGCCCGGGTTCTCCCCGGCGACCACGAAGTCGGTTTTCTTGGACACCGAGTTGACGACCTTGCCGCCGGCGCCCTTCACCAGGGACGCCGCCTCCTCGCGGGTGAGCTCCGGCAGGGTGCCGGTGAGGACGACGGTCTTGCCTTCCAACGGGCCGCCGGTGGCGCGCTGTTCGGAGGGGTCGGCTTCGAGGCGCACGCCCTTCTCGCGCAGCTTCTCCACCAGCGCCCAGGTGGCGTCGTCGCCGAGGCTCTCGGCAATCTGCTCGGCCATGATCGGCCCGACGCCCTCGACCTCCTCGATCGCCTCCGGATCGGCCTCGTGGAGCGCTTCGATCGAGCCGAAGTGGTCGGCCAGTGCCTCCGCCGTGACGAAGCCGACGCCGGGCAGGCCGAGCGCGTAGAGCACCCGTTTGAAGGGCCGTTCGCGCGAGGCGTCGATCGAGGCGACGAGGTTGCGCGCCGAGGTCTCGCCGAAGCGCTCCACCTCGACCAGCCGCTCCTCGGTGATGTCGTAGATGTCGGCGACATCGACGATCAGGCCCTGGTCAAGGAAGACGGAGGCCTGTTTTTCGCCCAGTCCCTCGATGTCCATCGCGCCTTTGGAGACGAAGTGTTTGACGTGCTGCCAGTTCTGGCCCGGGCAGCCGGTGCGGTTCGGGCAGATCGTGAAGACCGAGTCCTCAGCCTTCACCGTCGGCGTCCCACAGCTCGGGCATTTCTTCGGTGGCTTCGGCTTGCGCGCGCTTTTGTTCTTCCGCGGCAGTTTCGGCGAGACGACCTGCGGGATCACGTCGCCCGCCCGCATCACCACGACCTCGTCCCCGTTGCGCACGTCCTTGCGGGCGAGGTCCTCCTCGTTGTGAAGGGTGGCGGTGGAGACGGTGACGCCGCCGACGTGGACCGGCTCCAGCATCGCGAACGGCACCAGGTGGCCGGTCCGCCCCACGTTCCAGACGACCTTGTGCATTGTCGTCGTCGCCGTCGTCGGCGGGAACTTCCAGGCGATCGCCCAGCGCGGCTCGCGGCCGACCACGCCGAGCTCGCGCCACAGCGCCTTCTCGTCGACCTTGATGACGACTCCGTCGATCTCGTAGTCGAGCTCCTCGCGCCGGTCCTCCCACCAGTGGCAGCGCTTCACCACCCCCTCGACGCCCTGGTGATGGGCGGTGTCCGGGTTGACCTTGAAGCCCTGCTTCGCCAGCCATTCGACCTCGTCCATGTGGGTCGGCAGGTCGAGGCCTTTGACCGCGCCGATCCCGTAGATCCAGGTGGAGAGCGGCCGTTCGGCGGCCAGCTTGGGGTCCAGCTGGCGAATCGAGCCCGCCGCCGAGTTACGCGGGTTGGCGAAGGTCGGTTCTTCGCGTTCGGCGCGCCGCTCGTTCAGCGCTTTGAAGGCGGCGATCGGCAGGTAGGCCTCCCCGCGCACTTCGATCAGCTCGGGCCCGTCCTCGATCCGCAGCGGCACCGAGCCGATCGTCTTGATGTTCTGCGTCACGTCCTCCCCGGTCCGCCCGTCGCCGCGGGTGGCGCCGCGGACAAGCACGCCGTTCTCGTAGGTGAGGGTGATCGCGAGCCCGTCGATCTTCGGCTCGGTCGTGTAGCTGAACTGCGACGCGGTGATATCGAGTCGTTTGAGGTAATTGGCGAGCCGGGTCTCCCAGGCGCGCAGCTCCTCCTCGTTGCGGGCGTTCGCGAGCGAGAGCATCTGCTCGTGGTGGGTGACCGGCTCGAAGCGCTCGAGCGGCGGCGCCCCGACCCGCTGCGTCGGCGAGTCGGGGGTCTGTAGGGACGGAAACTCGCCCTCCAGGTCGCGGAGCTCGTTCAGCAGCTCGTCGTAGACGTCGTCGCCGACCTCCGGTTCGTCGAGGACGTAGTAGAGGCGGTTGTGCCGGTCGAGCTCGGCGCGGAGCTCGGCGGCGCGGGCCGCGACATCGGCCGGGATCTCTGCGGCGCTCATGCGGCCGGCGTCGAGGTACCGAGCATCTCCTCGAGCCCCCAGCCGCGCAGCCGCTCCAGCTCCCCGTGATCGGTGAGGTCGAAGTGGATCGGCGTCACCGCGACGCGCCCCGCGGCGACCGCGGAGAGGTCGGTCCCCTCGCACTCCTCGTAGCCGGGTTTCCAGCCGTAGATCTCGTAGCGCTTGCGGCCGTTGTCGTCGGCCTCGTCGAGCAGCCTGAGCTCGTCGTTGTAGATCCGTTTGCCGAGCTTCGTCACCTCCACCCCGGTCACCTCGACGCCAGGGAAGTTGACGTTGATCAGGGTCGCCTCGGGCATTTCGTGGGCCTGTACCCGCTCGACCAGGCGCGCCGCGAAATCGGCGGCGAAGGTGAAGTCGAAGCGCCCGCTGATGTAGCCGAGGCCGCCGCCGGCCGTCTGCTGGGAGAAGGCGAAGGCGGGGATGCCGAGCACGATCCCCTCGAGCGCCGCCGCGACCGTGCCCGAGTAGGTGATGTCGTCGCCGAGGTTGGCGCCGTGGTTGATGCCGGAGACGATCAGGTCGGGACGCGGGCCGCCGAGGCCGAGCTCGGCGAAGCGGACGCAGTCGACCGGTGTGCCATCGGTCGCGTAGCCGACGTTGCCGTCCTCGAAGGTGACCTCCTCGACCGCGAGCGGCGAGCGCGTGGTGATGCTGCGGGCGGTCGCGCTGCGGTTCGAGTCGGGGGCGATCGTGACGACCTCGACCCCGCCCAGCGCGACCAGCGCCCGGCGCAGGCTCTGCAGCCCGGGGGCGGCGATCCCGTCGTCGTTGGTGAGAAGGACGCGCATCGCTCCCGATTCTAGGTGGGCGGGACGTCAGCGATACTGCCGCCCGTGAGGACCGTCCGCCTGGACATCGAATACGACGGCACCGACTTCCGAGGCTGGGCCCGCCAGCCGGGGCTTCGGACCGTGCAGGGCGTGCTGGAGGCGGCCCTGGCGCAGGTGCTGCGCGAGGAGATCCAGCTGACCGTCGCCGGCCGCACCGACACCGGCGTCCACGCCCTCGGGCAGGTGGCGAGCTTCGACACCGAAACGGCCCTGCCTCCCGACCTGGCCCGCAATCTGAACGGGGTGACGCCCGCCGACGTCGCCGTGCGCCGCGCGGAGACGGTCGCCGAGGGCTTCAACGCCCGCCACGACGCCCGCTCGCGCTCCTACCTCTACCGGGTGGCGCCGCGGAACGCACCGAGCCCCTTCGAGCACGGCCGCGCCCTCTGGTGGCCCCACCGCCTCGACCGTGAGGCCCTCGACGCCTGCGCCTCGGCGCTCCTCGGCACCCACGACTTCACCGCCTTCACCCCGACCCAGACCGACCATGTCCGCTTCGACCGCGACGTCTTCGCCGCGAGCTGGCGCGACGAAGCGAGCCCGTGGGGCGCCGAGCCGCTACTGGCGTTCCGCATCACGGCGGACGCCTTCATGCGCAACATGGTCCGGGCCCTGGTCGGCACGATGCTGGAGGTCGCCTCGTCCCGACGTACGGTCGAGAACTTCACCGCCCTACTAGAGGGCGCCCACCGCAACGACGGCGGCGATACCGCCCCACCCCACGCTCTCTACCTCGAGAGCGTCACCTACCTAGACGAGCTCGAGGTAGACCATTTCGGTCGAGTCTGAGCGCCGCGGACCGAGCTTGACGATGCGGGTGTAGCCGCCGGGGCGCTCCGAGTACCGGGGCGCCACCTCATCGAACAGCTTGTGGACGATGAACTTGTCGTTATGTAGCGCCGCGAGGGCCTGACGACGGGAGTGCAGATCGCCCCGTTTGGCGAGCGTGATCAGCTTCTCGACATCGGGCTTGACCGCCTTGGCCTTGGCCTGGCTGGTTTCGATCCGCTCGTGCTCGATCAGCTGCTTGGACAGGTTCGA
>JBOGYZ010000356.1:0-14208 GCA_050697015.1 Solirubrobacterales bacterium
GAAGGCGAAGGTGACGGTCGCGATCCGGCCGGGCAAGTACGTCGAAGGGGTCGTCGTCGACGGCACCGAACGGAAGATGCGCTTCGGCGGGATGACGATCGAGGGGACCAAGAAGGACCCGAAACGGACGATCCTCGAAGGCAAGAACGCGAAGGGCGAACTCGGCGCGGCGCAGAACGGGATCGAGGCGATCTCGGTCGACGGCCTGGTGCTGAAGAACATGTGGGCGCGGAACTTCGAGTCCAACGGCTTCTTCATCCACGCCTCCAACGAAGAAGGCCAGCACTGCAACGGCTACACGATGAACAACCTCTTCGCCTCGAGCAACCGCAGCTACGGCCTCTTCGCCAAGAACTGTTACGGCGGCAAGATGATCAACTCGGCCGGCAACCACCAGGGCGACTCCGCCTTCTACGTCGGCGAAACGCCGTGCGACAACAAGAAGTGGAACGTCTACGACAACACGCCCTGCCAGGCGAAGCCGAAATGGACGCTGCTGAAGAACGACAAGAGCTACGAAAACGTCCTCGGCTACTCCGGCACGAACTCCAAGTACGTGCGGATCATCGAAAACGCCTTCTACAACAACGGCGCCGGGATCGTCCCGAACACGCTGGACTCGGAGGGCTACGAGCCGAACGCCTGGAACGTGATCGAACGCAACGACGTGTTCTGGAACAACTACAACTACTTCCTCTCCGGGTCGGCGTTCCACACCGTCTCCGAGGGGCTCGGCGAACTGAGCGGCCAGACCGTCAACTACCCGACCGGCGTGGGGATCGTCCTCTACGGCAGCGACGGCAACGTCGTCCGCGGCAACCGGGTGTTCGGCAACTACAAGTGGGGCATCGCCTCCTTCTCCGGCCCCGGCGAAACCTTCATCGCCAACGAAGGCAACGAAGCGAAAAACGTGAACAACGAAATCGTCGAAAACGTGATGGGCCGCGAAGGCGCCGACCCGAACGGCGAATACGACATGTGGAACGACTACACCGGCGGCGGCAACTGCTGGGGCGCCAACAGCTCCAACTCGACGTTCGCGCCCGGCAACGGCAAAGTGCCGCTGAGCCAGATCTACCCGGAATGCCCGCAGACGAAGATCACCGAATACGCGAGCAAGTCGGTGCCCAGCATCAACATCACGGCGGGGCTGCAGATCGCCAGCCTCTCGGAAACCGGCAATCCGTCGACGATCCTCGGGTACGCCGGGCAGAGCCCGCCCCAGAACCAGCAGTGCACCTGGGTCAAACGGGTCGCCACGCATCCGGCATTCCAGCAGTACAAGCCGGTGGAAGTCGCGCCGAAGCCCGGTGAAGTGACCTGCTGATGCGGGCGCTGAAACTGGTCGCGATCGCGGTGGTGGCACTCGCCCTCTCGGGGGCGGCCGCCGCCGCGGCGAACGCGCCGCAGCAGCCGAAATCGAAGCCGAAGGAAGTGTCGGTCGCCGACTTCTACTTCGGTCCCGAAAAACTGACCCTGAAGAAAGGGCAGTCCGTCGACTGGGTCTGGGCGGAAGCGAACACCTACCCTCACGACGTCCACCTGAAGAGCGGGCCGAAGGGGCTGAAGGGCAAAGCCACCTACTCGACCAAGACGACCGCGGTCACCAACGCCGAATTCGAAAAGACGTTCACGACCCCGGGGACCTACAAGTTCATCTGCACGATCCACCCGACGCAGATGCGCATGACGATCGTCGTCAAGAAGTAGCTCCCTGATGCTGGGCACGCGATGAACTTGGGGGACGGAGGGTTCGACCGGCGCGGGTTCCTCGCGCTGGGCGGGGGCATGTTCTTCTGCACGCTCGCCGGGCAGAAGATCAGCGCCAACGAAGGTCAGATCGACATCGATGCCCACGCCAAGGGCATCGCGGTGCCGCCCAAGGTAGCGGCGGCCGAAGAGGCCCAGGCGGACGCGAGCTCGGTGGACGACGGCGGGCGGACCGAGCTCGCCGCCTTCACCGTGAACGGGGCGGCGCGCGAATACTGGATCACCGCCGAGCCGGTCGAGTGGGACATCGTCCCCACCGGTCGCGACGAGATGATGAACATGCCGATCAAGGGCAAGACCAAGTTCACCGCCTGGGCCTACCGCGCCTGGACCCCCAACTTCAAAAAACCGCTAGGGCCGGCGAAGGTGCCGGGGCCGCTACTCGAAGTCAGCGTCGGCGAGACGCTGATCGTCCACTTCCGCAACAAGCTGAAGTCCCCGGTGACGATGCACCCGCACGGCATCTGGTACTCGGACGAAATGGACGGCGGCTACAAAGGCAAGTTCACCGACCCGGGCGGCTTCGTTCAGCACAACCGCACCTTCACCTACGTCTGGGAAGCGAAACCGGGGACCGAAGGGACCTGGCTCTACCACGACCACGGGCCGATGGACCCGCTGCCGGTCTTCAAAGGGTTGTTCGGGCCGCTGGTCGTCCGCGCCGCCGGCGAGCAGGCGCCGGAAGCGGAGTTCTTCCTCGGCTTCCACTCCTGGGAACCGCCGATCACCGGCCTGAAGGAAAACTTCTCCTGCATCAACGGGCGCGCCTACGCCGGCAACACGCCGGACCTGCACGCGAAAGTCGGCCAGCGGGTCGGCTTCCACGTCTACGGCCTCGACAACTTCTTCCACACCTTCCACCTGCACGGGCACCGGTGGACCGCCCCGGACGGGACGATCATCGACACCAAAACGTTCGGCCCCGCCGACTCGTTCCGGCTCGAATTCGTCGAGGACAACCCGGGGCGCTGGTTCTACCACTGCCACGTCTTCACCCACTTCCACATGGGGATGAACGGGTGGTACATCGTCGATTGACCCGCGTTCGCACTTTTAGCCGGATAGCGGCCCTTTCTGCGAACGCCGCGGCGCTGGCCGCCATCGCGGCGCTCGTCCTCCCGGCCGCCGCCTCCGCCGACAACACGCGGGTCTCGATCTTCGACTACCAGTGGTCGAACAAAGAAGTCCACATCAACCTCGGTGAGAAAGTCACCTGGGACTGGCTCGGGCCCGACCTCGAGCACTCGGTCACCGGGATGTCAACCAACGACCTCCAGTGGGACTCCGACCCCGGCACCGACGTCCCCCACCACCGCGCGGGCGACGAATACACCCTCGAATTCACCCAGCCCGGCGAATACTTCTTCCAGTGCAAGCTCCACGCCTGGGTCCGCGGTGAGGTGATCGTCTCCGACCAACCCGGCAACCCGCTCTCCAACCCGGGCCCGCGGCCGCCGCTGAACATCGACCTGACCCCGCCGACGATCGGCGAAGTGAAGCTGGCGAAGACCAAGCTGACGGGCACCAAGGGGACGCCGATGCGCGCCTCGATCAGCGAGGGCGGCTCACTCGACGCCGAGTACTACCGACTCGACGCGAAGGGCCACCGCGTCTACAACGGCTACCGCGAATGGCCCACCTACATCGGCATCAACCACGTCCGCCTGGCGGCCCGCTGGAAGCACTTCAAAGCCCGCCCCGGCCGCTACGTCGCCGTCCTCCGCGCCACCGACGAAGCCAACAACACCGCGAAGCCGCTGACGAAGCCCTTCACGATCCTCGGCAAGCAGCCGGCGAAGACGCGGAGCTCAGGCCAGCAGCCCTAGCGGCGCTTGCGGCCGCGGCCGCGGCTCGGCGGTTTGCCGGCGTTGCGGAGGGTGCGCTCGGCGGCCTTCTCGGTCTCCTCACCCATCGTGATCTGGAACATCGCCAGGAGGGCGTCGGAGGCGAGCGGGCGCATCGCCTCGAGCGCCTCCAGCACCGTGTGCCAGTCGTCTTCCGGGCGGCCCGCTTTGTCGAAGGGTCCCCAGATCTGCTCGGTGAAGAGGTCGATGTAGGCGCGGGCGACGGCGTCGGCGTGCTCATGCAGCTTGGCCGCCAAGGCGATCGCCGCGGTCGGGCTGACGCCGAACTCGATCAACCGCGTCGCGGCGCCGTGCAGGCGCGGACTGATCACCTCGATGTTGCCGTCGGCGAGCACCCGCAGGACGCCCAGTTTTTCCGCCCGCCGCAGCAGCCGCTCGTCGACCGACTCGACGCTCCATTGGGCGGCGAAGTCGCCGGGGACGAAGATTTCCGGCGTCTCGTCCTCGAAGGGAGCGCGCACGGCGCGGGCGAAGTCGACCATCTCCTTGGAGGAGCCCCCGGTGCTCTCGAGCACCCGCCGGATCGCCTCCAGGTTCAGCCCCTCGGCCTGCATCTCGCGAGTCAGTTCGATCCGCGCAACGTGCTCCTCGTTGTAGTAGCCGGTGCGGCCCTGAACCTCCGGCGGCGGCAGCAGGCCACGCGTCTGGTGGGCGCGGATGTTGCGGATCGTCATCCCGGTGCGCTGCGCCAGCTCACCGATCGTCATCTTGCCGTTCGGCGCTTTCGCGCTCTTTGCCTCGGTCGCCATCAGGGCATCGTAAGCGCCAGCCGGGCGCCGTTCATCTCCGCCGCGGCGTCGGAGCAGAGCCAGGCGATGGCGTCGGCGATGTGCTCGGCCGGGGTGAAGGTCGGGAACTCCTTGCCGGGATTTTCCTCGCGCATCCGCGGCGTGAGGATCGCGTCGACGACGACGACGTTGGCGGTCGCTCCGCCCGGCTCGAAGCCGTCTGCGAAGGCGAGCGTCCACGCCTCGGCCGCGGCCTTCGCGCTCGCATAGGCCGCATTGCCGTTGCTCGGCTTCTGCGCCTGCTTCGCGGAGACGAGCACGAAGCGCCCGTGCTCCGACGCCGCGAGCTGATCGTGGAAGGCGCGCGTGGTCAGCTGGACCGTGCGGATCAGGAGCTTCTCCAGCAGGTCCCAGTCGGCAAGCGGCTCCTCGTGCAGCGGCTGCCCGCCGCGCCAACCGCCGACCAGATGGGCGAGTCCGTCGACGCGCCCGAAGCGCTCGACCAGCCCGTCGCGCCACCCGGCGACCGCGTCCTCGTCAGTGAGGTCGACCGCGCGCCCGTCCCATCGATCGGCAGGCAGCCCGAGCTCCTCCCCCACCGCGTCGACATCCTCCTGCTCGCGGTTGGCGCCGGCGACGATCGCCCCGGCCTCGGCCAGCCGCGCCGCGACCGAAGGTCCGAGTCCACCGCCGACCCCGGCGATCGCGATGACCCGTCCCTCGAGGTTGCGCTCCTCGTCCACCCCCGCATCCTCCCCTATTTGCGGAGCGCGACCAGGCCCGCTTCGAGGAACTCGAAGCCGACCTCGAGCGCCTCCGCCGGCGTTTTCTTGCGCTTTTCGTCCGCGAGCCGGTTGCGCAGAGAGAGCAGGACGCCGAGAAAGGCCGCGGCAAAGGTCTGGGGACCAGGGTCGCCGGGGGCGACGCCGAGCTCCTCGGCGACCGCGGCGGCGGTGAGCTCGGCGAAGCGGTCGAGGTAGCGATGCTCGATCAGCCGCAGGTCGGAGTCGCGGATGAGCGCCTGGCGAAGGAGGACCTGTAGCTCTTCGTCGTGGCGAGGGTCGCGGTCGTCGATCCAGAGGCGCAACCGCTCGACGGGTGGCCGCTCCTTCTCCGCCAGCCGGACGGCGAGGCCGTCCAGCACCTCGTCGATACCGTCGAACGGGATCTCGTCTTTGTTCGGAAAGTAGGTGGAGACGGTGCGCGGGGACACCATCGCCCGCTCGGCGATCATCGGGATCGTGGTCGCGCGGTAGGAGTGCTCCAAGCTCAGCTCGAGGGTCGCCACGACGATGTCGCGCCGCGTCCGACGTTTCTTCAGCTCGCGCAGACCCGGCTCGGCATACATGCGAGCAGTCTAACGTCTGCCTGCAAAACTTTATTTACTTGCAATTTTGCAAGAGCCTGCAAGAATGCCTGCCCTTGTAGCTCTCCCCCGTCCCCCCGGTTCCCCCCGACTCGAAGGAAGAACACATGGCAGCCGTCCTCCAGCGCCTCGGGCGCTCGTCCTATCGACACCGCCGGCGCGTCCTCGCGATCTGGCTGGGACTCCTGATCGTGCTCGGCATCGCGGCGGGCACGCTCTCCAAGCCCTTCTCCGAAGAATTCAAGATCCCCGGCACCGGCTCCCAGCAGGCGATCGATCTGCTGAAGGAAAAGCTTCCGGCCGCCAGCGGTGCCTCCGGCCAGGTCGTCTTCGCCGCTCAAGACGGCGGCAAGGTGAAGGAAGACGCGGCGGCGATCGAACATAGCGTCGCCGCCGCCGCCAAGACGCCGGGGGTGATCTCGGTCACCAACCCGATCGAAACCGGCGCGATCTCCAGCGACGGCGCCTACGCCCTCGCACAGGTCCAGTTCAGCGAAGAACGGGACCAGATCGACGCCGGCCGGCGGGAAGAGCTGCAGAGCTCCTTCGCTCCGGCCAAGGGCGCCGGGCTCCAGGTCGAGTTCGGAGGCGCCGCGGGCGAAGAAAAAGAAGACGCCGGAGGAACCGCGGAGCTGATCGGGATCATCGTCGCGTTGATCGTCTTGACGATCACCTTCGGCTCGCTGCTCACCGCCGGCCTACCGCTGGCGACCGCGGCGATCGGGGTCGGCACGGGCATCCTCGGGATCACCCTGATCACCGCCTTCACCACGCTCTCCTCGACTGTGACGGCGCTGGCGGCGATGCTCGGCCTCGCCGTCGGGATCGACTACGCGCTCTTCATCGTCTCCAGATATCGCACCGGTGCGGCCAAGGGGATGGACCCGGAAGAGGCGGTCGGCCATGCGGTCGGCACCTCCGGCAGCGCCGTGGTGTTCGCGGGCGCCACGGTGGCGATCGCCTTGGCCGCACTGGCCGTGTGCGGGATCCCCTTCCTGACCGCGATGGGGCTGGCCGCCGCGGGCACGGTGGTGATCGCGGTGCTGATCGCCCTGACCCTGATCCCGGCTCTGATCGGCTTCGCCGGCAAGCGGGCGCTGAAGGGCAAGGACCTCGAACGGCCGCGCGGCACCGAGCGGACGATGGGCGCCCGCTGGGTCGGGCTGGTCACCCGCCACCGGGTGGTGGCCGCCGGACTCGCAGCGATCGTCCTACTCGTCCTCGCGATCCCGGTCCTCAACATGCGCCTCGGCCTGCCCGGCGAGGGAACCGCCCCCAAGGACCAGACCAAGCGCCAGGCTTACGATCTGATCGCCAAGGGGTTCGGGGCGGGCTCGAACGGCGCCCTGACGGTCGTCGCCGAGCTGCCGTCGAGCGGCGCCAAAGCGGCGGCCGAAGGGGTCGCAGGTAGTCTGGCCAAGCTGGAAGACGTCGCCTCGGTGGGGAAGCCGACCTTCGACGAAAGCAAGTCGATCGCGGTGATCTCGGTGACGCCGACGAGCAGTCCGGAAAGCACGGCGACCGAAGACCTGGTCAAGACCGTGCGCGACCAGACGGTCTCGACGGACGGCTCCAACCTCCTGGTCGCGGGAGCGACGGCCTCGAACATCGACGTCTCCGACCAGCTGGCCGAATCGCTGCCGCTCTACCTGATCGTCGTCGTCGGCCTGGCACTCTTGCTGCTGATGGTCGCTTTCCGTTCGATCCTGGTACCGGTGATCGCCATCGCCGGCTTCCTGTTGACGATCGGCGCCTCCTTCGGAGCCGTGGTCGCAGTGTTCCAGGAAGGGACGGCGGCCGGCCTCTTCGGGGTCGAAGCCTCACCGGCGATCCTCAGCTTCCTGCCGGTGCTGGCGATCGGGATCCTGTTCGGCCTGGCGATGGACTACCAGGTGTTCCTGGTCTCGCGGATGCGCGAGGAGTTCGCCCATGGCGCCGAGCCGCTGGACTCGGTCCGCAACGGCTTCCGCCACGGGGCCCGAGTGGTCACCGCGGCCGGACTGATCATGATCTCGGTCTTCGCGGGCTTCATCGTTCCCGACGAACCGATCATCAAATCGATCGGCTTCGCCCTCGCGATCGGCATCCTCTTCGACGCCTTCGTCGTCCGGATGACGATCATCCCGGCGGTGATGGCGATGCTCGGCAGGCGCGCCTGGTGGCTCCCCGCCTGGCTCGACCGGATCATTCCCAACGTCGACCTCGAGGGCACCGGCCTCGAGCGACGCGAGCATCCCAGGCCCCGCCCGATGGCCGAGCCCGCCCTCGGCGGCGAGGCCGGCTAGCCCCGCCGCCAAGATGAGCCCCGCGCTCCGTCCGGAGGAGCGTGAGGCCGCAGGCCCGACTCAGCCGGCTGGCGAAGCGACCGGGGTACAGATCGCCGTGACGTTCATGGTCACCGTGCTTTCGAAGCCGCCGAACCCGACCGCGACCCAGCCGCTGCGTTCACCATTCGGACCCGATTCGTTGATGTACGCTTCTTTCGGGTTACTCGTGGTGGCCCCGCCGCCGATCACCTTCATGCCGGACGGGCACGTCGCCGTGGCGCTGGTCCCCGTCGCCAACACTGGGTTGAGCGTGACGCTCGTGGCGACGTACTGCACGGTATGGATGTTCGCCGCGCTGATGCCGGTGAGGGTCGTCTGGTTGATTTGCGTCGCGCCCAGCGAACCGTTCTGGATCTGTGCTCCCGAGATCGACCCGGCTTTGATCTGCGCTCCCGTGATCGAACTGGACTGGATCTGCTTGGCGGTGACCGCCCCGGACTTGATCAGCTTCCCGCTGACCGCCCCGGGCTTGATCTGGGCTTCGCCGATCGTGCCCTTCTTGATCTGCGACGCCGTCACGGTGTTGGGCTGGATCCGATTGCCCGGCAGCGACTTGGCTTTGATCTGAGCCCCGTCGATCTTGTTCGAGGCGGCATACACCGAACCGCCGAGTGCGATGAACAGCGCCAACAGCGCGATGGCGTTGGAGAACGTCAGTGACCTCTTGAGTCTGGACATGGTGCCTTCCGGTAGAGAACGAAAGGCGAGAATCTATTGAATATCCCGGCGGTTTTTGAAGAAAACGGAAATGCCCCGACTATTCCTCGCGATCGCGGCAAACGCTTGCTTCGGGCGCCAGGTGTAGGGAGAGGCGGATCGAGCGGCCTCTCCCTGATCGTCCTCGACCAGCGCGAACGAGGCGGTGTCGAGGTCGTGCGGCGGGCTCGACAGGTACGGCAGATCGGGCGCGATGAAGGTGCGGCTGATCCTCTATGACGATTCCGTCCCGACATCAGAACCACAGACGGCCCCGGCGGCGGAAGAAGTGACGCGACCGGGGTGCGTCACACTCGCCGGTTTCCGTGCGTTACATCTGCGTCAGCGCGCACCGCGAAGCGCCACGCACAGGCACGAACGATCCGCAGTCCCATGCGGGTAATCACGCATGGTCCCGCAGATCGTTTGATGGGGGAGAGAGGATTCGAACCTCTGTAGGCAGAGCCAATGGGTTTACAGCCCATCTCCTTTAACCACTCGGACACTCCCCCGGGTGGGTCGAGGATTCTAGTAAGCCGGGGATCAGGCGGGCGGTGCGGCGCCCAAGCGGGCGGACATCTGCTCGTTGAAGGCGTTGACGGCCTTGAGGGGGCGGAGGAAGACGGTGATGTCGGTGACCCGGCCGTCGGCGTCGAGGGTGAGGTAGTCGACCCCCTCGATCTCGAACTTGCCCTCGACCTTGGCGGCGAAGCGCAGGACGACGGTGCCGTCGCCGTGGACCTCGTCGAGGTAGCGGAAGTCTTCGAAGACCTCACTCACGTTGGCGAGGACGAACATCGCCGTGTCACGGCCCTTGAAGCCTTTGAAGAGAATCGGACTGTGGAGGACGACGTCCTCGGCGAGCGTCTCGCGCATCAGGTCGAGGTCCTTGGTCTCGGCGGCGCGGCGGAACGCGTGTGGTTCGGGCATGGGACCACCCTAACCGCGAAGTTGCGCCGCGTGGGATACTCGCGGCGGATGCCCGGGGACCACTTCTACGCGAAGCTGTCGAACTCGCTGGGGGCGCGCGGCCTGCGCTGGGCGGGCAAGCTGAACGTGCCGCTCTACCGGCTGAGCGGCGGGCGGATCGGCAACAAGGTCGGCGACGGGCCGGTGCTGCTGCTGACGACGACGGGGCGCAAGAGCGGCGAGCGGCGGACGGCGCCGGTCCTTTATCTGGAGCACGGCGCAAGTCTGATCCTCATCGACACCAACGGCGGCAACGACAAGCTGCCGGGCTGGTCCCACAACCTGAAGGCGAAGCCGCAGGCGACGGTGGAGATCGGGCGGCAGAAGACCCAGGTCAGCGCACGGGTGGCCGAGGGCGCCGAGCGCGACGAGCTGTGGCGCGCCTGCAACGAGCAGTACAGCGGCTTCGACGAATACGTCCAGTGGCTCGACCGCGCGCCGTCGGTGTGGGTGCTCGATCCGGTCGGCAACGGCGGCGCGCCGCGACGGGACTCCGGCACCGAGGAAGACGGGGACGTCGGGACGACCAAGGAATCGGCGGCCGCCGCGGGCGACACGGGGCCGGCCGACACGATTTGAGCGGGACCCTCACGCGACGGCGCCTGCTCGCCGGAGCAGCGGGGCTCTCGACCGCGGCGCTGCTCGGGCCGACCGGACTGGCCGACGCTCTCGCGCGGCGCTCGACCCCCACCCGCCCCCGGATCGCGATCATCGGCGCGGGACTGGCGGGCCTCACCTGCGCCTACCGCCTTCATCAGCAGGGCATCGCCTCCACGCTTTACGAGGCCCACGGCGCGCGGGTCGGCGGGCGCTGTTGGACGGCGCGCGAGTTCGCCGCCGGGCAGACCGCCGAGCACGGCGGCGAGTTCATCGATTCCGCCCACCACCGCATCCGGGCCCTCGCCGGCGAGCTCGACCTCACCCTCGACGACCTCGAGACGGCCGCGCGCAAGCGGCCCGGCCTGGACCCCCGCCTCTTCCTCGACGGCGAGGTACGGCGCTTCGCCGACGTGTACCGCGATCAGCACCTGCTCACCGCCCGCGCCGCCGCCGACTGGCGCCGCGTCGGACATTTCCGCTGGGACCGCCACACCCGCGCCGCCCGCGCGCTCGACGAGATGACCGCCGCCGAGTGGCTCGACGCCGCCCTCCCCCACGGCTCGGATCAGCTCCTGCGCCTGGCGACCGAACAGTTCATGGCCGAGGAGTACGGCCTCGACGTCGGCCGCCTCTCAGCGATCTCGATGCTGGTCGCCTACGGCCCCTTCGGCGTCGAATCCGACGAACGCTTCCACGTCCACGGCGGCAACGACCAGCTCGCCTGGGGTATGGCCGAACGCCTCCCGCCCGGCACACTGCAACTCGACCGCCCGCTCACCGCTCTGCGCCGGCGCGGTTCCTCCTACGCCCTCTCATTCGCTGGGACCGCGGCGGACGCGCGCGCCGACGTCGTCGTCCTTTGCCTCCCCTTCACCGCGCTGCGCCGCGTCGACCTCGGGCGGTCGGGACTCGGCTCGCGCAAGCGCCGCTGCATCGAGGAGCTGGGCATGGGCACCAACGCGAAGCTGCTCCTCCAGTTCCGCCGGCACCTCTCCCACTACCGCGCTTGGAACGGTGAATTTTACGACGCGGAGATCGACACCTGGTGCAGCTCGACCGACGAGCCCGGCCGCCCGTCCCTACTCACCGTCTACTCCGGCGGTAGCCACGGTGCCGCCCAGCGCGGTCCGACCCCGCACGGGCCGGCACCCCACGGCCGCATGCGCGCCGCCCTCGGTCGAATCGGGGAGGCGGTCCCCGGCCTCGCCGCCGGCCGCCTCGGCGACGGTTGGCTCGACCATTGGGCCTCCGACCCCTGGACCCACGGCTCCTACGCCGCTTTCGAACCGGGCCAGTACACCCGCTACTGGGGCTTCGTCGGCCGCCCCGAAGGCCGCCTCCTCTTCGGCGGCGAGCACACCTGCCGGAGCGCCCAGGGCTACCTCGAGGGCGCCGTCCGCAGCGGCGAGCGATGCGCCGCCGAAGCGGCGGCGCTCGCTCGCTAGCTGGCGTCTCTGAGCATCTGCGCCTCGGGGAGACGCTTCAGCTTTTTCAGCGTGTTGTTCTCGATCTGGCGGATGCGCTCGCGGGTGACGCCGAAGGTGCGGCCGACTTCCTCGAGCGTCAGCGGTTCGGCCCCACCGAGGCCATACCGCAGTTCGATCACCTGGCGCTCGCGCTCCGGCAGGGCGTCCAGCGCCCGCCGCACACCCTCTTTCTGCATGTGCTCGCTCGCTTCCTCGAACGGCTCGAGGACCGCCTCGTCGGCGACGAAGTCGCCGAGCTCGGATTCGTCCTCGTCGCCCACCGGTTTCTCCAGCGAGACCGGCAGCTGCGCCACCCGCAGGATGTCGCGGACGTCCGACACCGGCCAGCGCAGCTCCTCGGCGATCTCGACCGCGTCGGGCTCGCGCCCGAGCCGCTGCACCAGCTGCCGTTCGACGTGCGCCACGCGGTTCAGCTTCTCCACCATGTGGACGGGGATGCGGATCGTGCGCGCCTTGTCGGCGATCGCCCGCGTCACCGCCTGGCGGATCCACCAGGTCGCGTAGGTCGAGAACTTGTAGCCGCGCCGGTAGTCGAACTTCTCGACCGCCCGGATCAACCCAAGACTGCCCTCTTGGATCAGGTCCAGGAAGCTGAGCCCGCGCCCCAGATAGCCTTTCGCGATCGAGACGACGAGGCGCAGGTTGGCCTCGACCATCTGCCGCTTCGCGAGCATGTCACCGCGCTCGATGCGCTTCGCCAGTTCGACCTCCTGCGCGGCGGTCAGCAGGTCGACCCGGCCGATCGACCGCAGGTACAGCCGCAGCGAGTCGAGGCTCGGTTCGACCGTCAGGTCGAGTTCCTCTTTTTTCGGCGCGCCCGCGGAATCGCCGCCGCGCTGTTGTTTGTAGGCGCTGACGCCGCCCTCGGCGATGACGTCGACGCCGTGCTCGACGAGGTTCGCGTGGAGCTGTGATACCTGCTCCTTCGTGATCTCGACCTCCTCGAGCGTGGACGAGATCTGCTCGTAGGTGAGGTAGCCGCGCTCGCGTCCCAAGGCGATCAGCCCGGCCAACTCCTCAACCTCGGGAGCGCTGGCCGCGTTCTCGCGGTCCACGACTTCCACCGTCTCAATCGGTTCGATGATCGGTGCCTCCTATGAAAACTCTCTCTCCCCCGGTTCCCCCGGATTTGCCGACCCTGAAGCTCCGGCAGAACGCGGATTATAGGCAGTGTTCGGGTCCATAGGGGACCGATGGACGGCGGCGTCTAGGCTTTGCACATGGCGAACGAAACGAGCACCTCCATCCGCACCGTCCCCGATGTCCAGTCCGGCGTGCCGGCGACCCAGGTGAGCCTCTCGCGGGTCGGCGTGACCGGAGTCGAGAAGGTGATCCGCGTGCGCGATGGCGAGCAGGAGAACCTCTTCTACGCCGAGATCGAGTGCTTCGTCGACCTCAACCCGCAGCAGGCGGGCGTGCACATGTCGCGCTTCGAAGAAGTCGTCGGCGAGGCGATCGACGAGGTGATCCTCGGCGAGGCCTTCAAGGCCGAGATCCTCGCCGCCCACGTCGCCGAGAAGATCCGCGAGCGCCAGAACGGCCAGCGCGCCGAGGTCTCGCTGACCGCGCACTATCCGGAAACGGTGAAGACGCCGGAGTCGGAGATCGACACCCAGGAGATCTACGTCCTCTTCGGCACCGCGGTCGCCTCCGAGGCGGGCACCCGCACCCTCACCGGCGTCCAGGCCCAGGGGATGACCGCCTGCCCGTGCGCCCAGGAGATGGTCACCGGACTTTCCCGCGAACGCCTGGACGCCGCCGGCTTCGACGACGACCAGATCGACAAGATCGTCGACGTCGTCCCGATCGCCACCCACAACCAGCGCGGCATCGGCACCCTTCACGTCGGCTGCCCCGAGGGCGGCCCGTCCTGGATCGACGCGCCGGAGCTGCTGCGGATCGTCGAGACCTCGATGTCCTCGGAGATCTACGAGCTGATGAAGCGCCCCGACGAGATGTCGGTCGTCGTCAAAGCCCACGAAACCCCCCGCTTCGTCGAGGATTGCGTGCGCGAGATGATCCGCCAGGTGGTCGCGAACTACCCCGACCTCCCCGACGAGGCCTTCGTCATGGCCCGCCAGGAGAACCTCGAGACGATCCACCGCCATAACGTGGTCGCCGAGCGTTACGGCACCCTCGGCGAGCTCCGCGCCGAGCTGGCCACCGGCGAGCACTCCGCCCACCACGTCTCGACGCGGGAGTGGCTCGAGGGCGCCAAGTCCTGAGTCCCCCGCCCAGCTGTTCCTTTTGCCGGACTGGTCGGCATAAGGAACAGCTGGGCGCCGGGAAGGGATGGGGGCTCGCAAGCTGTCGCCCGGGAAAGGGAAGGGCCGTCTCGTCCACGGCCCTGGCAGGCTGTGGCCGTGGCCGAGACGGCCGGGTATGCGGGGAGCGTGGAGG